>DATHVI010000131.1:0-81856 GCA_035461385.1 Solirubrobacterales bacterium
AGAGGCACCCGGCGACACGTCGGTGGCTCGGACCGGGGCGGGGATCAGGGCGGCCCCTGCGACCACGAGACAGAACGCGAGCATCCGTCCGGTGATCTCCAGCCCCCCGGTGCCGATCGGGTCACGGAAGACCAGGATGCCGCCGACGATCGCGGTGAGGTTGGCCGCGACCGAGGTCAGGGCGATGACCTCGACGCCCGGGCCGAGCTGCAGCCCGCGGGCCGAGGCATAGAAGGCGACGACCGAGGCGGCCACGGCTGCCCCGGTCCACGGGCTGATCAGCTCGATGAGCGCGCCGTCTTGAACCGCGTCTGCCAGGTACTTGATCGCGATGTCGGAGACGCCGAAGAGCGCCCCGGCGGCCGCGCCGAGGAGCAGACCTTGCGCCCAACGCGGGATGCGGCGATGGGTCGAGGTTGCGGCGATCGTGGTCGCGACGACAAAGACGCCGCACTCGATCGCGATCAACGCGGCCAGCGCGTAGGGCCGCGTCTCGCCGTCGTCGGCCGACCCCGAGGTCAACCCGATGATCGCAAGCCCCACCGCGGTGACGATCACGCCGGCCCACTGGCGGCGTCCGAGCCGGAAGCCGAAGAAGCGCTCGGCGAAGACGGCGAGGAACACCAGCCCGCCGGACAGCACGGCCTGGACGATCGACAGCGGCGCGAGGGCGAGCGCGCCGACGTGCAGCAGCCAGGCGCCGATCGCCACCACCCAGCCGATCGCGAACCACCTGGAGCGGAAGAGACCGACCGCGCTGCGCAGCGGGTGCCGCACCCGCACGGGGGGCGCGAGCACCGCGCCGCGGTGCTTGAGCAGAAAGGCGACGCTCGTCGCGACCGCGCACGCCAGGGCGAGGGCGAGGCCGAGGATCACGCCGGAAACCCTCTCCTAGAGGTATGAAGGGTGCTGCCCGTTCACGAAGGAGACTCTTGCATCTCCAGGCCCTTCTTTCATAGAGATGACAAGCGGCGACTGGCCAGCTCGCAAGGAAACTGATCGGAAGCGGCGGTGCCGGTCTCGTCGCTCCTCCTCCGCGCGACGACGGGGCGCACGCCGGGATCACGCGAGAGGGAAGCGTGCACAGGGACTTGCTCAAAGACGTAGACCGTTAGCCCCAAGGAATCGCGGGCGTGGTCGGGTGGCGTTCCACTCGGTCGTCTGAGGCGCCCCGGGCGCCGGCGCGGTGTGGCTAACTCGACCGCGGGACGCCAGGGAGCACCATAGGAGCGACGGCGGATCGGTGCGAGGCTGACCACATGCGGAGTTCGACTCGGACAGAGGTCCGTGGGGGTGCCGAAGCACCCGCCGGCCAGCGCTCGCGAGCGCGATCGCGTCGACCCCGCTGGCTTCGGGCGACGGGCGCCGGGCTGGCCGCGGCACTCTCAGTGGCGACACTGAGCTCGTGCGGGCCGTTCGACGAGCTGACCGGCACGGAGGTCGACACCATCGGCGAGGTGCCATTCGAGAACCGGCTCGCGATCCCGCCGCTCGCTGACTCCGAGCTCGACTCCGAGGGCCGACGCGTATTCACGCTCACCGCGGAGCCCGGCGAACGCGCGCTCCGACCCGGTGGGAGCACCGAGACGTGGGGCTTCAACGGCTCCTACCTCGGACCGACGCTGCGGGCAACGCGCGGCGAGGAGGTGAGGGTCGACTTCGAAAACGGGCTCGACGAGGCGACGACCGTCCACTGGCACGGCATGCACCTGCCAGCCGATGCCGACGGAGGCCCGCACCAGATCGTCGAGCCGGGCGAGACCTGGACCCCGAGCTGGGAGATCGATCAGCCCGCTGCCACCCTCTGGTACCACCCCCACCTGCACGGCGATACCGAGGCGCACGTATACCGCGGGCTCGCCGGCATGTTCATCCTCGACGACTCGGAGGAGGCCGAGCTCGACCTGCCCCGCGAATACGGCGTCGACGACGTCCCGGTGATCGTCCAGGACAAGCTCTTCGCCGAGGATGGGTCGCTGGTCGAGGACGATCGCGAGGAGCTCGGGATCCTCGGCGACACGGTGCTCGTCAACGGCACCTACGGACCGTTCCTGGACGTCTCGACCGAGCGCGTGCGGCTGCGGCTGCTCAACGGCTCGACGGCGCGAACCTATGACTTCGGCTTCTCGGGCGGGCGCGACTTCGCGCTGATCGCCACCGACGGGGGGCTGCTCGAGCGACCGGCCGAGCTCGATCGGATCCAGCTCTCGCCGGGTGAGCGGGCCGAGATCGTCGTCACGATCGAGCCCCGTGAGCGCGTGGTCCTGCGCTCGTACCCGCCCGACCTTGAGCCTGGCTCGGACACCTCGCGCGAGGACGGCGGCGAGGACTCGTTCGATGTGCTGCAGCTACGAGCTGCAGCCGAGCTCGATCCCTCAGCGGCCGTCCCCTCCGAGCTGGCCGACGTCTCGGAGCTTGACCCGGGCGACGCCGCCGTGACGCGCGAGTTCGAGCTTCGCTCGCGCAGGATCAACGGCGAGGAGATGGACATCGAGCGGATCGATGAGGTGGTCGAGGTGGACACGACCGAGGTCTGGGAGGTCGAGAACGGCCACGGACAACCGCACACCTTCCATGTCCACGATGTCCAGTTCCAGGTGCTCGACGTGGACGGCGAGGATCCGCCGCCTGATCTCTCGGGCTGGAAGGACACGATCCAGCTCCCGCCTGGGATGCCCGTGCGGCTGATCATGCGCTTCGAGGACTACGCCGATCCGGACGCCCCCTACATGTACCACTGCCATCTGCTCCGGCACGAGGACGAGGGGATGATGGCCCAGTTCGTCGTCGTCGAGCCCGGCGAGGACGCGGCAGCGCCACCCGCACATGGCGAGATCGGGCACAACCAAGATCACGGTTGAGACGATCAGGACCGGCGACATCGAGGTGAACGGGACATCGCTCCACTGATCGCTCCGCGGTCGAGCGGATCGAGGTCGTCGACCGACGAGGCCGTGACGATCACCGCCTACGCCGCCCGTCGCTCCTGCGCTCAGTCAGGCCACAGGATCCGGAGCGCGGTGTCGACGGGGCAGCCCTTACCGAGGAGCCGCTTGAGCTCGTCGAGGCTGAAGGCGGGGTGTCCGGCGAGCACCAGGGCGACCTCCTCGGGGACGCCGAGCGCGACCAGGCACCTGTGCCGTGACGCACGAAGGCGCCCCACTCTGGATCGGGGCTGCATCACGGCGATGGGAACACCCATCCACTCCGGATGCTCCCCCCGAGGCAGGGCTGCCAGCCAGGTGCCGTAGAGCATCGGGATCGAGACGCCGAGGACGAACTTGGCCGGGACCGACGGCAGGGTACCGAGGTTGAGTCCGATGATCGCGACGAGGACGGTAAGACCGGCGACCGCGGCGACGATCCCACAGGACTTCGTCAGGCGGGTACCAGCGTTCGAGCGCGTTCCGGTGTTCGAGCGGGTTAGAGCGTCCACGACGCCTCCTTAGTGCCGACTTCCCCATACCTCCTTACTTACGCCTACCGTTGATAGAGCAATACGAATAGATGCGCAAATCGCTTGTAGTAGTGCTTCCAGACAGACCCCCGGCTTCTACACCCCGCAGGCCTCGGCTTCGCCGAGCGATCCGGCTGAAGGTCCGGCGCGCCCGGCCGAGCCGTTCCGAGGGTGGCTACTCGGCGACGTGACGGGCGTCGCGCAGGACCCAGAAGAGAACTGCCTCAGAGGTGCCGAGATTGCGCCAACCGGTCACGGGGGCGCCCTCCGCGAGCACCACCTCGCCGGCGCGCAAGACGGGGCGGCTCGCTGCGAGCACGACCTGGACCAGACCGCTCGCGACCGCAACGAGCTCGAGTCCCTTGTGCGCCAGATGCGGCTTGGCGGTGGCTCGTGCGGGGATCCGCACGAGATAGGCGCGAAGCCCCACTTCCGGATCGTCGAGGAGAGCGATCGGCTCCGACCGGTCGGTGGCGCGGCCGAGCGGCGGGTGGTCGCGGCGGCCGAGTCGACAGCCGGTGACGAGCTCGCCGCGCAACAACTCGTCGAGCGTCATCCCCAGCTTGCCGGCGAGTTGGAGCAGCGTCTCGAGCGAAAGCCCGCTCTGACCGCGCTCAGCCTGGGAGATCGAGCTTGGTGAGACGCCGACCAGGCGTGCGAGGTCGGACTGGCTGAGCTGGCGCTTCACGCGCGCGGCGCGCAGCCCGGTTCCGATCCGCGATGCCATCGGCGCCGGCGTGAGCTGCGGCTGATCGGCCTCGATCTGGAGGCGAAAGACGGCCCCCTCGACGCTTGGAGGCCGCCCGTCGGCCTTGACGACTCGCATCCGGTCATCGCCGACGGAGAAGACGCACTGGGTTATCTCCTCGACCGTACGCCGCAGCTGTGGGTTGCTGCGGCCGGCGGGCATCGTCCAGTAGGCGATCGCGCCGATCGCGAGCAGCTGCGGACAGCAAGTTGCGAAGAACTTCTCCGCGACCTCCGCGCCCCAGCGCTCGGCCATCACGTCGAGCCCGTCGAAGAGGAGCAGGCTTCTGTCTCCGGCCCGACATCGCGCCGCGATCGCCCGCAGCAGCGGCGCCGGTTGCGCGTCGGCCTGCCCGGGGCGGGCGTCGATGACCTCGGCCTCGCCATGGGGGCGCTCGCGATCGCGAAGCCGGACGTGGATCAGGCCGTCGGTGCCGTGGGCCGCGGCGGCCGCGGCGTAGAACGGATCGGCGGCGCCAGGCTCCGCCTCTGCCCAGACGACGTTGTCACCCCAAAAGAGGCCGCCGAGGACCGCGTCGAGCGCCGCCACGCCCGAGCTCCCGACCTCGTCCCCGAAGGCCGCATCGGCCGATGCCTCTGAAAGCATTACTTTCAGAATACCGAAGGCTATTCGTAGCGGTGTGATGCGGGCCTGGACCCGCGGATGCCCGGATCAACGGTGCCCACGCGCTCGACGTAACGGTGCAGCGCGTCGAAACGACTGCTCGCAGGTGTGCTCCGCTCTCCGGGCCGAGTGGTTGGTTTCGCGCACCGGACGCACAGACCGACGCTCTACCCCAAGGCGACAAGGGAGGTTCGCGCGGCGCTCGTTCCCTCGCGGATTACCTCGCCGGTGACGCTCGTGTTGGCGTCTGAGCCCAGCCAGAGCACGACACCGGCGACGTCCTCAGCCGGTCTTCGGGGCTCACCGAGCGGATCATCGACCGCAAGTGACGCGTCGGGTCAGCCCGACCGCTAGCTCGCCGCCGCCCGGCTCGAGCGCCGGTCGGGCGGCTCGGCGGGGTCGTCGCGATCGGCGGAGGCGGCGGCCTCGCGCAGGGCCGCGAGCTCGGCGATCAGCCCTTCCGCGGCGACGTCGAGGTCGGGGACCGTCTCGCGGTCGGCGTTGAAGCAGAAGAAGAGCCGGCCGTCGTAGCTCACGACCGCGAGCGCGAGCGCGTGCTCGGCGGCGAGGGGGACCAGCGGCCATGCGGCGCGCATCCGCGAGCCGAACGAGTACAGCGGCTGCTGCGGGCCGGGGATGTTGGTGATCGTGAGGTTGAAGAGCCGCGTCGCGTAGAGCGAGCGGGCGAGGAAGGTGTGGAGGATCGGCGGCGCAAGGCTGGTGACGTCGATCACCGTGCTCGACCCGAGGGCCTGGGTCCCGGCCTTGAGCGACTCGGCCTCCTCGAGTTGGAGCCGGTAGCGGTGCACGGGGTCGGGCTCGGTCAACGGCAGGTGGACGAACAGCGAGGTGATCCGGTTGCCGGTCCCGAGCCGATCGGCGGCGGCGCGGATGTTGACCGGGACCATCGCCCGCAGTCCCTGGGGCGGCAGTGCCTCGCCGCGGTCGCCGAGCAGCCGCCGCAGCCCCCCCGCCGTGGCGGCGAGGACGACGTCGTTCACGGTTCCGCCCAGCGCCCGCTTGATCGCCTTCACGTCGTCGAGCTCGGCGGAGACCACCGCGAGCCGGCGGCGCGGGCCGATCGGCCGGTTGAGGCTCGTCCGGGGGGCGGCGATCAGCTCGTCGCGGATCAGCAGCTCGGCAAGCGCCCGCGAGCGGCGGAGCGCCTCGCGGGCGCGCTCGGGGTGGATCAGCGTCCCGGCGCCGGCCTCGGCGAGCCGCAGCACCCGCCGCGCGGTCACGATCCCGAGCTCCGCGGCTGAGAGGCCCGCCGAGGCGACGGCGAGCGGGAGCGCGAGCAGCCGGCGGCTGGCGCGCCGCGCGCCCCGCCGGGCCGGCTGAGGCGGCTCGGCCGTCTCCGCGGGCGCCGGCGCCTCGCGGCTGCGGTCGGGGTTCGGCTCGAGGTCGAGGATCATGTGGCCGATCTCGACCGAGCCGACCCCGTCGACCATGCAGTGGTGGGTCTTGGTCGCCATCGCCCAGCCGCCGTCGGCGAGGTCGAGGATCGCGATCTCCCAGAGCGGGTGGGAGCGGTCGAGGCGCTGCGAATAGAACCCGCCCGCCCACTCGCGCAGCTCCGCCTCACCGGCGTGGTCGGGAAGCGCCGCGCGCCGGACGTGCCGGGAGATGTCGAAGTGCTCGTCGTCGACCCAGCGCGGCCAGCTCAGCCCGTGCGTTTGCCGCTCCGATAGCCGCTGGCCGAACCGCGGCAGGTCCGGGAGCCGGGCGGCGAGCTCCGCCCGCACGAGGTCGATCGGCGGGGCGCCCGCGCGGCCGCCGGGCACGGGGTCGAAGACCATCACCGCGCCGATGTGCATGTGGGCGCCCGCGTCGGCCTCCTCGAGCTCGAGGAAGGTCGCGTCGAGGGCGGTCAGGTGCTGGTCGTCGGAGCTGGCCACCACTGCATCTTCCTCCCGGTCTCGCCCCGGCGCATCGGCGGCCCCCCCGGGTCGCACCCGGGGGAAACTACGGGGCGCTTGCCGAGGTTCCTGCGGAGGCGGGTCGACGCCGTCGCCGCTAGCTTGGCACCATGTCCTCGATGGCCTTGAGCGGCGAGCGTCTCACGTCGGTCGCGGCAGGTGACGCGGTTCGCCCGTTCGAGCGCCTCTCGCGCGGCGACGTCGCCTACGCCGGCGGCAAGGGCGCCAACCTCGGCGAGCTCACCGCCGCCGGGCTCCCGGTCCCGCCCGGGTTCGTCGTCGGCGCGACCGCCTACGCCGCGTTCTGCGACGAGGGCGGGCTGCGGTCGCGGATCGAGACGAGGCTCGCCGAGCTCGACGTCGACGACACCGCGGCGCTCGAGGCCGCTGCCGCCGAGGTCCGCGAGATGGTCGAGGCCGAGCCGATCCCCGACTGGCTCAGCGAGGGCGTCCGCTCGGCGTACGGTGAGCTCTCGGCGGGCGAGGACGACCCGGTCGCGGTCCGCTCCTCGGCCACCGCCGAGGACACCGAGGCCGCCTCGTTCGCGGGCATGAACGAGACCCTGCTCAACGTCCGCGGGCCGGACGAGGTCGTCTCGGCGGTGCGGCGCTGCTGGTCGTCGCTGTTCGGCGCCCGGACGATCTTCTACCGCGCCAAGCGCGGTTTCGGCCAGGCCGACATGGACATCGCGGTCGTCGTCCAGCGCCAGGTGCTGGCGACCCGAGCCGGGGTGATGTTCACGATCGATCCCTCCTCAGGCGCCGAGGATCGACTCGTCATCGAAGGCTCGTTCGGACTCGGTGAGTCGGTCGTCTCGGGCAGCGTCTCCCCCGACCGCTACGTGGTCGAGAAGGAGACGATGGCGGTCCTCGCCCGCGAGGTCCGCCGCAAGGAGCTGACGATCGAGCCGCTCGAGGACGGCGGCACGGTCACTCGCGAGCTCAGCGGGGAGGAGGCGACCCGGCCGGTGCTCTCCGACGACGAGGTGACCGAGATCGCAACCCTCGGGAAGCGGATCGAGGAGCACTACGGCTCGGCGCAGGACACCGAGTGGTGCTACGACGCCGACGGCGTTGCCTGGATGCTGCAGTCGCGCCCGGTGACCACGGGCCCGGCGGCGGCGCCGCCGCCGATCGAGCACCACGGCGAAGTCATCGTCCGCGGACTCGGCGCCGCTCCCGGCCAGGCGAGCGGAAAGGCGAAGGTGATTCGCGACCTCGCCGATGCCGACGGGCTCCCCGACGGCGACGTGCTCGTCACCCACATGACCGCGCCCGACTGGGTGCCGCTGATGCGAAAGGCGGCCGCGATCGTCACCGACTCGGGCGGGATGACCTGCCACGCGGCGATCGTCTCCCGCGAGCTCGGGATCCCCTGCGTGGTCGGCACCGCCGAGGCGACGACGAAGCTCCGCGATGGCGAGCTCGTCACCGTCGACGCCACGCACGGGGTCGTGCGCGAGGGAGCGATCACGGTCGGTCGCCCGACGCCCGCGCCCGCAGCGGCCGCGGCCGCGCCGGTGACGGCGACGAAGCTCCTCGTCAACCTCTCCGAGCCCTCACAGGTCGATCGCGCCGCGGCCCTCGACGTCGAGGGCGTCGGCCTGCTGCGGGCGGAGCTGATGGTGCTCGAGGCGCTCGAGGGACGTCATCCTCGAATGCTGCTCGAGGCCGGGCACGGGGAGGAGTTCACCGAGCGGATGGCTGAGGCGCTCGCGACGTTCGCGGCGGCCTTCACCCCCCGCCCGATCACCTACCGGACGATCGACTTCCGCACCAACGAGTTCCGCGGCCTCGAGGGGGGCGAGCGCTTCGAGCCCGAGGAGGCGAACCCGATGATCGGCTACCGGGGCGCGCTTCGCTACATGCGCGAGCCCGACCTGATCGGGCTCGAGCTCGACGCGATCCGCCGCGTCTGGGAGGACGGCCACTCGAACTTCCACGTGATGATCCCGTTCGTGCGCACGCCTCGCGAGCTCGCCGCGGCCCGCAGCGCGGCCGACGAGGCGGGCCTGCTCGACCAGCCCGGATTCGAGCTCTGGGTGATGGCCGAGGTCCCCTCGGTGCTGTTCCACCTCGAGCGCTACGCGAAGCTCGGCGTCGCCGGGATCTCGATCGGCTCGAACGACCTCACCCAGCTGATGCTCGGCGCCGACCGCGACTCCGAGTCGGTGGCCGACGTCTTCGACGAGCGCGACCCCGCGGTCGCCGAGTACCTCGGACAGCTGATCGCGCGGGCGCGCGAGCTCGGGTTGCAGACGTCGATCTGCGGGCAGGCGCCGTCGGTCCACCCCGAGTACGCGGAGCTCCTCGTCCGCGCCGGGATCGACGCGATCTCGGTCAACATCGATGCGGTCGACCGGGCGCGGCGGCTGATCGCGTCGGCCGAGCAGCGGGTGCTGCTCGACGCCGTGAGGTAACTGGAGCGCGCGTGAGCGCCGGCAGGCCCGGTGGCGCCGCCGGGGTGCCCGATCCGCGCGGATCCGGCGCCGACGCCGCCGGCCCCGCCGTCTCGGTTCCGCCGGCGGCGCGACCCGCGGGGCTCGATGCCCTGCTGCCCCCGGAGATGGCCGCGAAGGCCACCGACATCGGGGTCAGCAAGGCGTCGATGTCGGCGCTGCGGACCCTCGCCCTCGCGGTGCTCGCGGGCGCGTTCATCGCCCTCGGGGCGATGTTCGCGACCACGGTCATCGCCGGGGCGGCCGACGCGATCCCGTTCGGCATCCAGCGGCTGCTGGCCGGGTTCGTGTTCTCGCTCGGGCTGATCCTCGTCGTCGTCGGCGGCGCGGAGCTGTTCACCGGCAACAACCTGATCGCGATCGCGTGGGCGGAGCGGCGCGTCCCGGCGCGATGGCTGGCCCGCAATTGGGGCCTCGTCTACGTCGGCAACCTGGTCGGCGCCCTCGGCACCGTCGCGCTCGTCTTCATCGGCGGCCAGTACGAGTTCGGCGACGGGGCGGTCGGATCGAGCGCGCTGGCGATCGCCGAGGCGAAGGCCGGGCTCGGCTTCGGTCGCGCGCTCGTCCTCGGCATCCTCTGCAACGCGCTCGTCTGCCTCGCGATCTGGCTCACCTACAGCGCCCGGTCGGTGACCGACAAGATCCTCGCCGTGATCTTCCCGATCAGCGCCTTCGTCGCCGCCGGTTTCGAGCACAGCATCGCGAACATGTACTTCCTCCCGGTCGGGCTCGCGATCAAGGAATGGGGCTCGGACGACTTCGTCGCGGCGAGCGGAACGAACGCCGCCGACTACCCCGACCTCAGCCTCGGCAACGCGGTCGTCGACAACCTGATCCCGGTGACGATCGGCAACGTGATCGGCGGCTCGGTGATGGTCGGCCTCGCCTACTGGCTGATCTACGTCCGCACGCGGTCGTGAGCGGATCGCTCGCGATCTCTCCCGGGAGCGCGGGGAGGCTCCAAGCCCGGGGTTGACAGCGGGTCCGGCGGGGCGGAGACTGTCGACAGCGGTCGGCTGGTTTGGGCGATGCGGCTGCGCTCCCATCGACTGCGTCACGGCGGCCAAGGATCGGACGCCGAACGACGGGCAATGTTCCGAAAGGAGACGGATGATGCTCACCAGACGACAGCTCATCGCGAGGGGCGCGATCGGAGCGGGGGCGCTGGCCCTCCCGAACCTGGCTCGGGCGGCGGTCGCGACCGGGGCGCCACGATTCACCAAGCTGCCCCGGTTCACGGTTCCGCTGCCGATCCCGGCGACGGCGACCCCGACGGCGGCGAACACGTACCACATCACCGCCCGGGAAGTCGAGCAGGCCCTGCACCCGAAGCTCGGCCGGACGAGTGTCTGGGGCTACGACGACGGCACCCTGGGACCCCTCTATCCCGGCCCGACGATCGAGGTTGAGCGGGGTACCCCGACCACCGTCATGTTCGAGAACCGGCTGCCGCCGACGCACCTGGTCCCGATCGACGCGAGCATCATCCCCGACGGCGATATCTCGGTGCGGACGCTCACCCACCTGCATGGGGGCTTCGTCTCGGCGGCCGACGACGGCAACCCGTACCACACGCAGCTCGAGGACGAGTACCGCCACGGCGAGGTCCAGACCGTCACCTATCCGAACGAGCAGCCGCCGGCCACGCTTTGGTACCACGACCACGCCGTCGCGATCACGAGGACGAACGTCTACGCCGGACTGGCGGCTTACTACCTGATCCGGGATTCCGACGACACCGGCGCCGAGCCGAACCCGATCGGCATCCCCGGTGGCGACTACGAGATCCCGATCGTGATCCAGGACCGCACGTTCACGGGGAGCGGGGAGCTGTTCTATCCGGACGCCGGCTGGGTGCCCGAGTTCTTCGGCGACACCGCGGTCGTGAACGGGGCGCCGTTCCCGTTCCTCGAGGTCGAGCCGCGGAAGTATCGGCTCCGGTTCCTGAACGGATCGAACTCCCGCTTCTACAACCTCGAGATCGCCGGCGGGCCGCCGTTCCAGCACATCGGCTCAGAGGGCGGCATGTTCGACGTCCCCGTGCAGACGAGCCGGATCCTGATCCTCCCCGCCGAGCGGGCCGACGTGATCGTCGACTTCGCCGGGTTCGAGGGACGGGCCCTCGAGCTGCGCAACGTCAAGCTCCCTGCCGGCGTGGTGAGCCCTGCGAGGCCGAACCTCCCGCTGCTGATGCAGTTCCGCGTCGGCGCGACGGTCACGAACCCGGGGCCGGCGACGATCCCCGCCGATCTGCCGGGATCGCTCCCGGGCTTCGGGGCGCCGGCGCGCGAGCGCTACATCACCCTCGAGGAGGTGCTCGACATCACCGGCGAGCCGGTTCGCTCCGAGATCGATGGACTTCGCTTCGACGACCCCGTGAACATCCAGGTCCCCGCCGGAGAAGTCGAGGACTGGCTGCTGATCAACCTCTCGGCCGACACCCACCCGATCCATCTTCACCTGCCCCAGTTCGAGGTCGTGGAGCGGCGGCCGTTCGACGTCGCCGGCTACCAGGCAGCGCTCGATGCCGCCCGCGCGGGCGGCGGGCCAAATCCGGATCCGGCGCCGTTCTACACCGGCGGCCCATTGCCGCTTCAGACAGACGACCGCGGATTCAAGGACACGGTGTCGGCGAACCCGGAGGTGGTGACAACGATCCGATCGCCGTTCGACCTTCCGACCGGTGTCACCGGGACGCAGAAATACGTCTTCCACTGCCACATACTCGAGCACGAGGACAACGACATGATGCGGCCGTACGAGGTGCTCTCGACCTAGGGTGAGTCCGACCCGGGGCCAATGGTTGCGCGCCCACCGGCCGGGTAGGCGGTTGCACCGAAGGGAAAGAGCGTGAGCCAAAGGCTCTTTCAACGTTCACATGACGTGGGCACCGGAAGGGCTGAAAGGAATCGGGAATGAGCACACTCGAGATCGTCTTGATTGCGATCGCGGCGGTGGTCGTGATTGCGCTGATCGCCGCACTCGTGAGCCGCGGGCGCAAACGGCGGACCGAGAGTCGTCGCCGCGAGGCCAGCGAGCATCGCCGCGAGGCGACCGCGCACGAGCGGCGGGCCGAGATCGAGGCGGCCGAAGCCGAGGAGCAGGCCGCTCGCGCCCGGCGCCAGGCGGCTGAGGCGGAGACACGGGCCGAGGCGGCGGAGCGTGAGCGCGAGACGGCCCGCGAGCACTCCCGGCGGGCGAGCGACGTCGATCCCGACAGCGACGGCAGGGGCGACAGCGAGCGCGAGCGCGAGCGGGAGCGCTGAGTCAGCTCAGCCCCGCAGGGCGCGCAGCGCGTTCAAGATCACCGCGACGTCGATCCCCTCCTGGAGCAGCGCCCCGGCGACCGGCGCCAGGTGGCCGGCGGCCGCGAAGCCCATCGCCGCGATGCTCATGCCCATCCCGGCGATCACGCTCTGGCGCGCGATCCCGAGCGAGCGCCGCCCGATCCGCACCGCCTGCGGGACCCTGTCGATCCGGTCGGCCATGATCACGACGTCGGCCGTCTCCGACGATGCCGTCGCGCCGGCGGTGCCCATCGCGATCCCGACATCGGCGATCGCCAGCGCCGGCGCGTCGTTGATCCCGTCGCCGACCATCACCACCGGCGCGCGGCCGGGGTCGGCGCGGAGCGCGCTCACCACCTCGAGCTTCTGCTCCGGCGACTGCTCGGCGTAGACCTCGTCGACGCCGACGGTGCGGCCGATCGCCTCGGCGACGGGGGCGTGGTCACCGGAGACGAGGGCGACGTGACCGACGCCCGCCGCGCGCAGCTCGGCGACCGTCCGGTCGGCGCCGGCGCGCAGGTGGTCCGCCATCGCGATCGTGCCGCCGAGCGCCCCGTCGATCCCGACCAGGATCACCGCCCGCCCGTCGTCACCGCCGTTCGCCGCCGCGGGAGCGGGCAGGGAGTAGCCCCGCCGGCGCAGGAATGCCGCGCTGCCGACGGCGACGCGGTGCCCGTCGACCCGCCCCTCGACCCCCTGGCCCGGATCCTCGACCACCTCGGTGGGCAGGGCGAGCCGGAGTCCCTTTGCCTCGGCGTGGTGGACGAGCGCCTCGCCGAGGACGTGCGCGGAGAGCTGGTCGACCGAGGCTGCGAGCCGCAGCAGGTCGTCGGAGGCGATCCGGCCGAGCGGCGCGACCTCGTCGACTTCGGGCGTCCCGAGGGTGAGGGTCCCGGTCTTGTCGAGGAGCACCGTCCGCGCGGCTCCGAGCTGCTCGATCGCCGTGCCCCCCTTGACGACGATCCCGGCCCGCGCGCAGCGGGAGATGCCGGAGACGATCGCCACCGGCGCCGCGAGGATCAGCGGGCAGGGGGTGGCGACGACGACGACGGCGAGGGCGCGGACCGGGTCGCCGCTGATCGCCCAGGCGAAGCCGGCCACCGCGAGCGTCACCGGCAGGAAGAACCCCGCGTAGCGGTCGGCGAGGCGCAGGAACGGGGCTCGCTGGCGCTCGGCCGCCGCGACCAGCCGAACGAGCGCGGCGTAGGCGCTCTCGGAGGCGGGCCGGGTCGCCTCGACCTCGAACGCCTCGCCGGCGTTGGTGGTCCCGCTGCGGATCCCCTTTCCGCGCTCGTGGGTGACCGGGAGTGACTCGCCGGTAAGCGCCGCCTCGTCGAGGACCGCCTCGCCGCCGACCACCAGGCCGTCGACCGGGACGACCTCGCCCGCTCGGACCACGACCACGTCGCCGGGCTCGATCCGCGCCACCGGCACCTCCTCGAGACGGTCGCCGACGCGGCGGTGGGCGACCGTCGGCGCACGGGCGACGAGCTCGGTCAGCTCCCGCCGCGCGCGGCGGCCCGCGGCGGACTCGAGCGCGTTGCCGCCGGACAGCATCAACGCGACGACGGCGCCGGCGAGGTACTCGCCGAGCGCCAGCGCCCCGACCATCGCGACGAGCGCGATCGAGTCGACGCCGACGTTGCCGCGGAGCACGGTGCGAGCGACCGACCAGGTCAACGGGACGAGGATCGTCGCGATCGTCGCCGCCCAGGCGACGTCTCCGGCCGCCGGGCGGTCGGCGAGGTGGAGCGCTGCGCCGGTGGCGATCCCGAGCAGCGCGAGTGCCGTCAGCGTGCGCGCCCAGTAGTCGCGCAGCGCGGCGAGACGCCCGCCGCGCTCACCCAGGCGCTTGAATGCCGGCACCGCCGACTTCGGCCAGGCCGAGAGGGTCGTTGCCGGCGCTTCTCGGCAGCAGCAGCACCGGGCAGGGCGCCGCCCGCATCAGCTGCGCGGAGACGCTGCCGAGGAGCGCCCTCCGGATCGGGCCGAACGCCCGCGAGCCGACGACGAGCAGGTCGAAGTCCGCGGCGGCCTCGCTCAGGACCTCGGCCGGATCGCCTTCGAGCAGCCGCCGCTCGGCCGGGATCTCGTCGGGGACGAGCTCGACCGCGCGCTCGAGCACCCGGCCGAGCTCCCGCTCGCTGGCGTCCCGGTAGGTCGCGGGGTCGATCGCCGGATACTGGCCGCCGTGACTGAGCCGGATCGGCTCGACCACGGCGAGCACGGCCAGGCCGGCGTGCAGCCTCCCGGCGAGCCCGGCGGCGGCGGCGAGCGCCGGCCACGCCTCCTCCGAGCCGTTGACGGCGACCGCGATCCGCAGCAGGCGGCGAGAATCGGCCGCGGCGTAGCCGTGCGGGGCGACGGCGATCGGACACGGTGCCCCCGAGAGCAGCGCCGAGCCGACGCTCCCGAGCAGGACGCGCCCGATCGCTCCGCGGCGCGATGACCCGATCACCAGGGCGACGGGGTCGACACCCTCGGCGAGGTCGTTGAGGGCACGCGCCGGTGAGCCCTCGACGATTGCCCGCGTGTCGATCTCGACATCGCCGAACCGCTCACGGGCGCGATCGAAGATCGGCTCCGTGGCCTCCTCGACGGCGGGGCCGAGCCTGTCGGACCCGACCAGGTGCTCGTTGAACGGCAGCACCGTCGCGACCAGCGGGCGCGCGGCCAGGCACTCGGCGAGCACCGAGCCGAGCGCGAGCGCGTCGTCGCCGTTCGGCGAGCCGTCGTATCCGACTATCAGCCTGCGGGCCATCCCTTCGTTCCTCGGTGGAGACGGTACACGGAGGCGGGCGGCGAAGGTCGGTGGCCGCTACGGGGGCCGGATCGGTGCAGAGCCCGGAAGAACGGGTACTGCTCGACTCGTAGCCTGAATCGCCGAACTCGAAGAGGAGCAGCGATGGAAGCAGCGACGGCGCCCGCTCGCGGAGCCGGCTCGACCCCGACGACGATGAAGGCCTACCGGCTTGCGGCCTGGCAGCAGCCCCCCGAGCTGGTCGAGGTCGATGTCCCCGAGCCCGGCCCCGGGCAGGTGCTGCTCAAGGTCGCCGGGGCGGGTGCCTGTCACTCCGACCTCCACCTGATGGAGTGGCCCGAGGGCCAGCTTCCGTGGGACCCGCCGTTCACCCTCGGCCACGAGAACGCCGGCTGGGTCGAGGCGGTCGGAGCCGGAGTCGACGGCATCGAACCCGGTGAGACGGTGATCGTCCACGGCCCGTGGGGATGCGGACGCTGCCGCGCGTGCCGGCTCTCGGAGGAGAACTACTGCGAGCGCCAGGGGGAGATCGGCGCCTTCGGCGGCGGGCTCGGGCTCGACGGCGGGATGGCCGAGTACATGCTCGTCCCCTCGCCGCGCCTGCTCGTGCCGCTCGGCGACCTCGACCCCCGCGACGCGGCACCGCTCACCGACGCCGCGCTGACCCCGTACCACGCGATCAAGCGCTCGCTCCCCCTGCTGGTTCCGGGCTCGACCGCGGTCGTGATCGGGATCGGGGGGCTCGGCCACTTGGCGCTCCAGATCCTCCGCGCGACGAGCCCGGCGCGGATCGTCGCCGTCGACGCTGCCGAGGACAAGCTCGAGCTCGCGCGGAGCTCCGGGGCCGACGAGGCGCTCCAACCCGACGGGGCCGCCGATGCGATCCGCAGGCTCACCGGCGGGCGCGGCGCGGAGCTCGTCGTCGACATGGTCGGCGCCGACGCGACGCTCGCGCTCGGCGCCGAGGTGACCAGGTTCGGCAGCGACCTGACGCTCGTCGGCCTCGCCGGCGGGACGCTCGACTACTCGGCCTTCGCGGTGCCCTGGGAGTGCAAGCTGACGACCACGTACTGGGGCAGCGGCGTCGAGCTGATCGAGGTGCTCGAGCTCGCGCGAGCGGGGGCGATCGTAGTCCACCTCGAGCGCCACGGACTCGACGAGGTCGATTCCGTCTACGAGCGCCTGCGCGCGGGCGAGATCGCCGGGCGGGCGGTGATCTGCCCGCATGGCTGAGCACCGGCTCGGGGACGGGGGCCACCTCTCGGGTCGGCTTCCCCGGGAAGGGCGCAGGCGGTGAAGCGCATCGTCGTGCTCGGCGGCGGCAGCGGCGGAGCGGTCGCCGTGAAGCGGCTCGCGCGCTGGTCGCACGAAGGCGAGGTCGAGGTCGTCCTCATCGACCGCAGCCGGTGGCACGAGTACCGGCCGAGCTATCTCTGGGTGATGACCGGCAAGCGCGAGCCCGATGCGGTCAGGCGGCCGCTTTCGCTCCTCGGCGAGCGCTACGGCACGCGCGTCGTCGAGGCTGAGGTCGAGGCGATCGACGCCGAGACTCGGCGGGTCGAGACGTCGGCCGCGGGGTTCGACTACGACTTCCTCGTCGTCTCGCTGGGGGCGGAGATCGGAGCCGGCGCCGACCTCGACGGGCTCGAGGCGCCGTGGGAGCTCGACCAAGCGGTCGCGGCCCGCGACCGGCTCGCCGGCTTCGACGGCGGACGGGTGGTCGTCGGCGTCGAGTCCTGGCCCTACCGTTGTCCGCCGGCGCCGTTCGAAGCGGCGATGATGCTTCGCTACCTCGCCGAGCAGCGGGGGGTGTCCGAGCGCACCGAGATCACCGTCTTCCATCCCTGGCAGCAGCCGATGGAGACCTTCGGGCCGCTGATGGTCGACGGGTTCTCGCGCTTTCTCGACCAGCGGCAGGTGCGGTTCGACGGGGGCTTCGAGCTCGCCGCGCACGACCGGGGGGCGAGAACGCTGGTCGCCGGCGACGGGCGGAAGCTGGAGTACGACTTCGCACTCGTAGTTCCCGCCCATCGGGCGCCGGCGGTGATCGCGGACGCCGGCCTGGCCGGCGGCGGGGGCTACATGGACGTCGACTTGCCCTCGATGCGCTCGCCCGCCCACGACAACGTCTGGGGGATCGGCGACGTCGTCGCGCCGACGATCGGGCTCGGCATGGCGGGGGTGTTCGCGCATTTCCAGGCTGAGCACGTCGTCTCGCAGATCCTCGACCGGGTGCGCGGGACCTACGTCGGCGAGCTCTACAACATGGTCGGGGTCTGCGTGATGGACACGGGGTACGAGGGGGCCGCGGTGTGGTGCGACTTCACCGACAAGCTCGGCGGCCGGACCGACGTCCCCGATTGCCGGTTGCTTGGCGGGATGCGCGCCTTCCGCGCGGTCAAGACCGGCTTCGAGCGCTACTGGTTCGCGAACCTGTTCGGAGCTTGAATGATGGCCGAGGAACCAGCCCACCTCTCGCCCGACGAGGACGCCGCGCTCGAGCGCCTGCGGACCAGGATCGCTCGCAACGCCGAGGCGGTCGAGCAGGCGCTCGAGCTGCTCGAGAACCTAGCCGACAGCGGGATGCTCGCGGCCGCAAACGGCGTCGTCGAGGAGTTCGACGAGAACTTCAGCGCCCTGACCAGGCCCGACGTGATGACGATGGTCGCCAACCTGATGATGCTGCTCGGCTTCCTCGGCCAGCTTCCCTACGAGGGCGGCTTCAAGCTCGCGCTCGATGGCGGCCCGGCAATCGAGGAGGCCTACCCGCGCTTCCGCGAGCGCAGCGAGCCGATGAAGCTCCGCGAGGCGATTGCGATCCTTCGGAGCCCCGACGTCGCCGCCGCGATCGAGCTGGTCGTCCGGGTGCTGCGCTCGCAGCGCTAACGGCCTCGCGCGCCGGCTGCCGCGACCGCCTCGCGCCGGTTCGCGATCCGCCGCCTGTAGGCGCGGTTCTTGATCCGGTTGCCGCAGGTCTCCATCTTGCACCAGGTCCCGCCCTGGTTGCGCGAGCTGTCCCAGAACGACCACCGGCACTCGTCGCTGGCGCAGACCTTGAGCCGGGCCCAGTTTCCCTCCAGTTGCGCCTCGAAGACGATCCCGACCATCTGCGCGATCAACTCGTCGACGCTGGTGACGGGCGCGAGATCGAGGTGAGGCGGCCCATCGCACCGCGGTGGGGCCGCCCACCCGCGCCCCGGTGAGGCGGATATTGCATCGCTATGACACAAGATCCGCCTCACCCAGTTGATCGGCTGCCTATACATCTATACAGTTGTGTTATTGTGTTGCCATGGCAGCGCAAGCCGTCCCCCTCGAGATCCCGCACCCGGTCCCGGACGCTCTGGTCAACCTGATCGCGGCGCGGTTCCGGGTCCTCGCCGAGCCGGCGCGGATCCGGCTCCTCGATCGGCTCCGCGACGGCGAGGCGAACGTGAGCGAGCTCCAGCACGCCACCGGCCTCAGCCAGCAGAACGTCTCCAAGCACCTCTCGATCCTCCACGGCGCCGGGATCGTCGCCCGCCGGCGCGAGGGTAACTTCACGATCTACGCGATCGCCGACCGGTCGGTGTTCGAGCTCTGCGAGCTCGCCTGCGGCGAGCTGCGCCGCCAGGCGAGCGAGCTCAGCGCGATCGTCGGCGCCGAAGGGGCGAGCAAGGTGAGGGGCGGATGATCCCGGTCGGCCCGATCGGCCGGCTCGGGCGGTTCACCGCGACGCATTTCCGACTCGTCCTGCTGAGCTGGGTCGTGGTCGCGCTCGGGCTCGGCTTCCTCGCCCCAAGGGTCGAGCATGCGCTCTCCGGGGCCGGCTGGGAGGCGACCGGGTCCGAGTCGGTCGACGCGCGGGACCGGATCGACCGCGAGCTCGGGGGCTTCTCGTCGAGCGCGCTGATGGTCGTCGTCAGCTCGGAGCGGCTGACCGTCGACGACCCCGAGTTCGCCGCTGCGGTCGGCGAAGTCGAGGCGATCCTCGCCGCCGACGCCGACATCGCCTCCGTCGCGGCTCCCGCCGACGGAATCTCGATCTCGCCCGACCGGCGCACCGCCGTCGTCCAGGCGGCGGCCGGCGCCGACTCGAACCAGATGGTCCGGGTCGCGGGGGAGGTCGAGCCCGAGCTGGCCGCGCTCGGCGGGGGCGGCATCGACGTCAACCTCACCGGTGCCTCGGGGATGTGGGCGGACTTCAACGAGGCGAACAAGTCGGCGATGCTGAGGTCGGAGCTGATCTCGTGGCCGGTGACGATGGCGATCCTCGTCATCGCCTTCGGCTCGCTGGTAGCCGCCGGCCTGCCGCTGATGCTGACGATCCTCGGTCTCGTCTCCGCGGCCGGAATGCTCTACCTGGGCACCCAGCTGATGGAGATCTCGATCTGGGCGATGAACTTCGCGCTGATGTTCGCGCTCGCGCTCGGGATCGACTACGCGCTGTTCATCGTCTACAGGTTTCGGGGCGCGTTCTTCGGCGGTCGCCTCGGACCGGTCGACGCGACCGCGGTCGCGATGGACACCGCCGGGAAGGCGGTCCTGTTCTCAGGCCTCACGGTGCTGATCTCGCTGTCGGCGGTGATGCTGGTCCCGAGCCCGGCGTTCCGGTCGATGGCCCTCGGGATCATGCTCGCGGTGGTGTTCGTGCTCGCCGCGACGCTGACCCTGCTCCCGGCGGTGCTCGCGAAGCTGGGCCCGAGGGTCGACAGGCTGGCGCTGCCCTGGGTCCACTCCGGCGAGCACCGCTCGCGCCGGTTCGGGCGCTGGGCGGAGCGCCTGTGGGCGCGGCCCGGCCGCTACGGCGTCGCCGCGCTGGCGACGCTGGTCGTGCTCGCGGTGCCGGTGCTCACCCTCGACACCGGGATGCCGTCGATCAAGGTGGTGCCCGAGGACGACCCGTCGCGACGCGGCTACGCCGCTGTCCAGCAGGCGTTCGGGCCCGGCGCGCCGGGCGCGCTCCACGTCGTCGCCGACCAGGCCGACGTCGAGGCGACGACCGCAACCCTCGCGTCCGATCCCGGGATCGCCGCGGTCGTGCCGCCGCAGCAGGGCGCCGGCGCGAAGCTGATCCAGGCGATCCCCGTCGCCGACCCGTCCGACCCCGAGGTCGGCGTCACCGTCGACCGGCTTCGTGCCGCGCTCCCCCCCGCAGCGCTGGTCGGCGGCGCGGCGGCCGAGAACCACGACCTCGAGCAGGCGCTCGCCGATCGTACGCCGGTCGTGATCGGGGTCGTGCTCGCGCTCGGCTTCCTGCTCCTCCTCGTCGCCCTCCAGGCGCCGGTGGTCGCGGCGCTCGGCGTCGCCACGAACCTGCTCGCGGTCGGGGCCGCGTTCGGCGTCGGCAAGCTGATCTTCCAGGACGGGAGCCTCGAGTCGCTACTCGGGTTCGAGTCGCAGGGCTTCGTCGACGCCTGGGCGCCGGTGTTCTTCTTCGCGATGATCTTCGCGATCGCGATGGACTACACGGTCTTCCTGCTCAGCTCGGCGAAGGAGCACTGGGATCGCTCCCGCGACCCCGAGGAGGCGATGATCGGGGGGCTCGCGCACTCGGGCCGCGTGATCCTCGCCGCCGCTGCGGTGATGGTCGCCGTCTTCTTCACCTTCGCGCTGTCGGGGCCGCTGCCTCCGAAGGAGATGGGGGTGATCCTCGGCGTCGCGGTGATGCTCGACGCGCTGCTGATCCGGCTCGTCCTCGTCCCCGTCCTGCTCCGCCTGACCGGCCGCTGGGCGTGGTGGCTGCCGGGGTGGATGGACCGAATGTTGCCGAAGGTCCGCTTCGGTCACGCCTGAACCCCGCTACGAGCTCGCGGCGCGCTCGCCGACCACGATCCCCTCGGCGGGGCGGCTTTCGACCTCGAAGCCGTGGCTCTCGAGCACGGCGATCATCCTCCGGTTCTCCGGCGTCGTCTCGGCGTAGACCGACTCGACGCCCCAATCCCGGGCGACGGCGAGGCAGTGCGCGGTGAGCGCGTCGGAGAGGCCTCGGCCCTGCCACGGATCGGCGACCAGGACCGCGTACTCCGCCCGCCGGTGGTCGGGGTCGGCGGCGAGGCGGCCGACGCCGGCGAGCTTGCGCGCGTCTTCGTCACCGACCTCGGCGACGATCGCGAGCTCGCGGTCGTAGTCGATGAAGCAGTAGCGGGTCGCCATCTCGTGGGTGTGCTTGACGAGGGCGCGAAACCGCTGCCGGATCGAGTCGAGCGAGCAGGCGTCGAGCATCTCGTGCCAGCGGGGCTCGTCCTCGGGCTTGATCGGCCTCAGCGTCGCCGCGAGGCCGCCCTCGGTCACGACCTCGGTCGTGTACTGCTCCGGATAGGGGCGAATCGCGAGGTGGGAGAACGGGGCCGGACGCCGGCCGACGCGCCCCTGGTCGACCACCGCCCGGGCGTCGAGCGCGATTGCGCCAGAGGAGCTCGCGAGCAGCGGGTTGATCTCGATCTCGCTCACCTCCGGGTAGTCCGCGACCAGGTACGAGAAGCGGATCATCGTCTCGAGCAGCGCGTCGAGGTCGACCGCGGGCCGCCCGCGGTAGCCGCCGAGCAGCGGCGAGATGCGAAGCGACTCGACCATCCGCCGCGCCAGCCGCTCGTTGAGCGGCGGCAGCCCGAGCGCGAGGTCGGCCTGGAGCTCGGCGGTGATCCCGCCGGCGCCGAGGGCGATCACCGCGCCGAAGGTCGGATCGCGGCGGGCGCCGAGCAGGAGCTCGTAGCCGGGGGCGTCGGCCATCGGCTGGACAGTGACGCCCTGAATCCGCGCGTCCGGCTGGCGTTCGGCGACGGTGGCGAGGATCCGCTCGTAGGTGGCGCCGACCTCCTCCGGCGTCGAGATGCCCGCGACCACCCCGCCGACATCGGTCTTGTGGGTGATCTCGGGCGAGCGGACCTTGAGCACGACCGGGTAGCCGATCTCCGCCGCGACCGCGACCGCGTCGGCGGCTGAGGCGGCGGCGACCGGCTTCGTCGTCGCGATCCCGTACGCGTCGAGCAACGTCTTCGATGCGGTCTCCGAGAGCACCTCGTCGGCCTCCGACAGCACCGGCTCGAGCAGCTCCTTGACCCGGGAACGGTCGAGGTCGAAGCTGACCGGGATCGCGCGCGGGGTCTCATACAGGGTCGCGAGGTTCCGCGAGTACGAGACCAGGTGCATGAACGCGTCGACCGCCTGCTCGGGGTACTCGTAGGTCGCTGCGCCGGCGGTCGCGAGGATGTTCATGCCCTCGGCCACGGTGGGGCCGCCCATCCAGGCGGCGAGCAGCGGCTTCGACGACTTGGCGCCCGCATCGGCGACGGCTCGCGCGGCGCGGGTCGGGTCGGTCATCGCCTGCGGCGTGAGGATCACCAGCACGGCATCGACCTCCGGGTCGTCGAGCACCGTCTCGACCGCGGCGCGGTAGCGATCCGGATCGGCGTCGCCGAGGACGTCGACCGGGTTCGCGGTCGCCGCGGAGGGCGGAAGCAGCTCGCCGAGCGCAGAGCGGCTCTCGTCGGAGAGCGCGGCGAGGGCGCCGCCGCGCGAGAGCAGGGCGTCCGCGGCCATCACCCCGGGCCCGCCGGCGTTGGTGACGATCCCGAGGCGGGCGCCCGACGGGGCGTGGTGGCGGGCGAGCAGCTCGGCGGTCGCGAAGACGTCGGCGATCCGCCCGACCCGGACGACGCCCGCCCGCTCGAACGCGGCGTCGTAGACGGCGTCCTCGCCGGCGATCGCGCCGGTGTGCGAGACGGCGGCCTGCGCCGACGCCGGGAACCGGCCGCCCTTGTAGGCGACGATCGGCTTGCGCAGCGCGAACGCCCGTGCAGCCGACATGAACTTGCGCGCATCGGTGACGCTCTCGACGTAGAGGACGAGCGACCGGGTGCGCTCGTCCTGGCCGATGTAGTCGACGAGGTCGCCGAGGTCGACGTCGAGCATGTTCCCGAGCGAGATCACGTGCGAGAACCCGATCCCCTCCGCCGCCGCCCAGTCGATCACCGACGTCGCAAGCGCGCCGGACTGGGTGACGAACGCGACCTGGCCGTCCGGCGGGGTGACGGGCGAGAAGCTCGCGTTGAGGCCGATCCTCGGGACGATCAGGCCGAGACAGTTCGGACCCATCACCCGGATCCCGAACCGGGCCGCCTCGGCGGCGACCTCGCGCTCGAGCGCGGCTCCCCCCTCGCCGGCTTCCCGGAATCCCGCCGAGAGGATCGCGACCGCCGGCACCCCAGCCTCACCGCACTCGCGGACGACGCCGGAGACCGTCGCCGCCGGCGTGCAGATCACCGCGAGGTCGGCGACCGCGGGCGTCTCGGTGACGCTCGGGTAGGCCTGAACGCCGCCGACCGCCTCGCGCTTCGGGTTGACGGGATAGACCACGCCCTCGAAGCCGCTGTCGACGAGGTTGCGGAGCACCACCTGCCCGACGCTCGTCCGCTCCCCTCCCGCGCCGACGACCGCGACGCGTCGGGGAGCGAACAGCTTGTCGAGGTTGCGGACGCTCACCTCGATCCGAGGCTAGCGGCGATCGCCGCACGCCGCGCGTCGAGCCGCCTGTCCGGGCGGGAGAATCCGACCGTGGCGCCCACTCCCGGATCCGCAGCCGCCGAGGTCGCGGCCGCCCACGCGACGATCCGAATCCCGACCGCGGCCCCCGGCGACCGGGCCGGCGACGTCCGCACCGCCCTCGCGGGGTGCCGATTCGAGTCGGCGGCGGCGGTAGCCGTGCTCGAGGGCGACGTCCTGATCGGCCTGGTCGCGCTCGAGGGCCTGCTCGCCGCGCCCGCGCAGAGTGCAGTCGGGGATCTCTGCGACCCGGAGCCGCCGATCGCCGGTCCCGCGACCGCCGAGGAGCACGTCGCCCGCGCGATGGCTCATCGCGGCGGCGAGAGCGTCGCGGTCGTCGACGATCGGGGCCGGTTCCGCGGCCTCGTCTCCGCCCGGGAGATGCTCCCGGTCGTGGCAGCCGAGCACGACGAGGACCTCGCCCGGCTCGGCGGCTATCTCGCCGGGGCGCGGCGGGCGCGCGGCGCGGCCGAGGAGTCCGTCGCCAGGCGGCTGTGGCACCGGGTGCCATGGCTCTTGCTGGGGCTCGTCGGGGCGATGGGGACGGCGTTGATCATCGGCGGCTTCGAGCACCAGCTCGACTCGAACCTGCTGCTCGCCTTCTTCATCCCCGCCGTCGTCTACATGGCCGACGCCGTCGGCACCCAGACCGAGACGGTCCTGATCCGGGCGCTATCGGTCGGCGTCTCGGTGCGGACGATGCTCGCCCGTGAGCTGATCACCGGGGTGCTGATGGGCGCGGTGGTGGGAGCCGCGTTCGCCGCTTTCGCGCTGGCCGGCTGGGGCGAGCCCCGGGTCGCGGTCGCGGTCGGGATCGCGCTGCTGGCAAGCTGCTCGCTGGCGACTTTCGTCGCGATGCTTCTGCCGGCGCTCCTGCAGCGGCTGGGCCGGGATCCGGCATTCGGATCCGGGCCGCTGGCGACCGTGGTCCAAGACCTGCTTTCGATCGTCGTCTACTTCGCCCTCGCCGCCGCGATCGTCGGCTGAGCCGGTGCGCGAGGCAGCTCAGCGATCCGCCAGGCGGAGCCCGACCCGCTGACCGTCGCGCCGGTAGGCCCAGTCCCCGCCAAGCTTCCCGCGGGCGCGGGGATCGGCGTTGACGACGACCGCGGTGATCCGGTTGAAGCGGCCCGGGCGCCGCAGCGACACCGAGGCGACGCCGCCCCGGCGCTGGAAACGGACCCTGCGAACGACCCGCCCGCGGACGGGGCCGCCGCGGCGCGCGACCAGGGCGACGCCGAAGCGAAGGCCGGTTGGGGCGGTCGCCCGGAGGCGGATCGGACCGCCGCCGCCAGCCCGGACGCCGAGCAGGCGGTACCCGGTGTGGTGGAGTCGGAACCCGCGCCCTTGAGCGCGGCCGATCCGGCCCGACCGGCGGACGTCGGGGTACCTTGCGGCGTCGGGCAGGGGCCCGGCGCGCCACTCGGCGCTCGCGGCTGCGAAGCGGACGAACTCGGCAGGGAACGACCGACCGCCCGTGCGGGAGATCGAGCGCCGGTAGGCGGCGACCGCGAAGTCGCGCGGGGAGGTGAGCGCCGAGGACGCCCATGCCTCGCGGACCACGTGCGGGCCGTAGTGGTGGTCGAGCCAGTGGTTCCAGACCCCGGCGCCGTACGGCTTCAGCCCGCCGGCTCCGAACGCCGCGGTGATCGGCACCCCCGGGTTCCGGGCGAAGGCGGGCAGGAAGCGGAGCCAGTCGTCGAGCTCGGGGTAGGTGCGCTCCTCGGCCCACGTCGCCGTGGCCTCGAACAGCCATCCGTCCTGCCAGGCGCTGTAGGCAACCTGGAGCAGGTGGTTGAACTCGTGGGCGATAGTCACCCTTGCGGCATCGAGCGGCTCTGCGAAGCCGGGGAACTGGGCCGGGGAGTAGTTGTTGTCGACGATCAGGTACCCGGCGCGCCGCCGCTTCGAGCTCTGCCCGGGATCGGTCGCCATGTAGCCGAAGATCCCGTCGGAGCCGAGGTCGGCGAGGTAGATGTCGGCGCGGGCGGGGTCGCCGCATTCGGGGCGAAGGTTCGGCCTCGGCCCGCTCCAGTCGAGCTCGTCGACCTGAACCTGGCGCGAGTGCTCGGCGACCGTCGCGATCTCCTCGACGTAGTCGGGGACGCCATTGTCGTCCGAGTCCGTCGGGTCGGGCCGGTCGGGGGTCGACGAGACCCACGTGACGCAGAAGGCGCCGCCCGGGGCGGGCCAGGAGTGGGTGTGCCCGGGCGGCGCGGTGTAGCCGCCCGGTGCTCCCCCGGTCGGGCGCGCGAGCAGCGCCCGCGCCCGCCGCAGATCGGCGCCCTCGAGCGCGGGAAGCGCGTCGGCGAGCTCGATCAGCGCCAGCGTCGGATCATCGCCGGCCGTCTCGTCCCCGGGGGCGAGCGCGTCACTCGCCGCGGCGAGCGCCTCCTCCGCCTCGGCGGCGCTGGGCGGCGGGTCGGCGATCGCGCTCGCCGGTGTCGCCACGACGACCGCGAGCGCTGCGAGGGTGGCGATCACGAGCCACCGGCACGAGGGCCTGATCGCCGCCGGCATCCCGGCTACCCCCGCGGTCGGTCTCCGGTCGCGGCCGCGGTCAGCTCGCCGACCCCGAGCGGGTCCTCGCCGGCGCCGCGCGGAACGATCAGGACCGGGCAATGCGCACCGGCGACCAGTCGCCGAGAGACGCTGCCGACGAGGACGCTGCGGACCGGCCCGTAGCTGCGCGACCCGAGCACCAGCAGGTCGAACTCGGCCGCGGCCTCGCCGACCACCGTCGCGGCATCGCCGGTCAGCAGGCGTGCCTCGGCGACCACGTCGCCGGGGACGCGGCCGATCGCCGCGTCGAGGTCCCGCTTCATCTCCTCCTCGCGGACGTCCCAGTACTTCGTGTCGACCAGCGGATAAGGCGACGGGTACTCGTAGCGGACCGGCTCCACCGCCGCGAGGATCCCCAGCTCTGCATCGAGGAGCCTCGCGACGCCGATCGCCGTCTCCAGCGCCGCCCATGACTCCGGCGCGCCGCTGAGCGCGGCGGCGAGCCGCTCGATGCCGGCCCGCTCGCGCCGCGAATAGCCTTCAGGCGCGACCGCGATCGGGCTCGGAGAGCCCGAGAGCAACGCCGAGCCGACGCTGCCGAGCAGCGTCCTTGCGAGCTTGCCGCGGTGGGCCGAGCCGATCACGACCGCCACCGGCTTCACGCCCTCGGCGAGCTCGTGGATCGTCCGCGCCGGCGATCCGTCGACCGCTGCACGGGTCTCGATCTCGATCCCCTCCATTCGCTCGCGCGCGGCGGCGAGGACCGGTTCCGACGCCGAGTCGAGCGCCGGCCCGAGCTTCGACGACCCCAGCAGATGCTGGAGGTGCGGGACGACGGTCACCACCAGGGGCTGGGCGTCGAGCTCGGAGGCGAGCATCCGGCCGAGCTCGAGCGCGTCGTCGCCGTTTGCCGAGCCGTCGTATCCGATGATCAGCTGCCGTTCCACGGTCGGGCCTCCGATCTCAGGCGCTTGGCGCCGTCGCGCGCTGCCCCGCGCGGCGCTCGCCCGGGTCGTCGTAGTCGGGGAGCGCGAACGGGAGCGGCCGATGCGGCGCAACGACCAGCACCGGCCACGGGGCGCCGCGGATCACCTCGCTGCTCACGCTCGCGCCGAGGAGTCGCATCAGCTTTCCGGCGCCGTGCGAGCCGAAGACGACGATGTCGGCCGCGTGCCGGCCCTGTGCGAGCAGCGCGTCGACCGGGTCGCCCGCGAGCGCGATCACCTGCCCGCCGACCTCCGCCGGAAGCGACCCCACGAGCTCGTGGAGCTCCCGCTCCAGCGCGGTCTCGCGATCGTCGTCACCGGCCACCGAGGACGGCGGCGCGCAGACCCCGAACGCCCGCAGCGGAGCGCAGGCGCGGAGGGCGATCCCGCGGGCGACCGTCGCCGCAGCCCTCGCCTCGACCGACCCGTCGTAGGCAAGGCCGACGAGCCGGATGACGGGGGCCTCGCGATCGGCGTAGCCGCGCGGCGCCACCGCGACCGAGCGGTCGGCGCCGGCGAGGAGCCGGTCGGCGGTGCTCCCGACGACGATGCGCCCGAGCGGTCCCCGGTGGGAGGCACCGAGGACGATCAGGTCGGCGTCTTCGCTCCGGGCGAGGTCACGGAGGCCGTCGGCGGCGGGCTCGGCGGCGATCGCGCGGCGCTCGGGGACGATCCGGGTGTCGATCGCCTCGAGCTGGGACGAGGCGGTGGCGAACGCGGCCGCCGATCCGCCGCCGGCCGCTTCCTGGCGGGCGGCGGCGCTCGACAGCGCCGAGACCTGCGGCAGGACGACTCCGAGCACAAGCCTCGCGTCGGTGGCCTCGGCGAGCGCGACCGCGAGCGCGAGGGCGTCGCGGGCGGCGGGCCCGCCGTCGTATCCGACCAGGATCCGCGTCGTGGCCATCGTCGCTCAGGCCCTTCCCCAGGCGAGGATCCCGGCGATGTCCAGCGTCGAGAGGACTCCGACCGGCCGGCCCGATTCCCCGGTCACGAGGGCGTGCGTCGTCCGGCGGTCGGCCATCAGCTGCGCCGCTCGCTCGAGCGGGTCCGCGGCGCCCACCTCGGGCAGCTCGGCGGTGGCGACCTCGCCGGCGGTCGCCGCGTCGAGATCGACCCCGGCGGCGCGCAGGAGGTCCGTGTCGGTGAGGACCATCCAGGTGTCGCGGTCGCGAACGATCACCGAGTGGATGTGCTCGGTGGCCATGATTCGGGCAACCTGCCGGAGCGATGCCTCAGGAGGGCACGTGATCACCCCGGCGCGCATCGCGTCGCCGGCGGTCGCGCGCTCGAAGGAGAGTGTCCTGTAGCTCCCCCCGGGGTTCGTCTCAAGCGTCGCCATGATCGCCTCCTTCGCCCTCGTCCGCCTCGCTTCGAGGCTACCCGGCGGGCGGTGCGGCTTCATCCGCCGCCCACCCGGGCAGCGCTTCCGTAGTTACCACCGACGGGCTTGCGGCGCCGCGACCTCCGTAGCGACCCCGGATGACCGACGGTCGCGTCCGTGCCTAAATGGAGACGAGATGGGCGCTACCCCATCCGCGAACAGCTCGGCGGCCGAGGCCGTGATCGCCGGCGGCGGCATCGCCGGCCTCGAAGCGCTGCTCGCTCTCCACGACCTCGCCGGCGACCGCGCCGACCTCACGCTCGTCTCCGCGGAGCCTGACTTCACCTACCGGCCGCTGACCGTCACCGAGCCGTTCGAGCCGACCCCCGCGCCTCGCCACGACCTCGCCGCGATCTGCGACGACCTCGGCGCCGCGTTCGTCTGCGCGCGCCTCGAGGCCGTCGATCCGAAGGCCGGGGAGCTCGACCTCGGCGCCGGCCGGCTTCGCTACGACAAAGCCGTGATCGCAACCGGCGCTCCGTCGCGCAATCCCTTTCGCGGCGCCGAGCTCCTGGTCGGGCCGGGTCGCCACCCGAGCGTCGACGAGCTGATCGTCCGCGCCGCCCGCCACCCGTCGCGCCGGATCGCGTTCATCGTCCCGGCGGGGGCGAGCTGGCCCCTGCCGGCGTACGAGCTCGCCTTGCTCTGCGCCCGTCGGGCCGGGGCCCTGCGTCACGAGCTCGAGACGGTGATCGTGACCCCCGAGGCGGGGCCGCTGATCATGTTCGGGGCGGTTCCCTCACGCCACGTCTACGAGCTGCTCCGAGCCCGCGGCGTCTCGTTCCTGCCGGCCACCTATGCCCGCGAGCAGGCCGACGGCGAGATCGTCCTCGCCCCGGGGGAGGGCCGGCTCGACGCCGGCGCGATCGTCTCGCTTCCGCTGCTGGTCGGGCCGGCGATCGAGGGGCTTCCCAGCGACCGCGACGGGTTCATCCCGATCGACCCTCACGCCCGGGTGGTCGGAACCAACTCGCTGTTCGCCGCCGGGGATGGAACGACGTTTCCGATCAAGCAGGGCGGCATCGCCTCCCAGCAGGCCGACGCCGCAGCCGCGCAGATCGCGGCCGACCTCGGTGCGGAGGTCGATCCGGCGCCGTTCCATCCGGTGCTGCGAGGGAAGCTGATCGTCGGCGAGGAATCTCTCCACCTGCGCGCGGACGCCGCCGGCGGCGCCGGAGAGGGGACCGCCTCGGCCGACTACCTGTGGTGGCCGCCACACAAGGTCGCCGCCCGCTACCTCTCGCGCTACCTGGCCGACGAGGAGGACGTCGGGGAGCCGGATCTTTCGGCCCACCCAATCGACGTCGAGGTCGCGCTCCCGACCGAGTGGCATCGCGAGCCGATGGCGCTCGACCCGTACGCCTCGCTCGGTCGCTGATAGAAACCCGGTGGAGGACCGATGATGAGTCGTGCCGACGCCCAGCCCACCCGCCGCGCTCCGTCCGCCGGATGACCACCGGCGGGGACGACCGGATCCAGACCCCGACCCTTGCCGGCGCTGCCGAGCTGCTGCGCTGGCGACCCCGGCACGGCGTGCTCTCGATCTACGTCGACGCCGATCCTGCCGACCGCGGCGGGCGCTGGCGGATCGAGTTGCGGGACGACCTCGATCGGGCGATCGCCGACGCCGGCCGCCGCGATCGCGAGACGCGGTTCGCGGTCGAGGCCACCGCGAAGCGGATCACCGACGACCTGATCGAGCCGGGTGATGCCCGCCCGCGGGGCCTGATCGGCTTCGTCGAAGCGGCGCGGGAGCGCGGCGAGGACCGCTGGTACGCGGCGCAGATCCCGCCCCGCCGCACCGAGGCTGGGCACGGCCCGCGACCCCGGATCGGGCCCCTGATCGCGCTTCTCGATGACGGCGCGCCGCTCGGAGTGGTCGCGGTGTCCGCCGAGCGGATCCGGCTCTTCCACTGGCAGCTCGGCCGGATCGAGGAGATCCACGACTGGGAGGTTGAGCTGCCCGGCCTCGACTGGCGGGAGCGTCGCTCCCCTCGATCGCGCGATCCCGCCGCGGCGCAGGTGGTCAAGGCAGCCGGGCGTGACCAGCACAACCAGCGGCTCGAGGCGAACCGCGAGCGGTTCGCGCACGAGAGCGGGGGACTGGTGCGCACGAGCGCCCGCGAGCTCGCTTGGCGGCAGGTGCTCGCGTTCGGCGACGATCGCTACGTGCGGCCGCTCGCGCAGGGGTTCGGCGCCGGAGGCGACCTCCGTCACGTCGACGCGGCCGATCTCGTGCCCCAGCCGACGAGCCTGATCGGGGCGCGGATCGCCGAGCTCCTGCCGGCGCTCAACCGCGACCGCGAGCAGGCGCTGATCGCGCGCGTGAAGGAGGCCGCTTTCTCGGAGGGTAGAAGCGCCTTCGGCGAGCAGGAGACGCTGCAGGCGCTCGAGCAGGGGAGGGTCGAGCACCTGCTCTACGACTCCGAGCACGACGGGCTCGAGCTCGAGCGGATGGTCGAGCTCGCGCTCTCGACGGGCGCCGCGATCACGCCGGTCGAGGGCGAGAGCGCCACCCGCCTCGCCGAGCAGGGCGGGGTCGCTGCGCTGCTCCGCTACTGACAGCGCGGCCTAAGAACCTGCCTCAAAACCCCCACGAGCGTCTGAGGGCGCCGGAGCACGCCGAGCGGCGTCCTCGCCGGCTTGCGTGGCGCCGCCACGCGGCACCGGCTGCGTCCTTGCCCGCCACGCTCCGGCGCTCCTCAGAGCACCCGCGCGGGGCTCTGAGACAGGTTCTAAGCGAGATCGCGCCGGCGGAATGCGACCGCCCCCAGCGCCCCCAGTGCGGCTGCGATCGCGGTCACCACGGCGAGCGGGGCAAGCCTGAGCTCGGCGACCGGGAGCTGGGGGATGTGCTGGAACGGGGAGATGTCGTAGATCCAGCTCGGGAACTGGAGCAGCGGCCCGAACATCTCGATGAAGAGGATTGCGGCGAGGATGCCCCAGATCGACGCGGTAGCCCGGGGGATGAGCCCGTAGAGGGCGAGCGTCGCGCCGGCGAATGCCCACGTCGCTGGGGCGTAGACGAGGGCGGCGGCGAGCGCGCGCGGGAGCTCGCCGAGGTCGCCGGCGCCGACCGCGCGGCTCGCGCCGAAGCCGAGCCCGATCGCGACGAGGACGGCGAGGCCGCCGCCGATCGCGATCGCGGTGTGGCTCGCGAGCCACCGCCAGCGGCTGGTCGGAGTTGCGAGCAGGGGCTCGGCGCGCGTCGCCGCCTCCTCGGCGCGAAGCCTGGTCGTCGACTGGATCACGTAAGCGGTCGCGATCAGCGCCGACCAGAAGATCGTCAGCGCGAGGAACTGGTCGACCGGATCGGCGGCGCCGATCCGGGCCAGGTATTCGTCGAGCGAGTCGAGGTCCTCGTAGAGGGTCGAGGCCTGCTCCGCAAGCGATCCGTAGAGGATCGCGAACGCGAACAGCGTCCCGCCCCACGCGAGCAGGCTGACGCGCTGGAGGCGGAAAGCGAGCCCGAAGGCGCCGCCGAGCGTCGACCGCGCCCGCGGGCGCCCCGGACGGTCGGCGATCGCCCCGGCGCCGACGTCGCGCCGGGCGTTGATTCGCACCCCGACCGCGATCAGGGCGACCGCGAGCGCGACCGCGAGCGCCAGCGGCCACCACCGCTCGCCGACGTAGGCGCGCATCTCGATCGCCCAGCCGAACGGCGACGACCAGGCCAGCGTGCCGTCGTCCATGTCGCCGATCGAGCGCAGGACGTAGAGCGCACCGAGGATGATCGAGGCGATCCCGACGGCGCTGCGGCCGGCGACTGCGACCTGCGCGGTGACGAGCGCGACGCCGGTGAACACGAGCCCGACGCCGGCTGCCGCAGCGGCGAAGGCGAGCGATCCCGTCGTGCCGAGGCCGTCGAGCGAGGCCGGCAGGCCGAGGGTGAGCAGGAGGCCGAGGACGAGGTTCGCCCCGCCGACGACGATCAGCGTCGCCGCCGGGTACGCATGACGGCCGACGACCGCCGCGCGGACGAGCTCGGCCCGCCCGCTCTCCTCCTCGGTGCGCGTGTTGCGGACGACGAGGAAGATGCTCATCAGCGCAACCGCGACAGCGGTCAGCGGCAGCATCTCGTTCGCGGTCATCGCTCCGTACGTGTAGTCGTCGAGGCCGTACCCGGGCCCGGTGAAGAGCTGGGTCACCGGGCTGTCGCGGAGCAGGCTGGCGCGCGCTTCGCGGTCTTCCGCCGTCGGGTAGGTCTCGGAGAAGCTCGCGACCGAGGCGAACACGGACACCGCGATCGCGAGCACCCAGACCGCGAGCCGTACCCGATCGCGGCGGACGATCAACCGAACCAGTCCCAGGGTGCCGGCGAGCGAGCCTCCGCGGGGAGGCGAGTCGGCCCGATCCCTCGACGCGGTCGCCGCCCGGCTCATCCCCCGCCGCTCTCGCGGGCGCCCGCCGCGGCGGCCGCGCGCGGAACGCCGTCGGCCTCGAGCTCGTCGCCGTAGTGGCGCAGGAAGAGCTCCTCGAGCGTCGGCGGGTGGCTGGTGAGGCTCCGGAGGCCGAGCTCGGTGAGCTGGCGGATCGCGGCCTCGATGTGGACGGTGTCGACGTCGAAGGTGACCGTGCCGCCGTCGACGATCAGGTCATGGACGCCGGGCTGCTCGCCGAGGTGGGTCGCCTGACGCTCGACCTCGGCGCTGATCGTCGTCCTGGTCAGGTGTCGAAGCTCGGCGAGGGTGCCGCTCTCGACGGTGCGGCCGAGGCGGATGATGCTGACCCGGTCACACAGCGCTTCGACCTCGGCGAGGATGTGGCTCGACAGCAGCACCGTTCGCCCCTCGGCCGTGATCTCCCGGATGCACTCCTGGAAGGTCGCCTCCATCAGCGGGTCGAGCCCGGAGGTCGGCTCGTCGAGGATCAGCAGCTCCGCGTCGGAGGCGAGGCCGGCGACCAGTGCCACCTTCTGCCGGTTGCCCTTCGAATACGTGCGTGACTTCTTGCTCGGGTCGAGCTTGAAGCGCGCGACGAGCTCGTCGCGCTTGCGCTGATCGACACCGCCGCGAAGGCGGGTCAGCAGGTCGATCGCCTCGCCGCCGGAGAGGGTCGGCCAGAGGCTGACGTCGCCCGGGACGTACGCGAGCCGCCGATGGAGCGCGACCGCGTCGTGCCAGGGATCGCCGCCGAGCAGGCGGACCGAGCCGCCGTCGGCGCGCAGGAGGCCGAGCAGGACCCGGATCGTCGTCGTCTTGCCGGAGCCGTTCGGACCGAGGAACCCGTGGACCTCGCCGGCGCTGACCTCGAGGTCGAGCCGGTCGAGGGCGCGGGTGGAGCCGAACGACTTGACCAGCCCGGAGACTGCGATCACGTCGCCCATCGGGGGCCAGGATACGCGCGGCACCCGGGGCCGGTCCGGCCGCTGCGCTGACGCGATTGTCGCCGGACCGCAGAGCGGGAGCCCCGATCCAGCTCCGCCGGGGGCGCGGATATTCTCGCGCCCCGATGCTGGCCGCAACCCCGACTCTGGTCCTGGTGCTCGCGTGGGCGTTCGCGGTCTTCGACCTGACGCCGCCGGGGGCCGACTCGGGGGTTGCGTTCGACGAGGCGGCGCTGCGCTGGGTGCTCTACCTCGCGCTCGGATGGACCGGGGTGGTGAGCGGGCTGATGCACACCGTGTTCGCGCGCCGAGTGGCGAGCTCGATCGGCTGGCAGACGAGCGGCTTCCAGTACGAGGTCGGGTTCGCGAACCTCGGGATCGGGCTCGGGGCGATCTACGCCGCCTCGCAGGACGCCCCCGAGGCCTGGGTCGCCGCCTCGATCGCCGGCGGCACGTTCCTGCTCCTCGCCGCCGCCAACCACGTTCGCGAGATCGCCGCCGATCGCAACCTCGCCCCCGGGAACACGGTCATCCTCCTCAGCGACTTCGGGACCCCGCTGTCATTGCTCGCGCTGCTGATAGCGACGAAAGCGATCTGACCGCCGCCCGGTGGTCGTACGCTCGGGAGGCCCCCTGTCCCGCCCTAGAGTGTGGGTCGGATGGTGAGCCGGGTCGCGCTCTTCCTCGATCGCCGCGAGGCGGGTCGCACGCTGGCCGGGGCACTGGGCAGCGACCTTGATCCGGCTGCGGTCGTCGCGGCGCTTCCCCGTGGCGGCGTCCCGGTCGGCTACGAGGTTGCGCGCGCGTTCGGCGCGCCGCTCGACGTCATCTGCGTCCGCAAGCTCGGCGCGCCGTTCCAGCCCGAGTACGGGATCGGCGCGATCGGCGAGGACGGGGTTCGCTACCTGCGCTCGGATCAGATCGACGCGCTCGGAATCGGCGACGAGGAGCTCGAGGCGCTGATCGTCCGCGAGGCCGCCGAGCTCGATCGCCGGACGCGGCTCTATCGCGGCGGCCGCGAACCGTTCCCGGTCGCCGGGCGGACCGTGATCCTGGTCGACGACGGTGTCGCAACCGGCGGCACGGCGATCGCCGGCGGTCAGGTGCTTCGGGGTCGAGGTGCGGGCCGCGTCGTGCTCGCGGTTCCCGTCGGGCCCCCGGGAACCCGCGAGCGGCTCGCGAGTGAGTTCGACGATGTCGTCTGCGTCGCGGAGCCCGAATGGTTCCTCGGCGTCGGGTCGGTCTACGCCGACTTCCGGCAGACCTCTGACGCCGAGGTCGTCGAGCTCCTCCGGGCGGCGCACGAGCCGGACGCCGCGGTCGGCGCCGGCGACCCCCCGGTCACCCAGCGCGAGATCGAGATCGAGGTCGCGAGCGGCATCCGCCTGCCCGGTGACCTGCGAATCCCCGAGCCGGCGTCCGGGCTCGTCCTGTTCGCGCACGGGAGCGGATCGAGCCGCCTCAGCCCGCGCAACAGGGAGGTCGCGACGGCGCTCAACGGTGTTGGGCTCGCCACCTTGCTCTTCGACCTCGTGACCGAGCCCGAGGCCGGCGACCGCGACCTCGTCTTCGACATCGGGCTGCTGGCCGAGCGCCTCGTCGGGGCGACTCGGTGGGCTCGGCGCGACCCCGACCTCGACCAACTCCCGCTCGGTTACTTCGGCGCCTCGACGGGAGCCGCGGCGGCGCTGCGCGCCGCCGCCGACGTCGGCGCCGACGTCGGTGCGGTCGTCTCCCGCGGCGGGCGACCGGACCTCGCGCGCGAGCGGCTCGGCGAGGTGGTCTCGCCGACCTTGCTGATCGTCGGCGGCCACGATTGGGGCGTCCTCGAGCTCAACCGGCAGGCCGCGGCGCTGCTGCGCTGCAAGCACGAGCTGGCGGTCGTTCCCACCGCCGACCACCTCTTCGAGCAGCCCGGCGCCCTGCAGCAGGTGGCCGCGCTCGCGGCCGGTTGGTTCTCCCAGCATCTCGCCGCCGAAGGTCGGGGAGCGGCGTAGCAGTCGCCCTCGCTCCTGCGAGCGAAGCCGGCCCGGGAGCCATTCCGACGAGCCGTGACCGGATGCCCGTGGCGACTACGGGTGCGACCTCCCCGGCGCGCACCGATGGCATCGGTGCCGGGCTGATGCAAGCTTGAACCCAGCTCGCCGACTCCCGGAGACAGGAGGAGAAGCCAGGCGACGCATGGTCAGATGTACCGCTGGGTCGAGCACAGATCCGAGATCGAGCTCCTGATCGAGGACGACAGCCCCGAGGCCGTCCTCACCGAGGCCCTGGTCGCACTCGGCGACATCCTCTCGGAGGCGCGCGGGGGCGAGCCGGTCACGCACGAGGTCGAGCTCAGCGCGTCCGATCTGCCGACGCTTCTCGCAGCCTGGATGAAGGATCTCGTCTACCGCGCCGCGGCCGACGGCTTCATTCCCGAGCGGGTGGTGAGGATCGAGCTCGACGACACAACGCTCTCGGCCGTCGTCGCCGGCGAGCGCTCGGTACCCCAGAGCCTGATCAAGGCGGTGACGTATCACCGCCTCGAGCTGAGCCGGGACGACCGCACCTGGCACGCGCGGGTGATCCTCGACGTCTAGCGCCGCCGGCGGCCGGCCGCCCGGCGGCCACGGCCCGGCCTGCTCGTCTATGCGCCGGAGGCGTGCCCGATCTCGGTCACGGGCACGCCGACCTCCCGCCTGATCCGCGCGGCGAGCAGCTCCGCCTCGCGCCACCCGCGCTCGACGCCGGGGATCAGCACGACCTCGTTCGCGGGAAACTCCCGCAAGCCGTCGAGGATCGCCTGCATCGGGTCGCCCTCATCGTCGACGTGGCCGCTGGCCGGCACGCCCCGTTCTTGCAGCTCCCGCAGCGCCTGTTCGAGACGGCTCTGAGCACCTCGGGCCTCGCGGTCGATCTCATCGGTCACGGCGTGAGGGTCGAGGACGCGACGACCGGGGCGACGATCATCACCTCGGCCCGCCCGAGCTCGGCGCGACGCGTCAGCTCGTCGATGAGGCCAGGCCGAGCAAGGCCGTGGTCGGCGACCACCAGCACCCGATGCCGGAACTCCTCGGGACGCCGGCGGATTCCCGCCAGGTCCGATGGCTCGCGCCGGACGGCGAAGTAGAAGACGACGACCCAGACCGGGATCGAGAAAACGAGTCCGGCCACCGGCCCGGCGACACAGAAGGCGGCCACCGTGAGCCCGAAGAGCCCGAACGCGAGCAGCGTCACGGGAATCCCGATCAGATCCGATCGAAGCCAGCTCCGCATCAGTCGGAACGGTAACGGTCGCCGACCCGCTGGGCGAGCGCGAGCAGGATCGCCAAACCGAAGCCGACGATCCACGCCACGGTCGGCACCCGGCGATGCTAGTCGGACGCGCGTGGAGGTCGCGGGCTCGCCGCGGGCGGACGGAGCCCTTCGGCGTTTGGACGGCTCAGGTGATTGCCGCCGCCAGCAACGGCCCGACCGAATGAACGCGGACGAGCTCGGAGGCCCCGCCGCCGGCCGCTCCGCGGGCCGCTCCGCGGGCCCGGGCGCGGACGTCGGGGACGCTGTCGGTGACGTGGATCGCCCCGACGCCGAGATCGGCGAGCTCGCGCCATCGCGCTCCCGTGAACAGCCCGTGCGTCACCGCGATCGCGGTCTCCTCGACACCGAGCGCCCGCAGCTTCCGACAGCACGAGACGAGAGTCCCGCCGGTGTCGAGGATGTCGTCGACCACGATCGCCCTCGGCGCGACCTCGCCCTCGACCGTGGTGTGGGTCACCCCGCCCGCATCGCGCTCCTTGCCGAACCGGACCAACGGCCGGTCGAGCCCGAGGGCGGCGAGGACGGCGTCCGCCCGGGCATGGGCCCCGCGGTCGGGGGCGACCACAACCGCCTCGCGCGACGCCCACCCGGCGAGCGCTCGCCCGAACAGGTCTGCGGGTGAGAGCGAAGTGACCGGGAGCCCGATCAGCTCGCGTGCCGCGCGGCTGTGGATGTCGATCGTCGTCAAGTCCGCGATCCCGGCGTTGGCCAGCAGCCGCCCGATCCACGCGGCCGCGAGGCTGATGTTCGGGTTCGGCCGATCCTGGCGGGCGTAGGCGAGATAGGGGAGGACCGCATGCAACGAGTTGGCGCCGTTCCGCAGCAGCGTGTCGGCGGTCAGGAGCAGCTCGGCGAGGCGATCGCCAGGCGGCGCGACCGTCCCGAGCAGGAAGCAGCCTCGGCCATCCACCGAGGCGTCGAGCCTGACCTCGAGCTCGCCGTTTTCAAACCGCTCGATCGTCGGCGGCGTCGTCTCGAGGACGGCGACGGACCCCGCCAGCGGCTCGAAGCCGGGCAGTGGCACGATCAGCGGCGGTCTCATCGCTCAGCCTTCGCCGATCACGCTACGCGGCGCTCGAGCCGCTAGAGATCCCTGAGCTCGACGTCGATCGAGACGACGTCCGGCCCGGACGGTTCGACCGCGGTCTCGAGCGAGGCATCGACCCGCGCCAGGTAGGGCGCGAGGAAGCGCCCGGCGATCTTCGCCGACGGCCACCAGAGGAGGTGACTCGAGGCGATCGACGTCTCTCCCTCGCCGCCGCTGATCGCCTGCCGCAGGTACCGGGGCTCGGCGCTGGTGATCAGAAGTCCTCGGAGAACGGGACGGAAGGGACGCGGCTCGACCTCGGCTCCGGCCACCGCGGCGATCGCCTCGGCGGCGGCGTCGGCCTGCTGGGTCGCGATGCCGCCCTGCTTGACCGGGAACGAGGTCGCGTCCCCGGCGGCGAAGCAGCCGTCGACGCCGGCGACTGCGCCATGGTCGTCGGTCGGGATGAAGCCCTCGGGGTCGGAGGGCAGCCCAAGGATCCGAGGCCCGCCGAGCCGCGGGAGCGTGATCACCCGATCGAAGGTCAGTCGCTCGCCGCCCGGCCGCAGCGCCAGCTCGCTCGCTTCGCCGCCGGCGTCGCGCACCTCGTCGACGTAGGCGCCGGCACGGATCTCGATCGCGCGCTCTTGGAGCAGCCTCGCAACCGCGCCCGCGGCGCGGTGGCCGAAGAGCGCGAGCGGCTCGTCCTCGGGAGTGATCAGCGTCAGCCTGAGCCGTGGGGCGTCGGGGACGCGAGCCTCGTACGAGGTCATCAGCGCGAGCTCGTAGAGCGGCAGCGACCAGGTCGATCCGGGTGGGACCACGAACGCGAGCCGATCCGCCCTCGCGGCGCGCACGTCGTCGACCACCTCGGCGAATCGGTCGACGTCCTCGTCGGAGAAGGTGACCATCCCGGGCGGGCCGGGCGTCATCCGCGCTCCGACCGCGATCAGGAGCGCGTCGTAGGCGATCTTGTGTCCGGCGGCGGTGCGGACGAGCTTCGAGTCGGGGTCGACCGACTCGAGCGCGTCGTGGTGGTGCACCGCGTCGTGGGCGCGTGCGATCGCGCCGAGCGGATACTCGCGACGCTCGGCAACCCGGAATGGCTCGAGCACCGCGCGCGGGCGGTACCCGAGCTCTCGGTTCGGTGCCAGCAGCTCGATCGCGACCCGGCCCGCGGCCAGGGCATGGGTCGCCAGCATCGCCTCGAGGGCGGCGACGCCTCCCCCGGCGATCAGGAGGCGGAAGGAGCTACTTCTTTCTGGCACCTGCGCGCGTCGTCTTCCGTCGCGCCGCCGCCGCCGTCGCGCCCTTCTTGCTCGTGGCCTTCTTGGTCGTCCGCTTCGCCGGGGCCTTGCGCTTCCCGGTCGCTGCCTTCTGGACCTCCTCGAGGTCCTTGGCGACGTGACGGCTCACGCTGCGCAGGTTCTTGCGGGCGGAGCGGAGCGTCGTCTCGACGTCGCTGAGCAACGACTTCGAGCCGCGGTTCATCTCCTTGCGGACGTCCTTGAGCGCCGCCTCGGCGGCGTCGACCGAATCGTGCAGGCGCTGCAGCGCCTTCTCCCCCGACCTGCGCGCCGACGGGCGCCTCGCGGCCGCCGATGTCTTCCTCGTGCCCGACTTCGCCGTCGCCGACGCCTTGCGGGCGCCTGACTTCGTCTTCCGAGCTTGCTGGGCCATCTGTACCTCCGTTGGCGGGGCTGACGTCGCGGAGACTACGTGCTCGCGGCGCGCGGGGGTCGGCCGGTGGGGCTCGGCGCGTGCCGATGCAGCCACATGGTGCTCAGAATCGGTCGTCTAGGTGGTGGCTACCGGCGCTCGGGTGCGTGAGACGCCACAGTCGAAATCCGCGGCGCCGTGCGATGACCCGGCGCGGGGGTGCTCGTAGTCTCGCCGGCGTGAGAGCGAACCGGCCGATCGCGATGCCCCTCCTGGCGGGCATCCTGCTCGGAGTCGCGGCCCTGATGCGCATCGGCGCCGTCGATCCCGCCCTCCGGCTTGCCGCCGTGGTCGCGGCGGCGCTGGTCGCCGTCGCGGCGGTTCGCGCGGCGGGCGTCCCGCGCTGGGCGATCGCCGGCGGCCGATCCCTCGCCCGGCGCGTGATCGTCGCGCCTGCCGTCGACGCCTCCTCGCGACCCGCGATGATCTCCCCATGGCCGGCCGGGCACAGGACGGCGGGACACCCTCCCGCGTAGCGGTCTTCGCCCCGAACCCGCTCGTCGGGGTGACGATCGAGACCCGTGGGGGCGACGGCGACGACGTCCACATCCACGCCGGGGGCCAGGGCGTCTGGCTGACGCGGATGGCGGGCGAGCTCGGCGGCGAGCCGATACTCTGCGGATTCTGCGGCGGCGAAACCGGCGCCGTGTTGCGGCCGCTCCTCGACCGCCTCCCGGGCGAACGGCGGCTGGTCGACAGCCTCGCCCCGACCGGCTGCTACGTGATCGACCGGCGGACGGGCGAGCGTCGGGCGGTGGCTCAGGCTCTCGCCGCGGCGCCCTCCCGGCACGAGATCGACGAGCTGTTCGCGGTCACCTGCTCGGCCGCGCTCGAGAGCAACGTGCTCGCGTTGTGCAACCCGTATCCCGGCGACACGCTGCCGCTTGCGCTCTACGGCGACCTGGTCGCCGACGTTCGCCAGAACGGGGTCCGGGTGATCGTCGACCTATCGACGCCGCGACTCGACAGCGCGCTCGACGGCCGGCCCGACCTGGTGAAGCTGAACGATTGGGAGCTCGCCGAGATAGTGGCCGGCCCCGTGTCCGATCCGGCGGCGATGCGTGCAGCCGCAGGCTCGCTGATCGAGCGCGGCGCGGGAACCGTCGTCGTCACCCGCGGCGCGGACCCGGCGCTGGTCCTGTCCGCGGATCGTGCGTGGGAGCTGGTCCCGCCGCGCTTCGATCGGGGCTCGCGCGAGGGTTGCGGCGATTCGATGATGGGGGGGATCGCGGCCGCTCTCGCGCGGGGGCTGGAGCTCGAGGACGCGCTCGTCCTCGGCGCGGCCGCCGGTGCGGTCAACTTCCTCCGCCACGGCCTCGGCAGCGGATCGCGCGACACGGTCGAGCGGATGACCCGGAAGGTCGCGCTGCGGCCGCTCGGCGCGCTAGGTTGATCGAGAAGCGTCCTTGACCGAGCCGAAGGCAACGCCCCTGGACGACGTCGACGCGGTGATCTTCGATCTCGACGGCGTCGTCACCGACACCGCTGCGGTTCATGCCGCCGCCTGGAGCCGGGTGTTCGATCGCTACCTCAGCGAGAGTGCCCCGGCCGGGGCCGACCGGCGTCCGTTCGACGCCGACGTCGACTACAAGCGCTACGTCGACGGCAGGGGGCGCTACGACGGCGTCGACGGCTTCCTCCGCTCGCGCGGGATCGAGCTCGCTTGGGGTGAGCCGGCCGACCCCCCCGGCGACGAGACCGTGTGCGCGCTCGGCAACCGCAAGAACGAGGAGTTCACGGCCGAGCTCGCGGATCGAGGCGTCAACGCGTTCCCATCGTCGGTGGCGCTGGTTCGGGAGCTCCAGCGACGGGGTATCCCCACCGCCGTGATCTCCGCGAGCCGCAACTGCGTCCCCGTCCTGCGTGCGGCCGGCATCGAGGACGCCTTCGACGTCAAGGTCGACGGGGTCGACATGAGCCGGCGCGGCCTGCCCGGCAAGCCCGACCCGGCGATCTTCGCCGAGGCGGCGAAGGAGCTCGGGGTCGAGCCGTCGCGCGCGGCGGTGGTCGAGGACGCGCTCGCTGGCGTCGAGGCGGGCAGGCGCGGCGGGTTCGGACTCGTCGTCGGAGTCGCCCGGGACGATCGCGCCGCGGAGCTGCTGCGGGAGCACTCCGACGTCGTCGTCGACGACCTCGCGGCGCTCGCCTGGGTCGAGGACGGCAACTGTCTGTGAGCGAGCGACATTCATGTCGCGAGAGCAGCATGTGCCGTGAGGGGCTCCGGTGAGCGAGCAGGAACTCTCGCGGCTCACACCCTCGACGAGCGAGCAGCAGATCCTCGCGACCGCGGAGCAGCGGGGACCCTGGGTGCTCGTCTACCGGGGCTGGAGCCCGGCACAGGAAGGGCATCGCGAGGCGCTGTGCACGACCGGTAACGGATACTTCGCGACCAGGGGCGCCGCGCCCGAGGCGCGGGCCGACGGCATCCACTACCCGGGCACGTACGTCGCCGGGACGTTCAACCGCCTTCGGACCGAGATCGCAGGCCGCGAGGTGAAGGACGAGAGCATCGTCAACGTCCCCAACTGGCTGCCGCTCGGCTTCCGGCTCGAGGACGGCCCATGGTTCGAGGTCGCCGCGGTCGAGCTGCTCGACTACGAGCAGGAGCTCGACCTGCGGCGCGGACTGCTGACGCGGACGGTCAGGTTCCGCGACCGCGCGGGGCGGCGGACCCGAGTCGTCCAGCGCCGGTTCGTGAGCATGGCGCGAGCGCATCTCGGGGCGCTCGAGATCGAGATCGAGCCCGAGGACTGGTCGGGCCGGGTCGAGGTCCGCTCGGCGCTCGACGGCACGGTCCGCAACTCCGGCGTCGCACGCTACGAGGGCCTCGCGAACCTTCACCTCGATGTCGAGGGGACGACGGAGATCGACGCGGAGACGATCGGCCTCGAGGCCCGGACCACGCAGTCGCGGATCGTGATCGCCGAGGCCGCGACGACCCGCGTCCGCGCCGGTCGGGCGACCGAGCGCTGGCTCGCCGAGTCGGAGGGGGGGATCGCGCATCACATCGTCCTCGAGGTTCGGCGCGGGGAGCCGGCCGTGGTCGAGAAGATCGCGGCGATCCACACCTCCCGCGACCCGGCGATCTCAGAGCCGGGCGAGGCCGCCCGGCTGACGCTCGCCGCCGCCGCCGACTTCGAGCGGCTGCTGGCCGAGCACGTCACCCGCTGGGCCCATCTGTGGGAGCGCGCGGGGATCGAGCTCGACGAGGGGGAGCGGACGCGGTTCGCGCTCAACGCCCACATCTTCCACATGCTCCAGGTGATCTCCGAGCACACCGCAGGGCTCGACGTCAGCGTCCCCGCCCGCGGTCTCCACGGCGAGGCCTATCGCGGACACATCTTCTGGGATGAGCTGTTCCTGTTCCCGTACCTGAGCTTCCGTTTCCCCGGCCTCGCCAAGTCGCTGCTTCGCTACCGCCACCGCCGGCTCCCCGCGGCGCGGCGGGCTGCGGCCGCGGCCGGGTTGCGGGGCGCGATGTTCCCCTGGCAGAGCGGCTCCGACGGTCGCGAGGAGACTCCCCTGATCCACCTCAACCCGAAGTCCGGGCGCTGGGTGCCGGACAACTCCCGCCGCCAGTACCACATCAGCGCCGCGGTCGCCTACAACGTCATCCACCACTACCGGGTGACGCGGGACCTCGACTTCATCGCCTTCCGGGGGGCCGAGATCGTGCTCGAGGTGGCGCGGTTCTGGGGCAGCATCGCCGAGCTCGACGCGGAGACGGGGCGCTACGTCATCCGGGGCGCGATGGGGCCCGACGAGTACCACGACGCCTATCCGGGCGCCGACCGTCCGGGGCTCGACAACAACGCCTACACCAACGTCACGGCGGTCTGGGTGCTGTGCCGCGCGCTCGAGCTCCTCGAGCATCTCCCGCGTGCGAGGGCGGCGGCGCTGATCGAGCGGATCGAGCTCTCGACCGCGGAGCTCGACCGCTGGCGCGAGATCAGCGAGCGGATGACGGTGCCGTTCCACGGCGACGGCATCATCAGCCAGTTCGAGGGCTACGACGGGCTCGAGGAGTTCGACTGGGCGGGCTACCGTGACCGCTACGGCGACATCCAGCGCCTCGACCGGATCCTCGAGGCCGAGGGGGACACGACGAACCGCTACAAGGCCTCGAAGCAGCCCGACGCGCTGATGCTGCTGTTCCTGTTCACTCCCGACGAGCTGAGATCGCTGTTCGACCGGCTCGGGTACACGCTCGGGCCCGGGGCGATCGCGCGCAACATCGACTACTACTCCCGCCGAACCTCGCACGGCTCGACGCTCAGCCGCGTCGTCGGCTCTTGGGTGCTGGCTCGAGCCGACCGGGCGGCGTCGTGGGCGCTGTTCCGCGAGGCGCTCGAGAGCGACCTGTCCGACATCCAGGGAGGGACCACCGCCGAGGGAATCCACCTCGGCGCGATGGCGGGGACCGTCGACCTGATCCAGCGCGGCTACACCGGTATCGAGCCGCGCGAGGACGCACTCGCGTTCGCTCCCGTGCTTCCCGAGGACCTGCGCGGGATGTCGTTCTCGATCCACTACCGCGACCACTGGGATGTCGGGGTGAGGATCGACCGGGACTCGATCAGCATCACCCTCCCGGAGTCCGACCTCGATCCGCCGATCACCGTCGAGGTCGGCGACCAGCGGGTCCGTGTGGCGCCCGGGGAGACACGCGTGTTCGGGCTTGCGGTCCACGCTTGACGGACCGCCCCGATCCGGGCCCGGGCGACCGCGGCCTGACCGCCTCAGAGGTCGCCGAGCGCATCCGCGGGGGACGGGTGAACGAGGTCCCGCGCGCCCCTACCCGCACCTTCGGGGAGATCGTGCGCGCGAACCTCCTCACCCCGGTGAACGCGATCATCGGCTCGCTCCTGGCCGTGATCCTGGTCGCGTATCCGGGCCCCGATGCGCTGTTCGCCGGGGTGGTGGTGTCGAACACGATCATCGGGATCGTCCAGGAGCTGCGCGCGCGACGAGCGCTCGAGAGCCTCGCGGTCCTGAACGTGATCAGGGCCCGGGTGGTCAGGGACGGCCGAGTCGAGGAGATCCCCTACGAGCAGGTGGTCGCCGACGACGTGATCGAGCTCCAACCGGGCGACCAGGTCGGCGTCGACGGCGAGGTGCTTCGAGCCGCCTCGCTCGAGGTCAACGAGGCGCTGCTCACGGGGGAGTCGGAGCCGGTGGTCAAGTCGCCGGGCGACGACGTGCTCTCGGGGAGCTTCGTCGCCGCGGGGACGGGCCGGATGCGGGCGACGAGGATCGGGGCCGCGGCCTACGCCAGCGGCCTCGCCGAGGAGGCGCGACGCTTCCAGCTCGTCGACTCCGAGCTCCGGGCCGGCGTCAACGTGGTTCTGCGGTGGCTGACCTGGATCATCCCGCCGCTCGCCGTACTGCTCGCGATCGTGCTGCTCGGCTTCGGCGAGAGCTGGCGCGAGGCGCTGCGGGGCACGGTCGCGGCCTCGGTGGCGATGGTCCCCGACGGCCTCGTCCTGCTGACCAGCATCGCGTTCATCGTCGGCATCCTCGAGCTCGCCCGCCGCCGGGCGCTCGCGCGCGAGCTGGCCTCGGTCGAATTGCTCGCGCGAGTCGACGTGCTCTGCCTTGACAAGACGGGCACGATCACCACCGGCGAGATCGCTTTCAGCGGGCTGATGCCGGTCGGCGGGGCATCGGCCGACGAGGCGGAGGATGCGCTCGCGGCGCTCGCGGCGGCGGATCCGAATCCGAACGCGACGCTGGCCGCGATCGGCGCCCGGTTCCGGCCATCACTGGGCTGGAGGCCGGTCCGCACGGTGCCGTTCTCGTCGGCGCGGCGGTGGTCATCGGCCACGTTCGAGGGGCGCGGGACGTACATCCTCGGCGCCCCCGAGGCCCTGGGCGTCGACGGCGAGGTCCGCGAGCGGGTCGCCACCGAGGCCGCCGTCGGCCGGCGGATCGTCCTCCTCGCCCGGTCGTCGGACGCGCCGGCAGGGGGCGACCTGCCGCCGGCGCGGACGCCGGTGGCGCTGGTCTCGCTCGAGGACGAGGTCCGGCCGGATGGCGCCGAGATCCTCGCCTTCTTCGCCGCCCAGGGCGTGGCGCTGAAGGTGATCTCGGGCGACCATCCCGCGACCGTCGCCGCGGTCGCCCGACGCGCCGGGCTCGCAGGCGCCGGCGACGGGATCGACGCGCGCGAGCTCCCGGCCGGCGAGGATGCCCTCGCCGACGTCGTCGAGGACAACGCGGTCTTCGGCCGGGTGACTCCGCATCACAAGCAGGCGATGATCGCGGCGCTCAAGTCGCGCGGACATACGGTCGCGATGACCGGCGACGGGGTCAACGACGTGCTCGCGCTCAAGGACGCAGACATGGGGATCGCGATGGGCGACGGCAGCGACGCGACGCGCGCGGTCGCCGAGCTCGTCCTGCTCGACAACCGCTTCGCCACGCTCCCGGTGGTGCTCGCCGCCGGTCGCCGCGTGATCAACAACATCGAGCGGGTGGCGAACCTGTTCGTCGCGAAGGCGACCTACGCGGTCCTGCTGACGGCGCTGACGATCGCGTTCACGGTCGACTTCCCGTTCGTGCCGCGCCAGCTGACGCTGGTCGGGACGTTCAGCATCGGGGTCCCGGGGTTCTTCCTCGCGATGGCCCCGAACGCGCGCCGCGCCGAGCCGGGGTTCATCCACCGGGTGCTGCGGTTCTCGATCCCTGCGGGGCTCGTCGCCGGAGTGCTGACCTTCGGCGTCTACGAATGGCTGCGGCGCGATCCCGGCTACACGCTCGCCGAGGCCCGCAGCGCCGCCACCCTCGTCCTGCTCGGCATCGGCCTCGTGATCCTCGCTCGCCTCGCGCGCCCGATCAACCGCTGGAAAGCGCTGCTCGTGGCCGGGATGTTCGGGGGCTACCTCGCGGTGCTCTACCTGCCGCCGCTGCGGCGGTTCTTCCTCCTCGAGACTCCGTCGCTCGAGATCTGGCTGGCCGTGGTCGGGGTCGTCGCGGCGGCGGCGGCGATCCTCCACTTCGGACCGCGCCTGATCCGTTGGTGGGGCGAGGGCGACCGGCTCCAGGCGCTCCCGCCGGTCGAGCGACCCCCGTAGCCGCCACGGAGGGTCGCTTCGGGTCATCCGCCTCCGATCCGCGGCGGCGCCCCGATGGAGCCGCTCGCGCGGCGACGTAGCCTCCTCGCATGGCTCCTCTCGCGACCGACGCCGCCCCGGCGCGTGGAGATCTGCGCTCGGAGCGGCTCCAATCCGGCACCTACCTCACCGACGGCGACCGCCTCCTCTGCGTCACCGAGCGATTGCCCGGCCGCGAGCTGCGGGCGGGCGGCGTGATCGTCGAGGTCGAGGACTGCCGGACGCTCGAGCGGTTCCTCGCCTCCGAGGCGGAGCTGATCGAGGCCGGCGCCCGGATCGTCGATCCCGCCGCCGGGCGCGAGCCCCAGCCGCGCCTCCGCGAGCCAGTTCCCCGCAGCGCGTAGCCGCCCCCTCCGTGCGCGCTACGGAGCCGCTACGGGAATCCCCACCGATGACCGCGGCCGCCTGCCGGTGTACCGTCGTCGCAGGGAGACCACCCCAAGGAAGGATCACGCGGTCTCCCGCACCGATAGGAGGTATCGCATGCCTAGCACGCTTGCCGGCTGGAGCCCGTTCACGGACCTGGCCGAGCTGCGCCGCCGGTTCGACCGCCTGTTCGAGGAGACCGAGGCCGGGGGTCGTGCCTGGTCGCCATCGGTCGACCTGATCCGCGGCGACGACGAGCTCACGCTGAAGGCCGATCTGCCCGGAATCACGCCCGAGGAGGTCGAGATCGAGGTCGTCGACGGCGTCCTCACCGTCTCCGGCGAGCACACCGAGGAGCGCGAGGAAGGGGACGAGCGTTATCTCCGGCGCGAGCGCCGCAGAGGCTCGTTCCGGCGCTCGATGACGCTGCCCGAGGGGGTTGAGCCCGAGCGAATCGAGGCCGCGGTCGCGGACGGACTGCTCGAGGTGAGGATCCCGCTCCCCGCGGCCGGGAAGGCCACCCAGACGGTGAAGATCAAGCCGACGGCCGGGTCGGACTGAGGCCGGGCGCTCGCGGGAGGTCGCGCCGCGCGGCTTCCCGCGACGACACCGCCGCCCCGATGCCGGGTCGCAGCTTCAAGGTCGGCCGCCTGTACGGGATTCCGATCGGGATTCATCCGCTGTGGCTGGTGATCGTCGCCCTGATCACCTGGTCGCTGGGCGAGGCCTACTACCCGGACACGGTCGCCGGTATCTCGACCGGGCTCGCCTACGCGCTCGGTCTCGCGAGCGCCCTGCTCCTGTTCGCCAGCATCCTCGCCCACGAGCTCGGACATGCGCTGGTCGCTCGGCGCCGGGGCGTCGAGATCGAGGAGATCGACCTCTGGCTCCTCGGCGGGGTTGCGAAGCTGAAGGGCTCGCCCGAGCAACCCGGGGACGAGTTGCGGTACGCGCTCGCGGGCCCGCTCGTGACGCTCGCGATCGCAGCCGCCTTCGGCGCCGTCCTCGCCGCGCTCCCGGCGTCGTCCCCGGAAGCCCTTTCGGCACTGATCGCCTACCAGGCGCTGGTCAACGCGGCGATCCTCGGCTTCAACCTGCTGCCCGCCTTTCCACTCGATGGCGGACGCGTGCTCCGGGCCGTGCTCTGGGCGCGGTACTCCGACCTCAACCGAGCGACTGCCCGGGCCGCCGGGATCGGGCGGGGCTTCGCGTACGCGTTCGTCGGGTTCGGCGTCCTGAGCGCGTTCGCGGGCGCCCCGGGCGGGCTCTGGCTGCTCGTGATCGGCCTCTTCCTCGTGCTCGCGAGCCGGGGCGAGGAGGAGATGGTCCGGATCAGGGCGACGCTCGGCGGGCTTCCGCTTCGCCGGCTGATGGCCTTCCCCGCTCGGACCGTCCCCGCGTCGACCCACATCGAGGATGCGCTTGCGAACCACTTCGTTCCGTTCGGCTACCGATCGTTCCCGGTCCTCGAGGCGGGGCGTCCGATCGGGCTGTTGACGATCGACGCGGTCGAGCGGCTGTCGCCCGCGGAGCGCCGCACGCGGACCGCGGGAGAGCTCGCCGATCGCGATCCGAGCCTGCTCGTCGACGAGGGGATCGAGGTCGACGAGCTCCTGGCGCTGCCGGGCTTCAACCGCTTGGGTCGCGTCGTCGTGCGCGGCGACGACGGCGATGTCGGCCTGCTGTCGCTGACTGCGCTCGAGCGGGCGTTGCGTGCCCGGGGGCTCGCGGCCGGGTCCGCGGCCCCCGAAAGATCCTGACAAGCGGGTCGGTAGTCAGCGCGGAGGCCGGATCGGTGATCCCTGCGGATGAACCCGGCGGCAGGGTGCGCGACGCTTGCGGTAGCGAGTGAAAGGAGGCTCCTGATGGCCCGAGATCTACGGCTTGCGGGTCCACGCCAAGGTGACCTTCGTCCTCGATCGACCTTGACCATGGATGCTGAACGCTCCAGATCGATGCTGCGGGCGAGCCCGGGTGACCGGGTGGTGATCCACGGTCACCATCTCGGCGAGCCCGAGCGCGACGGCGAGATCCTCGAGGTGATGGGAGAGAACGGGGCGCCGCCCTACCTCGTCCGCTGGTCGGATGACGGCCACGTCTCGGAGCTCTACCCGGCGGACGACGCCCACATCGAACGCCTCGGGCGCGAGGACTGAGCGCTCTCTGCGCGAGGTCGACCGAGCCTGCGCCGCTGAGGGTCAGGCAAGCGGTCGATACGGCGGCTCGACGTCCCTCCCGGCGATGATCGCCGACGGCGCGGCACGGGCGATCCAGTCGATGTGAGGGGCGGTGGTCTCGATCTCGCTCAGGGCCGCGAGACCCCCCGACAGCTCGACCGGGCGCCCGTGGACTGCCGAGTGGGAGTCGCTCCCGAGCACGTGGATGAGTCCGCGCATCGCGAGCTCGGCCATCGCCGCCGCCGTCTCGGGCTCGATCATGAACGCGGCGGTCGCCTGAACGAGCGCTCCGCGCGCGATCAGCTCCGCCAGCCGCCGCTCGAGGTCGGCGGTCAAGTGGCGCTCAGGATGCGCGATGACGCTGCGGAAGCCGCGCGCGGCGAGGTCGTCGACCGTCTGCCGCAGCGAATCCGAGAGCGGTCCCGGCGCCGGCTCGACCAGGATCCAGCGGCGGCCGGCGCCGAGCGAGACCCGCCGGAGCTCGTCGGCGCTGAGGCCCCCGGCGGTGGTCTCGGCGACCTCGCCGCCAGCGAGCACGCGGGCGGACACCCTCGCTCGCTCGAGCGCCGTGTTGAGCTCCGCGACGTGGTCCCGCAGCGCTTCGATCCGAACGTCGTGGTCGTGGCGGATGTGCGGTGTGGCGCAGACGAGCTCGATCCCGTCGGCTGCCGCCTGGCTCGCCATCGCGACGGCGTCGTCGAGCTCCTGCGCCCCGTCGTCGATCCCCGGGACGATGTGGCAGTGGAGGTCGATCACGTCGCCACGACCGGCGGTCAGTCCGGCGCCGGCTCCCCTTCGTCGGCCGACCGCGGCACCACGACCACCGGGCACGGCGCCGTCCTCATCACTTCCCCCGATACCCCGCCGAGCAGCGTGCGGCGCACAGGGCCGTAGCCCCGGGATCCGAGGACGAGCAGGTCGAGCTCGACCCCGCGGTCCGCGAGCGCCGCGGCGGCCGGCCCGGAGACGATCTCCGCCGAGGCCTCGACCTGGTCGCCGATCCGGGCCAGCGCGCGATCGAGGGCCAGCGCGAGCTCGTCGCGAGTCGGTGGGAGCTCGCCGGGGAGCAGGTCGTGCGGCTCGAGGGTCCGGTCGACGGCGATCAGGCGAAGCGAGGCGCCGACTCGGGCTGCGAGCGACACCGCCACAGTGAGCGCTTCTCGCGCCTCGGCGCGACCGTCGTAACCGACCCCGATCTCCTCGAGCCCCGGGTGTTGACGCGATCCGTAGCCCCGGGGCGCGACGGCGACCGCGCATCGCGCCCCTTCGAGCAGCCGCTCGCCGACGGTCCCGGGCAGCACCCGTCCGACGGCGCCACGGTGGGTCGAGCCGATCACGATCAGGCTCGCGCCGTCGGCCGCCGCCGCCTCGGCCAGCGCCCGCGGAGTCGATCCCGATGCAAGCGCCCGGAACGAGGGCTCAGGGTCGAGCGCCCGGGCGTTCGAGGCGAGTCGGCGCTCGGCCGCGGCGAGCGCATCGGCGTCCGCGTCGCCGACGACCGCAACGAGCGTGATCGCGGCCTCGCCCAGAGCCAGCGACCGAGCGAGCGCGAGAGCGTCGCGCGAGCCGTCGCTGCCGTCGTCGCCGACCAGGATCCGGGACGTCATCTCCTCCGGACGCTACTCGCTGGACCGCGGCGCGTCCGGTCCGCCTTCGCGCGGCGGCACCCGTCGCGCCGCTTGCCTGCAGGTAGCCGCCCCGACCCCGGAATCCGTGCCGCCTACCGATGAGCGACCGGGCCGGTGGGCGTAACGTCGGAGTCGAGCCCCACCGCACGCGACGAAAGGAGCGATCATGAAGACCGCCGAGCAGACACCCGTAGCGGAGGCGATGCGCCACGGAACCCTCACCTGCCAGGCGGAGACGTCGCTTCGGACGGTGGCAGCGCTGATGGTCGAGCACCGGATCCACTCGGTCGTCGTCACCGACCTCGACGGAGTCAGCGAGCGTGCCTGGGGGATCGTCACCGAGGCCGACGTCGTCCGAGCCTTCGGCGAGGACGTCGACCGGCGGACCGCCGGAGAGATGGCGGTGACCGAACTGGTGACGGTGACGCCCGACGACACGCTCGAGCACGCGGCACAGCTGATGGCCGAGCACGAGGTCACCCATCTGGTCGTCGTCGGCCCCGACTCCGGCCGTCCGGTCGGAGTGCTCTCGAGCCTCGATCTCGCGGCGGAGATGGAGGCCCGGTAGGCGGCCGGGAGGGCGGCGCGTTCCTCACGACCCGTCGAGCAACCGCTCCGCCTCGCTCGTCAGCTCGGCCGCCGGGCGTTCGGTGAGGACCGTGGCCAGCTCCCCCGCCGGAACCTCGTCGAGCGGCTCCGCACGGGCGAGCTGAAGGTCGACGATCTCGACCCCGGCGTCGGAGACGCGAGCGGGGTCGCGCTCGCGCCGGCGGACCCGCCGGTGGAGGATGTCGCGCGGGGCGGTGCACTCGAGGAATACGAGCCGGCCCGCGCCCCCGAGCCCGGAGCGGAAGGCGTCGCGCTCGTCCCGGCGGTGGAAGCTGGCGTCGACGATCGCCCCGGATTCGGAGGCGAGCGCCTCACGCGCGGCGAGGCCGAGCTCGCGGTAGGTCCGCAGCGTGAGCTCGACGCCGTAGGCGGCCGCGCCCGCTCGCTCGCCCGGGGCGACGCCCGCGAGGCGCTTGCGGACGCGGTCGGAGTCGAGGTGCGGCCAGCCGCTGAGCTCGGCGAGCTCCCGGGCGAGCGTCGTCTTCCCCGAGCCGGCCACCCCGGCGACAGCGAGCACCGCCGGCTCGCGCGCCCTCCAGCCGAATCGCCGCCCGAGCCTGAACAGCTCCCTTGCCTCGGCCTCCGCGGCGCCGCGCCCGTGGTCGGTGGCAGGGAGCTCCGCCGAGGGTAGGCAGGCGACCTTGGCCCGCACCCAGGCGCGGTAGGCGGCGAAGAACGCGAGCAGCCGGTCGTCGCCGGGATCGCCGCCCGCCTCGCGGTAGGAGCCGGTCAGCCGCTCGGCGGCCCAGTCGACGCCGAGGCGGGCGAGATCCATGACCAGGAACGCGAAGTCGGCGGCGACGTCGATCAGCCGCAGCGCCGGGTTGAACTCGACGCAGTCGTAGACGTAGACGTCTCCCGCCCGGGGCACGATCACGTGCTCGGCCCGCAGGTCGCCGTGGCAGTCGCGGATCAGCCCGGCATCGGCGCGGGCCGCGAGCTCCCCGCCCCGGCGTGCGAGCCAGGCGCGGGTGAAGCCCTCGGCGGCCGCGATCGGAGCGACGCCGATGACGTCGGCGCCGGCGGCGCGGATCGTCTCCAGGTTCTCCTCCAGCGCCGCGACGGCGATCCCGACGTCGCGGTCCTCCGGCTGCGCCACCGCCGCCTCGGAGTGGAATCGCGCCAGGGCGACGGCGACCGCGTCGAGATGCCCGGGGGCGAGCTCGCCGGCGCCCGCCAGCGCGGCGAGGCTGCGGTCGGCCTCGACGCGGCGCATCTCGACCGCGTACTCGACCGCCTCGCGATCGTCTTCGGGGGCGATCTCGAACCGCGTCCCCCGGCGGGCGACGGCGACGACCCCGAGGTAGATCTCGGGCGCGAGACGGCGATTGAGCTGCACCTCCCGGTGGCACATCTCCCGCCTGCGTTCGAGGGTGCCGTAGTCGAGGAACGGGAGCACGAGCGGCTTCTTCAGCTTGTAGGCGTGATCGCCGGCGAGGAAGACCCACGAGATGTGCGTCTCTCGCAGCTCGACCGAACGCGGCCGCCGCGGATAGGCCTCGGGGTCGAGCAGCGCGGCGACGATCTCGGGTTCGGTATCGGCCATCCCGAGTCGAGGCTAACCGTCGCGCTCGGACCGGCGAATCGACGCTCGCGGCGGCCACGCGCGCCTCGCAGTCGGTGCCGCGCAGGCGCTACCGTGCAGCCGCGAGGATGGATTGCGTTGCGGAGCCTGTCGATGAGTGAAGCCCAGCTCTCGCGGGGTCAGATGGAGCGCCTGCTCGACGTCGGCCAGTCGCTCGTCGCCGAGCTCGACCTCGAGGCGGTGCTCCGCCAGGTCGTCGAGGCCGCACGTGACCTGACCGGTGCGCGCTACGCGGCCCTCGGCATCCTCGACGCCGAGAAGCGGAGCCTCGAGCGGTTCGTCTACCTCGGGATCGACGAGGAGACGCGGCACCAGATCGGCCCGCTCCCGCAGGGGCGCGGGGTGCTCGGCGAGCTGATCAAGCATCCGGAGCCGCTCCGCCTCGACGACGTCGGGGCGCATCCGCACTCGTACGGCTTCCCGGCCGGACATCCCGAGATGCGGACCTTCCTCGGTGTGCCGGTGATGATCCGCGGCCAGGCGTGGGGGAATCTCTACCTGACCGAGAAGGCCGGCGGGCAGCCGTTCGGTCCCGTCGACGAGCGGCTCGTCGTCGTGCTCGCGGAGTGGGCCGCGGTAGCCGTCGACAACGCCCGGCTGCACGGAGGGCTCGAGCGCCGCCAGGCCGAGCTCGAGCGGGCCGTTCGCGGCCTCGACGCCAGCGCCACGCTCGCCCGGGCGGGCGCGTCGGGGATGGAGCTCGACCGCCTCGCGCCGTTGATCGCCAAGCGCGGCCGCGACCTGGTCGGTGCGCGGCGCGTGGTGCTGCTGCTGCCCGAAGGGGACGAGCTCGCGATCGCCGGTGCGGCCGGCGCGGGGGCGCCGGAGCTCCAGGGCATGGCGGTGAGCCGCGACGAGCCGATCCTCGCCGAGGCGCTGCACGGGTCGCGGCTGCGCAGCTACGCGGCCGGCGAGCACGCCGAGCTCAGCGCCGCCGGCCTCGCCGCCGGGGCGACGGCGGCGTTGGTCGCCCCGCTCGAGTTCCGCGGCGGCGAGCGCGGCCTGCTCGTCGCGCTCGACCCGCTCTCGGGCTCCCGGTTCGAGGTCGACGACGAGCGGCTGTTCGAGTCGCTGGCCGCCTATGCGGTGACCACCCTTTCGGCGGCGACGGCGGCTGAGGCGGAGAAGCTCCGGCTCGCGATCGAAGCCTCCGAGCAGGAGCGGCGCCGCTGGGCGCGCGAGCTCCACGACGAGACGCTTCAGGAGCTCGGCGCCCTGCGGGTGATCATCGAGGCGGTTCAGGCCGCGAGCGATCCCGAGCGGGCCGCCGGCCTGCTCGAGCGCGCGGCGGACCACATCGGCCGCGGGATCGAGAACCTCCAGGGCCTGATAACCGAGCTGCGCCCGGCGGCGCTCGACGAGCTCGGGGTGGCACCGGCGGTCACCACCCTCCTCGAGCGGATGGCCGAGATCTCGGGGCTCGAGATCGACGCCCGGATCGAGCTCGACGCCCACCGGCGCGAGACGGTCGGACGGCTGCTGCCCGAGGTCGAGTCGACGATCTACCGGCTCGTCCAGGAGGGGCTCAACAACGTGATCAAGCACGCGGGCGCCGAGAATGTGACGGTCGACGTCGTCGAGCGCCAGGACGTCGTCGAGGTGAGGCTCGAGGACGACGGCGCGGGGTTCGACACCGCCACCGCCGACGGCGGCTTCGGGCTGGTCGGGATGCGGGAGCGGATCTCGCTCGTCGGCGGGAAGCTGGCGATCGAGTCCGAGCCCGGGCACGGGACCGAGCTCCGTGCCGAGGTCCCGGCGACCCGCGCGCCGCGCGACTGAGCGGCCTCAGCCCTCGAGTTGCAGGTAGCGGGCGATCGCGACTGCGGCGAGTGCGGTGATCGCGACCGCGTTCGCGACGCACCACTGGCAGATCGCCTCGATCACGAACAGCTCGACGTATGTCAGGTAGATGCTGAACGCTGCTCCGGCGAGGCCGCCGAAGGCGGCGAGGAGGGCCGACCCGGTGCCCGGAAGCGAGAGGACGACGAGCATCGCGACGTACCCTGCGAGGCCGATCACGGCGACCGGGACGCCGGCGAGCTCGGCGTAGTCGGAGGTCTGGACCCGCTCGCAGCTGCCGCCGCCGCCGACGCAGACCGGCAGGCTCTCGGCGTAGTGGACCCAGGTGAGGTAGCCGGCGATCGCGATGCCCGCGATCGCGAGGGCCAGGCCGGCGATCCGCAGCGTCCGCTCGCTCACCCGCCCGGGCCGCCGCCGACCAGCGCGTCGAGCTCGTCCGCGAACGCGTCCGGATCGAGGGCCGTCACCTCGAGCCGATTCTCGGGGCCGCCTTCCCGCGAGGTGTAGAAGCTGGGCGTCGAATCGACCCCGAGCCGCTGCGCGCGGCGCTGCCCGGCGGACAGCAGCTCGGTCACGGCCTCGGAGTCACGCTCGGCGAACACCGCTTCGGCGTCAAGGCCCGGCGCCGCCTCGGCGATCTCCCGCAGCCGCTCGTCGGTCGCCCAGCCGGAGTTCTCCGTCCCCTGGTTCGCGAACAGGAGGTCGACGAACTCCCACATCCGGTCCTGTCCGGCGGCGGCGGCGGCGACGCGGGCGGCGCGCTCGGAGTCCGGGCCGATGAAGGTCAGGAGGTCGAACTCGAGCCGCAGCTCGCCGGGTCGCACGTAGCGCTCGACGATCTCGGGGAAGACGTCGGTCGAGTAATCGGCGCAGAACGGGCACTGCGGATCGGCGAACTCGCGCATCACGACCGGCGCATCGGGGTCGCCGAGGGAGATCCCGTCCTGCGGGATCCCGGCGAGCAGCGACTCGACCTCCGCCGCCTGGGTGGCGAGGTCGCCGTCGGCCTCGTCGGATCCACCCTGGGTGATCGCGATCGTCGCTGCGACGAGCGCCACCGCGAGCGCGGCGACGATGCCCAGCCGCCGCAGCCTGCGGCGCCGCGTCGCCGCCTCGCGCTCGGCGCGCTCCGCGTCCTGGCGGGCGGCTCTCGCCTCCTGCTTCTGCTTCGTCCGCGAGCTCATCGTCCGGTCGGCGATTGCATCTCCCCAATGGTGGCGGCTCAAACATTCGGGCGCGTCGGCTCCGACCGCGGAGCCGGCTCCGTGCCGGCTACCGATCGGCAGGGCTTGCCGGCGGCGCGCGGCCCGAATATCGTTCCGCGCATGGACCGAAGCTACGTCGGCCCCGCTTTCGGCGACGCGACCGTTCGTGACGCGATGCGCGTCGGGGTGATCACCTGCCGGCCCGAGACCAGGCTCGCCGACGTCGCTCGGATGATGGTCGGCTACGACGTCCACTCCGTCGTCGTCGCCGACCTCCAGGAAGGGGAGCGACCCTGGGGGATCGTCACCAGCCTCGACCTTGCGCGAGGCGCCGAGGAGATCGCGGGGCTGAGCGCAGCCGACGTCGCGACCACCGACTTGATCACGGTCTCGGCGAGCGACTCGCTCGACCACGCCGCCGCGCTGATGGCCTCGCATGGGGTGACCCACCTCGTTGTCGTCCAGCCGGAGGACGGCGAGCCCGTTGGCGTGCTCTCGGCGAAGGGCCTTGCCGCGGCGCTCGCGTACGGACGCTCCTGACGCCGCCGCGGCGGGGGTCAGTCGCCGAGCCCGTGCTCGCGGGCGTAGCGGACGAGCTCGGCTCGGTTCGTCGTTCCGATCTTGCGGTGGATCGCCGCCCGGTGGGTCTCGACGGTGCGAACGCTGACGACGAGGCGTTCGGCGATCTCGGGGTTCGTGTAGCCCTCCGAGATCAGCCCCAGCACCTCGGCCTCGCGCTCGGTCAGGCCTCCGGGCGGCCCCTCGGGCTCGGCGGCGACCTTCGCCCCGAGCTGCGGGTTGATGTACGTGCCGCCGGCGAGCGCCTCGCGGATCGCGCGGATCAACTCCTGGCCGGCGGCGTGCTTGACGACGTACCCGCGGGCGCCGTGCCTGAACGCCTCGCGCGCGAACGAGGGGTCGTTCTGCATCGTCAGCGCAATCACCGCCGTCTCCGGCGACCCCTCGAGGATCGACGGGATCACGGGGAGGCTGGACCCGCCGGGCATGTTGAGGTCGAGGACGAGGACATCCGGCTTCAGCCCGGCGGTTCGGCGCCGGGCCGAGTCGGCGTCGCCGACCTCGGCGATCACCTCGATGTCGGGCTGCGCCTCGAGGATCATCCTGATCCCGTCGCGGACGATCTCGTGATCGTCCGCGAGGATGACCTTGACGGGCTGGGTGTCGGTCGCGGAGTCGTTCACCGTGATCGACTGCACCCTACCGTCCCCTGACGCGGCCCTAATGCCCGCCCTCACCGCCGGCCTTGGCGGCGCCGCTCGTCGCCAGGACCCCGACCGGGCCCTGGGAAGGGCCGGAAGTGGACTGGCAGATGCCTTCGGCAAGGGGAAATCGCGGCGTTCCACAAGTCCACTGTTGTACACTATGAGACGTACTCAAGACCCCCGAGCCGCGGAGGCGAGCGATGACCCCAGCGACAGCGACGACCCCGAGCCTGATCACCCCGACTGAGCTCGCCGGACGCCTCGGCCGCGGCGAGGCGATCACCGTCCTCGACGTGCGCGAGGGCGGGCCGGCCGCGGTCGAGGCGGAGACCGCCCTCGGCGTCCGCGTCCCGGCGGCGGTCGCGCTCGCCGATCCCGCCACCCTCGCCGCGCGGCTCGCCGGCCCCGTGGCGGTCGTCTGCAATCGGGGTCAGATCGCCCAACCGGTCGCTCGGGCCCTGCGCGCCCACGGGGTCGACGCCGCGGTGCTCGAGGGCGGTGTCCGCGGCTGGATCGCCGCGCTTCGCGAGTTCCCGGTCGAGCTCGGGCTCGACGGACTCGAGGTCCGTCAGGTCCAGCGCCCGGGTCGCGGCTGCATGTCCTACGTCCTCGCCGCCGGTGGGCGCGCGGTGGTGGTCGACCCGGCGCCCGATCCAGGCTTCTACATCGAGCTGGCGCGGGACCTCGGGGCCCGCGTCACCGACGTCGTCGACACCCACCTCCACGCCGACCACCTCTCCGGCGCACGCGAGCTCGCCGAGCGCGCCGGGGCGGCGCTGCGGATGCCCGCGGCCTCACTCGACCGCGGCGTCGCCTACGCGGACGCCGTCGAGCCGCTCGCGGACGGCGATCGCCTCGACCTCGCCGGGGTCGAGCTGCGGGCGCTCGCGCTTCCCGGTCACACCACCGACATGACCGGGCTCCTCGTCGCCGATCGGGCCCTGATCAGCGGCGACTCCGTATTCGCCGACGGCCTCGCCCGGCCTGACCTCGAGCGCGGCGACCCCGCCGGCGCGAGGGCGATGGCTCGCCTCCTTCACGCGACCCTCGCCGAGCGGGTCCTCGGGCTCGGCGACCGGATCGTCGTCCTTCCGGGGCACGACCACCCGGTCGTGCGGGCGTCCGCTCTCGCTCCGACCCTGGGCGAGGTTCGCGCCGCGGTCCCCGAGCTCTCTATCGCCGACCCGGACGCGTTCGCCGAAGAGCTCGTCGCCGAGCTCCCGCCCCGACCCGCCAACTACGAGTCGGTGATCGCCGTCAACGCCGGCCGCCGGCCGTCCGATCCCGACCTCGAGTCGGGCGCCAACAGCTGCGCGACCCGCTGAGGCCCCGATGGCGCTTCCCAGCCCGATCCCGCCGGAGCTCGCCGAGCTGATCGCCGCGCGCCTGCGCGCGATCGGCGATCCGACGCGGATCCAGATCCTCGACCTCCTGCGGTCCGGCGAGCTGCCCGTCGGGGAGATCGCGGCCCGGCTCGGGACGAGCCAGCAGAATGCGTCCCGGCATCTCGGCGTCCTCCTCCAGGCAGGGCTGGTCGCGCGGCGAAAGGCAGGCACCAGCGCGCTGTTCTCGGTCGCCGACGAGAGCGTGTTCGAGCTCTGCGAGCAGGTCTGCGGCGGCCTCGAGGCGCAGCTCGCGGAGCTCAGCGCCCTCGTCGGGCGGGCGCGGTAGTCGCCCCCGATGCTCGCCCTCGCCCTCGCGCTCGGGCTCGTGATCGGGCTCGCGCTCGGAATGCTCGGCGGCGGAGGATCGATCCTCGTTCTGCCCGTGCTCGCGTATGTCCTCGGCCAGAGCGCCCAGGAGGCGGCGACCGCCTCCTTGGTGATCGTCACCCTGGCGGCGGTTGCGGGTAGTGCCGGCCAGGCTCGCAACGAGAACGTCTGCTGGCGTCATGCGGCGCTGTTCATCGCCGCCGCCCTGCCCTGCATCGTCGCCGGGACGGTGGTCGGGGACGCGGTCAGCGGGCGGCTGCTGCTCGGATCGTTCGGGGCCGTGATGTTGATCGCGGCGTACGCGACCGCCCGCAAGCACGCCGGCGGGGGCGCGACGCCGGGCTCATCGACCCGGCCCTGCCCCGCCGTGCGTCCGCGCTGGGACATCGGCTTCGGGGCGGTGGTCGGGTTCCTGACCGGCTTTATGGGGATCGGGGGCGGGTTCGTCGTCGTTCCGGTGCTCGCGATCGCCCTCGGCTTCCCGATCCGCAGCGCGATCGGGACCTCGCTCGCGATCATCACCGCGACCGGCGTTCTCGGGGCGGTCGTCCATTTCGCCGCCGGGCGCACGATCGACATCGAGATCACGGCCGCGGTGACCGTGGCGATGGCGATCGGCGCGCTCGTCGGGGCGCGGACGGGAGGAAGCCTGTCGGAGGTCGCCCTCGCGCGGGCGTTCGCGACCCTGGTCGCCGCGGTCGGCGCCTACGTCGTCGTCGCCTCGGCCTTCCTCGGCGGTCCCGGCCCTGCCTGAGGTCGCCCGAAGGCCTTACTCGCCACGCAGCACCGCCCGCCGCTCGCGGTATTCGTCGACGGAGAGCTCGCCCGAGGCGAGCCTGCGGTCGAGCAGGGCTAGCGCGTCTTCGCCCGCGTCCCGGGGGCGGCGAGCCGAGGTCAGCCCGCGGACGAGGAGCACCGCGCCGAGGATGATCAGTCCCCAGAACAGGACCATTCCGAGGCCGATCACCACCCACCAACCTCCCTCCCAGGTCATGTGACCGTCCCAGGTTGCGGCGAGGAGCAGGCCCGCGTCGAGTGTCATCGGTCTCGACCCCGACCGTGCGGGCGCGCGAGGCGATGCGGATCGGTGCGGAGCACGAGCCGGCCCTCCGTGGTGTCTACGGAGGCGAACTCGGTGTCTCGATGCCGCGGTGGACCCGCGCCGAGGGCGGATGCGCTCCGCGCCGGCCGGGTGGATCGTGACTCCCGATGGCCGTGCCGATCCTTCGTGTCGAAGGGGTCCGGAAGAGCTTCCGGCGCGGGATCTGGCCTCGCCGGCGTCGAATCGAAGTCCTCCGCGGCGCGAGCCTCGACGTCCGCGCCGGCGAGCTCGTCGGGCTCGTCGGCGAGAACGGCTCCGGGAAGAGCACCCTGATGCAGATCGTCGTCGGCCTGATCGCCAAGGACGCCGGCGTCGTCGAGCGTCCTGCGCGGCTCGGCTACTGCCCGCAGTCGCCGATGGCCTGGGAGAAGCTCACGGTCGACGAGCACCTTGAGCTCTTCGGTTGCGCCTACGGCCTCGGCGACGCGCGTCGCCGCCGGGTCGCCGGCGCGCTGCTCGCCGAGCTCGACTTCGAGCGCTACCGCGGATACCGCGTCGAGGAGCTGTCAGGCGGAACGCGACAGAAGCTCAACCTCGCGCTCGCCCTAATGCACGACCCCGAGCTGCTGCTGCTCGATGAGCCCTACTCCGGCTTCGACTGGGAAACCTACCTGCGGTTCTGGGATCTCAGCCAGCGGCGGCGCGACGCCGGAATGGGCATCCTGATCGTCTCGCACCTGCTCGCCGAGCGCGAGCGGCTCGACCGGATCTACGAGCTGTGCGAGGGCCGGATATGCGGATGCTGAACGCAACCGTCCCGGTCACCGGAGCGTTCGTCCGCGAGCACCTGCGGGCGCCGTTGACGCTGACGCTGCTGGTCGCGGTTCCGGCGCTGTTCGTCCTCATCTTCGCGAGCGTGCTCGGCGAGTTCGCCACGGCTCTCGGTGGGACCCTCGCCGAGCGGTCGGCGACCTCGATCAGCGCCGGGTGGGCGGCGGCGTTCCTCGCCGGGACGCTTGCGTTCTTCCAGGTGAGCTCGTCGCGCGGCGCCGATCGGCGTCTCGCCCTCGCGGGCCTCGGGCCGGGCAGGGTCGCGTCGGCGCGGATCGCCGCCGCCGTGGTCCTCGCCCTCGCGGTCAGCATCGTCGCCTTCGCCACCCTCGCCCTGCGGACCGGGATCGAGCACCCTGCGCACGCGGCCGCGGCGATCGTCGCGTTCGCTCTCATCTACATCGGGGTGGGCGCCGCTGTCGGGGCGGTGGTCCGGTCGCCGCTCGAGGGGTCGCTGATCGTTGTCCTCGCCTTCTCGCTCGACGTCTTCTCGGGCCCGAGAATGACCAGCAATGCCGGCCTGGCCGAGTGGACGCCGACGCGCGACGCGGCCGAGGTGCTCGTGGCTGCCGGCGGCGGAGTCGGGTCTCCGCAGGGCGACTGGCTCGCGCTCGCGGCGGCCGTCGGCGGCTCGCTCGCGGTGGCCTTCGGGGCGTTCCTGCTCGTCGCGCGGAGGCGAGGATGACCGGACTGGCTCGCACTGCGACGGCGACGCGAATGGCGTTCCGCGACCAGCGCCGCCGGCCGCTCGTCATCGTCCTCCTGGTCGCGCTGCCGGCGTATGTGGTCGCCAGGAGCATCGCTCAGACCGAGCCGACGCCGCGGCGGATCTCGGTTCCAGGTGGCCTTGAGGCGACGACGACGATGCAGGAGCTGCACGGAGCCGTGATGGCCGGTGGGGTGATCGCGTTCGTCGCCGGCCTCGTCGGCGTGTTCGTGATGGAGTCGGCGCTCGCGGGCGACCGGCGGCTCGTGGTCGCCGGGTTCACGCCCGGGGAGACGATCGCCGCCCGGCTCGCCGTCGTCGTCGCGGCGGTGGCAGTGGCCCTCGCCGCGTCGGTGGCGGCGACCGCCGCCTACTTCGATCCGCGGTCCTGGCCGCCGCTCGTCGCCGGGCTGGCGCTGACGGGGCTGATCTACGCCGCGATCGGGGCTCTCTCCGGCGCCCTGCTCGACCGACTCGCGGCGACCTACGTGATCCTCTTCGCCGCCCTGACCGACGTCACGATCGTTCAGAACCCGATGTTCGGCGACGGAACCCCGGGGAGCCTCGCGGTTCTGCTGCCCGGATACGGTCCGGTCCGGATGATGGTCGACGGCGGGTTCTCGGGCGCGTTCGGTGCCCAGGGAGAGCTCGCCCTCGGGATCGCGTGGACCGTGGCTCTGGGGGCTGCCGTCACGGCCTGCCTGCGACGGGCCGTGCGTCGCGGCGGGTGAGCCGGGCGTATGGCCGGTCCGTAGTCCCCGGCGACACGGTCCGGTGGTGCGCACGGATGAGCCGGCGCGCGGCGTTCGTCATCGTGGACGAATGGCGGCGGTGCACCGCGAGATCAGCAACCGCTCCACACCGGAGCCGGCCGGCGCCCGCCCCGAGCCGGAGGCCTTCCGCGTCGTCATCGCCGGCGCCGGCGTCGCCGCGCTCGAGGCGATCCTGGCGCTCCGCGAGGCGGTCGGAGACCGGGCCGAGATCACGCTCCTGGCGCCGGACGCCGAGCTCTTCCACAGGCCCCTCGCGACGCTGGCGCCGTTCCGGATCGACGGGACGCGGGCGATACCGCTGACGCGGCTCGCCGACGACCTCGACTTCACCCATCACCGCGACCGCCTCGCCGGCATCGACGCCCCCGGCCGGGTCGTCACGACCGTCGCCGGGACGGAGCTGCGCTACGACGCGCTCCTGGTCGCGATCGGGGCTCGCGCCGAGAGCGCGATCCCGGGGGCGATCACCTACAGCGGGCCGGCGAGCGCGGGCGAGCTCGAAACGGTTCTCGACTCGATTCGCTCGGAGACGATCGGCCGGCTCGCGTTCGCGATCCCGCCCGTCGCCCGCTGGTCGCTCCCCGTCTACGAGCTCGCTGTGCTCACCGGCCGCTACGCACGGCGCCACGGCTTGAGCCTCGAGAGCACGATCGCGACCCACGAGCACGCGCCGCTCGAGCTGTTCGGCGAGCGTCCGAGCGAGGGCGTCCGCCAGCTCCTCGCGATCGAGGGGATCGAGCTTCGCGCCGGGGCCGCGCCCGTCGCGGCCCGCGGCGGAGCGCTGCGGCTGGCGAACGGCGACGCGATCGCCGCCGACGCGGTGCTCGCGCTGCCGCGATTCGTCGCCCCGCCGATCCCCGGCCTCCCGCAGGGCCCGGCGGGATTCGTGCCCACCGACGCCTACATGCGCGTCGACGGGCTCGACCGCGTCTGGGCGGTGGGGGACATCACCTGGTTCCCGATCAAGCAGGGCGGCCTCGCGACCCAGCAGGCCGACGCGGCCGCGAGCTCGATCGCCCGCGCGATCGACCCCGAGCTCACCGCGCGGCCGTTCGCGCCGGTGCTGCGGGCCGCGCTCACCACCGGATGGACCCCGTATTACCTCCGGGCCTCGATGACCGGCGCCGGCGAGCCGGCGGCCAGCAAGGCGCCGCTGTGGTGGCCACCGAGCAAGGTCGCGGGCCGGCTGCTGGGCTCCTATCTCGCCGAGCACGACGGGGACCACCTGCCACCCCCGCTCGAGGACCTCGACGACCCCGTGGCGGAGGGCTCGGAGCGCGAGGCCGACCACCTCGACGCCCTCGAGCTGGCGCTGACCGCCGCCGACCTCGACGCCCGTGCCGCCGACTACGAGGGAGCGCTGCGTTGGCTCGACGTCGCCGAGCGCCTCAACCTCACGCTCCCCGACGCCTACTCCGGCAAGCGCGACCGCTGGCGCGCACAGCAGCTGATCGAGCACGAGGCGGCGCCCTGAGGCCCGCTGCTGCCGCCGTCAGCGACGAAGCCGCTCGGCCTCGCGGCGGATCTGGTCCTCGCTGAACGGCCTCCGCCCGTAGGCGTCCCAGGCGTTCGCGACGACGCCGATGCCCCACCCGAGAATCGGGAAGATCGGCCAGAAGAAGTCGCCGCCGGTCAGCGCCCAGACCACCACCAGCCCGGCGTTGACCGCCAGGTACATCAGCACGTGCGCCTTGAAATCGCGCTTCTTCTTCAGCCGCTCGACCGCCTGGTCTCGCAGGTCGGGCTGGTTGTGGACCGGTCCGGCTTCCATTGGCCATGTTGTATCAGCGGTGACGCCGGGGCGCTGCTCAACGGCTACGCCCTGGTCGTCGCGGCGCCGCCCGCCGCTCCCGCGTCACACTAGATAGCTAGATGGCGATGATCGAGAAGCTGGTCGAGCAGATCGAGGAGCGGTTCGCCGACCTCGAGCGCCAGCTGGCGGACCCCGACGTGATCGCCGACCGCGAGCGCTACGCCGAGGTCGGCCGGGAGTACCGCCAGCTCGAGCCGGCGAGCGAGCTCGCCCGCGAATGGCGGACGTTGCGCGACGACGTCGAGGGCGCGCGCGAGCTGCTCGCCGAGGACGGCGACGATCCGGAGCTCTCGGCGCTCGTCGCCGGGGCCCCCGAGCGACTGCGCGAGCTCGAGGACGAGATCCGGCTGGCGATGGTCGAGCGCGACCCGAACGACGACAAGAACGTGATCGTCGAGATCCGCGCCGGGGCGGGTGGCGACGAGGCGGCGCTGTTCGCCGGCGACCTCTACAAGATGCTCAGCCGCTACGCCGAGGATCGCGGGTTCGCGACCGCGCCGCTGTCGCTGTCACCGGCCGAGGTCGGGGGGTTCAAGGAGGTGACGTTCGAGATCCGCGGCGAGGGCGCCTACTCGGTGTTCAAGTACGAGGGCGGCACCCACCGGGTCCAGCGGGTGCCGAAGACCGAGTCGCAGGGGCGGATCCACACCTCGACCGCCACCGTCGCGGTGCTCCCCGAGGCGGAGGACGTCGAGGTCGAGATCAGCCCCGACGACCTCCAGATCGACGTCTACCGCTCGTCCGGGCCCGGCGGCCAGTCGGTGAACACAACCGACTCGGCGGTCCGGATCACCCACCGTCCGAGCGGAATCGTCGTCTCGATGCAGGACGAGAAGTCGCAGCTCCAGAATCGCGAGAAGGCGATGCGGGTGCTGCGCGCGCGTCTATATGAGCAGCGGCTCGCCGAGCAGCAGGCGGAGATCGCCGCCGACCGCCGCGCCCAGGTGGGCACCGGCGAGCGCTCGGAGAAGGTCCGCACCTACAACTTCCCCCAGGGGCGCGTCACCGACCACCGGATCAAGCTCACCGCGCACAACCTCGACGAGGTGCTCGCCGGCGACCTGCGCGAGTTCACCGACGCGCTCGCGGCCGAGGAGAAGCGGGCCCGTCTCGAGGCGCAGGCGGTCGAGGCCCGGTAGTGCCGGCGGTCGCCGGCACCGTCCGCGACGCGCTCGAGGCGGCGTGCGACGCCTTCGTCGCCGCCGGCGTCGAGGGCCCGCGGTTCGACGCCGAGCTCCTGCTGAGCGAAGCGGCCGGGATCGATCGCGCCCGGCTCGAGGCCGATCCCGGGGCGGCGCTCGACGCCGTCGCCGCGCGCAGGTTCGGCGCGATGGTCCGGCGGCGGGTGGCGCGGGAGCCGGTCGCGTACATCCTCGGGCGGCGCTGGTTCCGGCGGATCGAGCTCGCGGTCGACCCCCGGGCGCTGATCCCGCGGCCGGAGACCGAGGCCCTGGTCGAGGCGGCGCTCGAGCTCCGCCCCCGCTCGGTCTGCGATATCGGCACCGGCTCCGGGGCGGTTGCGCTCGCGATCGCCGACGAGCTGCCGGATGCGGACGTCGTCGCCACCGAGACCTCGCCGGACGCGCTCGCTCTCGCGCGCGAGAACGCCGGGCGCCTCGGCCTTGCCGACCGGATCCGGTTCGAGCAGCAGCGATCGACGCATCGCCGGGAGAGCGATAGGTCAGCGATCCCGCATCCCCTCCCAGCAATCGATCTCGTCGTCGCGAATCTTCCTTACGTCAGCGAGCGGGAGTGGCCCGGCCTCGCCCCGGAGATCACGAGGTACGAGCCGCGCTCGGCGCTGGTCGCCGGCCCGACCGGCCTCGAGGCGATCGAGTCGGTGCTGGCGGCGATCGCCGCCGCTCCCGTCCGGCCCGCCGCGGTCGCGCTCGAGGTCGGTGCCGGGCAGGCGCCGGCGGTGAGCGAGCTCTTTCGCGCGGCTGGCTACCGCTCGGTCTCCTCGCGCCCCGACCTCGCCGGGATCGAGCGCATCGTCGTCGGCGGGGATCGATGAGCGAGGTCGTCGCGATCGACCGCGACGGCGCGGCGGCGGCGCGGAGCGCGCTCGAGCGCTGCGTCGGCGGCGGTGGCGTTGCGATCTTCCCCGCCGACGGCGTCTACGGGCTCGCCTGCGATCCGCTGCGAGAGGAGGCGATCCAGCGGATCCACCGGCTCAAGGGCCGGCCGCGGCGAGCCCCCTCGGCGGTGATGTTCTTCTCGCCGCTGGCGATGCGCGAGCTCGTCGCAAGCCTCGGGCCGCGAACCCGGGACGCGCTCGCCGCCCTGCTTCCCGGGCCGGTCACCCTCGTCGTCGCCAATCCCGAGCGGCGGTACCCGAACGCCTGTCGCGAGGACCCGGAGCGGCTCGGGGTCCGTCTGATCGCCGGTCCGCTCGCCGGCGCCCGCTGCGCGATCTTCCAGACCAGCGCCAACCGGACCGGCGAGCCGCCGCCGGCCACATTCGCGGACGTCGACCCCGCGCTGGTCTCCGCTGTCGACCTGGCGATCGACGGCGGCCGCCTCGGTGGAGAGCCGTCGACCGTCGTCGACCTCGCCGGGCTCGAGTCGGGCGATCGGTGGTCGGTGTTGCGCGAGGGCGCGCTCCCGGCGGCCGAGGTGGTCCGGCGGCTCCGTGGCGCGGGTCTCGCCCGCTGACCGTTCGCCCCCGGTCAGCGAGCCCGGCGGCCGCGGAGGTCGACCCGAACCGCCTCGTGGCGGCTGACCACGCGGTCGAGGCGCGGAACCACCGTCGTCCGGTTGCGGCACCTCGGCCGCTCGACGCTACTCGCTTCCGCTCTGCTCCCCGCCGCGGTCGCGCGGCTCGAGCTCGGGGCGCATCCAGATCGTCTGCTGCGGGAACGGGATCTCGATCCCGGCGGCGTCGAATCGCTTCTTGACCCGCTCGCGAAGGATCCGCATGATCCGCCACTGCTCCGAGGGCCGGGTCTTGACGACGAGCCGGATCGCGATCCCGCTCGCCCCGAGCGCCTCGACTCCCCACACCTCCGGCTCCTCGAGGACGTCGCCCGGCTGCTCGTGCCAGACCTCGTCGGCGACCTCCTTGATCGCGTTCCGCGCCTTGTCGAGGTCGGTCGCGTAGGCGACCTCGAAGTCGATCAACGCCCGCGACCAGTTCTGGGACATGTTCCCGACCTTGAGGATCTCGCCGTTCGGGACGTGCCATACGGTGCCGTCGACCGCTCGCAGGCGGGTGCTCCGCAGCGCGATCTGCTCGACGACGCCGGTCGCGATCCCCGATCCTTCGCCGAGGTCGACGATGTCGCCGACCGCGAACTGGTCCTCGAAGAGGATGAAGAAGCCCGAGAGGATGTCCTTGATCAGCGACTGGGCGCCGAACCCGATCGCGATCCCGACGACGCCGGCGCCGGCGAGCAGCGGGCCGAGGCTGACCCCGACCTCGCCGAGGATCATGAACGCGGCGATCGTCCAGACGACGAACGACGCCCCGCTTCGCAGCGCGGTCGTCAGCGCGTCGACCCGCTGGCGGGAGCGCTCGGCGGCGAGCTGCGCGTCGGCGTCGGGCATCTCCTTGGTGTCGAGGAGCGCATCGGGCGTCAGCTCGCGCACCACCGCCAGCCGCCGCCGCAGCGATCCCTCGGCCATCCGCCGCAGCCCGATCCTGATCGCGCGCCGCAGCAGCCGATTGACGATCGCCGCCACGACGACGATCAGCACGATCCGGAGCGGCGCCCGGGTGAGCCAGTCGACGAGCTCGGCGGTGGTCTCGCTTCCGGTCCATTCGAGCGCCTTTCGGCACAGCAGCCCCGGCTGATCGCCGCAGGCCTGCTGAACCTCCTCCGCCGTCTGCGCACCGATCAGGAAGTCGAGGCTGCCCACGGTCGGGGGAGGCTAGTGGAGCGCGCCCGGCCCCCGGGGTGAGGCGATCTTCTCGCTCACTGCGAAAAGATCCGCCTCGCATGCGCCTCGCGCGGGGCCGCCGCGGGGGCTCCATCACCCGGGCCGCGTAAGCTCTCGGCGATGGCTCTTCGGGATGACTTCCAGACCGCGCCGCTGGCCGAGGTCGATCCGGCGATCGCCGAGGTGCTGGCCCGCGAGCTCCGCCGCCAGCAGGGGACGCTGGAGATGATCGCGTCCGAGAACTTCGTCCCCCAGGCGGTGCTCGAGGCGACCGGCTCGGTGCTGACGAACAAGTACGCGGAGGGCTATCCCGGCCGCCGCTACTACGGCGGATGCGAGGAGGTCGATGTCGCCGAGCAGCTCGCGATCGACCGCGCGAAGGAGCTGTTCGGGGCCGAGCACGCGAACGTCCAGCCGCACGCCGGCGCCCAGGCCAACAACGCCGCCTACATGGCGATGCTCGAGCCGGGCGACACGATCATGGGGATGGCGCTCGACCACGGCGGGCACCTCACCCACGGGATGAAGCTCAACGTCTCCGGGAAGCTCTACGGCGTCGTTGCCTACCACGTCCGCCGCGAGGACTTCAGGGTCGACATGGACGAGGTCGAGCGGCTCGCGCACGAGCACCGTCCGAAGGTGATCGTCGCCGGCTGGTCGGCGTACCCGCGCCAGCTCGACTTCGCCGCCTTCCGTGCGATCGCCGACGCCGTCGGGGCGAAGCTGATGGTCGACATGGCCCACTTCGCCGGGCTCGTCGCCGCCGGCGAGCACCCGAACCCGGTGCCCCACGCGCACGTGACTACGACGACGATCCACAAGACGCTGTGCGGGCCGCGGAGCGGGATGATCCTCTGCGACGCCGACCTGCAGGCGGACATCGACCGGGCGATCTTCCCCGGCCAGCAGGGCGGTCCGCTGATGCACGTGATCGCGGCGAAGGCGGTCGCGCTGGGGATCGCCGCCAGCGAGCAGTTCCGCGCCCGCCAGCGCCAGACCGTGGCCAACGCGAAGGCGCTCGCCGAAAGCCTCGAGGCCGAAGGGGTGAGCGTGCTCACCGGCGGCACGGACGTCCACCTCGTGCTCGTCGACCTCGGACCGACCGGGCTCGACGGCAAGACGGCCGAGCGGCGACTCGAGCGGGTCGGGATCACCGTCAACCGCAACGCGATCCCGTTCGACGAGCGCCCGCCGATGAACCCGTCCGGGCTGCGGATCGGGACCCCGGCGCTGACGACCCGCGGGATGGGCGAGGACGAGATGCGCGAGATCGCCGAGGTGATCTCGGTCGCGCTGTCGGATCGCTTCGACGCCGAGAACGATGCCCTCGCAGAGCGGACCGGCGCGCTGATCGAGCAGTTCCCGCTCTATCCCGAGCTGTCCGCGGCGCCCGTTTAACCGCCTCGCCTGCAACGCTCCCCGACGCGCATGCGTGTCTGGGTCGACATGACCGCCGCCGCGCACCCGCTGGTGCTGCGGCCGATCGTCGAGCGCCTGCGCGGCCGAGGCCACGACGTCGAGGTCACCGCACGCGAGTACGGGCAGACGGTCGGGATCCTCGAGCGCCTCGGGATCGAGCACCGCGTCGTCGGTCGCCACGCGGGCGCCGGGATCGCGCGCAAGGGGCTCGCGGTGGCCGAGCGCAGCGCCGCCCTCGCTCGCTGGGCGCGCGGGCGCGGGTTCGACCTCGGCGTCGGCCACGGCTCGGTCGACCTCGCCACGGTCGGGACGCTGCTGCGAATCCCGACGGTCCAGATGCAGGATTACGAGCACGCCGGGCTCCAGCGACAGCTCGCGTTCCGTGCCGCGCGCCGCGTCCTCGTCCCGGACGCGATCCCGGTCGAGGCGATGCGCCGGGCGGGAGCGAAGCCCGAGAAGCTGTTCCGCTACCCGGGGCTGAAGGAGGACTACTACCTCGCCGACTTCGAGCCCGACCCGGCGGTGCTCGCCGAGCTCGGGCTGACCGGGCTCGGGATCGCGGGCGGCGCCCGCGACGACGACCGCGTCCTGGCCCTCGTACGGCCACCGCCGGAGACCTCCGCCTACCACGAGCGAAACCCGCTCTACGCCGGCGTCCTCGACCGGCTCGCCGCCGACGAGCGGACGATCGCCGTGCTGATCCCGCGCCGGCCCGAGCAGGGACCCGAGGCGCGCGCGCGGTTCGAGCGCGCCGGGCGGGCCGACGCCCTCGTCGTCCCCGTGCGCGCGGTCGACGCCCAGAGCCTGGTCGCCTTCTGCGACCTGGTGATCAGCGCGGGGGGGACGATGAACCGCGAGGCCGTCGCGCTCGGCACGCCCGTCCAGACGATCTTCTCGGGCCGGATCGGCGCTGTCGACGAGCGTCTGATCGCCGCCGGCCTGCTCACCCAGCTCGACGACCCGGCCGCGCTCGAGCTCGGGAAGCGCACGACGCCGGCCGGCCCCCGCCACCCGCGCGACCCCGACCTGCTCGTCGATGGGATCCTCGGTGACCAGGTGAGCCTCGGATGTTCGTAGACGGGCGCCCGGAGACGATCTACGCGCTGTTCGCGTTCGCGACCGCGGCGCTCGTCGCCTGGATGCTGGTCCCGGTCGCCGAGCGGATCGCCTGGAGGATCGGGGCGATCGACACCCCGAACGAGCGCAGCCTCCACACCGCCCCGACCCCGCGGCTCGGCGGGCTCGCGATCCTGGTCGCGGTCGTCGTCTCGATGGTGCTGTTCCTCCCCTGGGCCGAGCAGACGCAGGCGATCATCGTCGGCGCCGTGGTGATCGCCGCCGTCGGCGCTCTCGACGACCTCGTCGACCTCCCGGCCGGCACCAAGCTCGCCGGCCAGACGCTCGCCGCCGCGATCCCGGTCTTCAACGGCGTCAACGCCAGCGTCGTCACCCTCCCCTTCGTCGGCGGCGTCGACATGCGTGACGTCGAAGTCGCCAACCTCCCGGTGGTCGGCGAGGTCCACCTCGGCCACGTCTTGACGATCGTCGGGATCGTCGCGGTGATCAACGTGATCAACTGGATCGACGGCGTCGACGGGCTCGCCGCCGGCGTCTGCGTGATCGGCGCGGCGACCCTGGCAGTGATCGCGCTCTCGCTCGACCGCGTCGGTGCCGGGGTGCTCGCGGCGCTCACCGCGGGGGCCGCGCTCGGATTCCTGCGCCACGGGTTCCCGCCCGCGTCGAGCTTCATGGGTGACACCGGGTCGAACCTGCTCGGCTACCTGCTCGGCGCGATCGCGGTCCAGGGGGCGCTGAAGACGAACGCGGTCGTGGCGCTGTTCTTTCCCCTCCTCGTCCTCGCCGTCCCGATCCTCGACACCACCTTCGTGATCGCGAAGCGGATCAAGTACCGCCAACCGGTCTACCGCGCCGACCGATTCCACTTCCACCACCGGATGGCGAACATCGGCTTCTCGCAGCGCCGCACCCTCGCCTACCTGTACTCATGGGTGCTGGTCATGGCGGCGCTCGCGCTCGCGCTGCGGTTCGTGCCCTACAGCGACGACGCCGGCAACTTCGACCCGCTTTGGTCGACGGTGATGGCGGCCTGCCTGGTGGCGGCGCTGGCGGCGAGCATCTACCTGGTGGTCACGCTCGAGATCCTCAAGCTGCGCCGCTTCCGCCTCCGCCAGCTCGCCCAGGCGCCGGGCCATGCACCCGACCCGGGCGAGGTCGACGTCGGCGTCGCCCGCGAGCTCGAGACCGGCAGCTTCGCCGCCGTCAATCCCGAGACCGGCGAGTTCGAGCCGGTCGATCCCGAGACGGGGGAGTTCGAGGCCGTCTAGCCCGGGCGCCGGCAGTCGGCCCCGTCGACCCGGATCACGCGGACCGCGGCGAGCGGGTCTTCGGCATCCTCGCCCGCGGCCGGGAACAGCGCGCACTCCTCGGGGGTCGCGCAGCCGCACTCGCTCGCGACTTCCAGCCATCCCTTCATCGCCTTCGTCCGCTCGAGCAGCGCCTCGACCTCGCCTAGCTTACGCGCCGAGAGCGAGCGCATCTCGGCGCCGAGCCCGCTGCCGCGGTCGATCCCATCGACCAGCTCCCTGATCTCCTCGAGCTTGAACCCGGCGGCCTGCGCGACGCCGATGAACGCGAGCTTGCCGAGCGCCGACTCGTCGTAGCGCCGCTGTCCCTGCTCGCGCTCGGGCTCGGGGAGCAGGCCGATCGACTCGTAGTAGCGGATCGCGGACGGCGCTACGCCCACTCTGCGGGCCACCTCGCCGATCGTCAGCTCAGGCCACTCGTCCATCTATCGGGCCGCTCCTACATCCCCGGGGGCCTTGACTTCAAGCCCACTTCAAGGCGGATGGTAGTCCCGAGACGGTCGAATCACAACCGAAGGAGGCACTGCGATGACCGTGAAGACCGGCCTCGAGTTCGACCTCGAGGCATTCAGGCGCGCGTACGAGGACTGGGACATCGAGACGCTCAGCGGGCTCTACGCCGATGACGTGGAGCTCGTCCAGATCGACCGCGAGAGCCCGCCGAGCGCGCCCCGCGTCCGCCGCGGACGCGACGTGCTGCGAGGGATGTTCGAGCATTGCGCGGCCGCGGGCGTCCAGGCGACCGTCCGCAACGCGCTCGCCGGGAACGATCGCGCGGCGGCGACGATCACCTGCCGGTTTCCGGGCGGGCGGGAGGTCGTCGCGAACTCGATCCTCGAGCTCGAGGACGGACGGATCGTCCGCGAGCGCGCCGTTCAGGCCGGCGATCCGCGCTGATCGCCGCGGGTCGCGAGGGACAATCGGGCGGGCGGCGACGCTCGCCGCGCCGAAGAGAGGAGGGCGAGATGCCCAAAGCAACGAGGGAAAGCGCCTCCGAGCATTTCGAGCTCGAGGGCTATGAGGGTCATTTCGAGCATTTCGAGGGCGGCTGGAGCGTCGGCTTCGAGCGCTATACGGCCGACGCCGACCTGGCTCCCCTGCTCGAAGGGCTCCCCGACGATCGCTGCCAGTGCGAGCACCTCGGTTACGTGGTTGCGGGCAAGGTGGCGTTTCAGACCGCCGACCGCGAAGAGGTGTTCGAGGCGGGGGACGCGTACTTCGTCGCGCCCGGCCACACGCCGAGGCTGTACGCCGGCACGGAGGTGATCGAGTTCAGCCCGACGGCGGAGCTGCGTCGCACGCTCGAGGTCGCAGCGCGGAACCTGGAGGGCGCCGGGGCCGAATGAGGGCTTGCCCGGGCGCACTCTCGCAGGGCGCCCGGGCAGCCGTCGACGCGTGCCTGGCGCCGCGTCCGGGCGCGGGACGGGCCGGACGGGGAACCGGCGCACGCCCGACCGGGGTCTGGTAATCGTGGTCGTGGTGCAGCGGCCGATCGGCCGTTGGAGGTACGGGGGAAGAAGGAGTTAGGGATGCGTACGAGGATGCTCTTTGCGACGCCCGTCGCGGCCGTGCTCGGATTCGCGATCGCGGCTTCCCCGGCCAGCGCCGGGCTGATCGACCGGACGACGTCGAAGCTCGGCGGGGTAACCCAAGGGCTCGGCGGCGGCTCCGGCGAAACCGAGTTCACGCTCGGCGGCGAGCGATGCCGGCTGATCCCGGTCGCGCCCGCGCAGGCGCCACCGGTCGGCACCGGCGAGTGCCCCGGGGTTCGTCCCGGCGCGGTCGTGCTCAGCGACCTCGGCCAGTGCAGCTTCAACTTCCTCTTCAACGGCGGCGACGGACGGCGCTACATCGGCACCGCTGGCCACTGCATCCTCGAGGACGAGGGCGAGGAGCGGTCCTGGGCGCCCGGCCGGGGCCCGGAGGCCCGCGACGGCTCCGGCCAGCGGATCGGCGAGTTCGCCTACGCGGTCCTCGAGGACCCGAAGGACTTCGCGCTGATCCGCCTCGACCCCGGCGTCGCCGCCGACCCGGCGATGTGCTACTTCGGCGGCCCGACCGGGATCGACGACAGCACCCCGGGCCCGCTGCCGCCGACCCTGCTCCACCACTTCGGGGCGGGGCTGCTGGTCGGCGACGTGCTCCCGGCGCGGACCGCGGTCGCGACCGGGATGCCCGACCCCGACCACGTGTTCGCGAACGGCGTCGCGATCTTCGGCGACTCGGGAAGCGGCGCGATCTCCGCAAGCGGCGGGGCCGTCGGCGTCCTCGTCACCCTCGGCGGCCACGCCGGCTCGATCGGCGCCGACGGAGTCGAGGTCGGGACGATCGGGATCACCCGCATCCGGCCGCAGATCGAGCGCGCCGCGCAGGTGGTCGGCACCGGGATGACGCTGCAGACGGCGCCTCTCCAGTAGGCGAACGCCAGGGACGGAGGCCGTTCCGGCCCACGTGACAGCGGTCACGTAGGCCGGGCCTCGGGGGCGCGTGTAGCAGGCTCGGTTGGCTATAGTCGCCTGAGCCGTCCGTGCTCCCCGCCGACGCGGGGCGGGGCGGCTATCGCTCTTCCTTGACCTCTTGTCCACGTTCGCTCTAGAAGGATCTGACGCTGCCGGCGCGTCCGGACGGCTGACGCTCGTCCGCTACGCCGATCTCGCCCTGCTTGCGCTGGCGCTGCCGGTGTTCTTGCTCGCCGGCTGGCCGCTGCTCGGCTACGCGGCCCTCGCCGCCGCCTGGCTCGCCCAGCACGCGCTGCTGGTTTACGGCGGGCGGAGGTCGACCGAGGAGGCGCTGGCCGGGAACCGCCGGGCGGCGCTCGGGTTCTTCGCGATCGCGACCCTCGGCAGGGTCTGGCTCGTCACCGCCACCGTTCTCGCCGTCGGGCTGATCGGCGACCGGGAGGACGGCCTCGCCGCCGCCCTGCTCGCCGCCGTCCTGGTGACGGTCCACCTCGGCGGCAAGGTGGTTGGGCGGCTCGTCGATCCCGAGCAGGGGAGGCGGCGATGAGCTGGAAGCTCAAAGCGCTCGCCGGCGTCGGCCTGTGGCTCGCGATCACGTTCGCTCTCCTGCTGATCGCCGGCGATGCGGGCAAGAACGAGGAGTTCCAGCCTCAGAACGAGTTCAAGCTCGACGCATGGGTGCCGATCGAGATCGGCCCGTTCGACCTCAGCATCAACAAGGCGGTGCTCTACCTGGTCCTCGCCGGCGCCCTGACCACGTTGACGATGGTCTGGGTGTCGCGGCGGATGAGCGCCGAGCGGCCGAACAAGACCCAGATGGTGGTCGAGCTCGCCTATGACCTGACCCGGAACAACATCACCGGCGGCAATCTCGATCCGATGATGGCCGCGCGCTGGTTTCCGTTCCTCGCCGGCCTCTTCTTCTTCATCTGGTTCTCGAACATGATCGGCTTCCTGCCGCTGCCGATCAACACCGAGCACAAGGTCGACATCTTCGGGCTCGAGCTCCCCTCGCTCGCGCTGTACGCCGCGACCGCCAACCTCTCGATCCCGCTCGTGCTGACCCTCGTCGTCTGGTTCTCGTACCACGTCGAAGGCGTTCGAGCGAAGGGCTTCTTCAAGTACCTGGCGAGTTGGCTGCCGCCGGGACTCGAGAACATGAACCCGATCGGCAAGGGGTTCATCTTCGTGATCGAGGCGATTTCCCACTTCGCCCGCCTGATTTCACTCTCGGTGCGACTGTTCGCGAACATCCTCGCCGGCCACCTGCTGCTGCTGTTCATGGGCGGGGGGCTGGCGGTGCTGCTGGGGATCGCGGCGCTCGGCGTGATCACGTTCCCGCTCGCGTTCTTCTTCTTCGTCCTCGAGGTCGGCCTAATCGCGACCCTGCAGGCATTCATCTTCGCCACCCTGACCGCGATCTACCTCGGTGGCGCCACCGCCGAGAGCCACTGAGGCAACTAGAGAAAAGGAGTAACGACAAATGGAAGCACTGCTACCGATCGCCCAGGCCGAGGTCACCGACGACGGCCTGCGGGCGATCGCGCTCGGTATCGGCGCCGGACTCGGCTCGATCGGCGCCGGGATCGGGATCGGGATCATCTTCGGCAAGGAGATCGAGTCGGTCGCTCGGCAGCCGGAGCTGAAGAACGACCTCCAGGCGATCCGCTGGCTCGGCTTCGCGCTGACCGAGGCGGTTGCCTTCTACACCTTCATCTTCGGCCTGATCGCCTTCTTCCTCTAGGAACGTGGCGTTGCTCGCAGACATCGCACCGCTACTCGTCGCCCAGGCCGAGAACGGCCACGGCGAGGAGGAGGGCGGGAGCTTTCTCGTCGAGCCGGGCCTCGGGCTGATGGTCTGGACCCTGGTCCTGTTCCTGTTCACGATGTGGGTGCTCAGCAAGCTCGCATTCCCGCGGATCCAGGCTGCGCTCGAGAAGCGCGCGAACCAGATCCGCGAGAACGTCGAGGCGTCCGGGCGCCAGCGCGAGGAGGCCGACCGCCTGCTCGAGGAGTACCGGCAGCGGCTCACCGAGGCCCGTGAGCAGGCGGAGGAGATCGTCGCCCGCGCCCGCAAAGCCGCCGAGGCGCAGGAGGCCCAGGCCGCGGCCGACGGCCGGGCGAAGCGCGAGGAGCTGGTCGCGGCCGCCCGCAAGGACATCGAGGCCGAGACCCGGCGCTCGCTCGAGCAGATCCGCAAGGAGGTCGCCGACCTCACCCTGCTCGCGACTGAGAAGGTCACCCGCAAGACCCTCGGCCCCGACGACCACCGCCGCCTGATCGACGAGGCCCTCGCCGAGGTCGACTTCTCGGCCCTGGCCGGCGACGGAAACGGAGACCGGGAGAGCCGGTGACCTGGTCCGGGCCAGCGACGAAGTCGCGGTCGCCGCGGGTGGCCTACAAGGGCGCGCTCGGTCCGAGCCGGTTGGCAGCGGACGCGGGAGCGAGCGGGAGCGGAGCAGCCAACGGAGTTGTTCGCTGATGGAGGAAATCGCCCGGGTATACGCCGAGTCCGTGTTCGATGTCGCGCGCGAGCGCGGCAAGCTCGACGAGGTCCGCGAGCAGCTCGGCGAGGTCGCGGACGCGATCTCGCAGAGTCGCGACCTGCAGATGTTCCTCTTCAGTCCATACTTCTCCTCGGCCGAGAAGCGCGACGGGATCTCGCGCGCGGTCACGGGGGCGGAGCCCGAGCTCGTAAACTTCCTCGAGTTGCTCGCCGAGAAGCACCGGATGCCCGCGATCTTCAGGATCCGCGAGCGTTACGAGGAGCTCTGGGCGGAGGCGAACCGGCGGCTCGAGGTGAAGCTGACGAGCGCGGTCGAGCTCGATCCCCAGATCGTTGAGCGCGTCGGCGCCGAGATCGAGCGTCAGACCGATCGCACGATCGAGCTGTCGAGCGACGTCGACGACGGAATCCTCGGCGGCCTGGTGCTCCAGGTCGGGAACATGGTCCTCGACGCCAGTCTGCGGGGAAAGCTGGAGAGATTGAGAAAGGAAGTCGCTCAGGCGGCTTAGGGACGTGAACCGAACGGGCGCGAAAACCAAGCAGGTCGTGGGACGCAGGCCGATCGGCGAAGCGAGCGTAGTTGATGCCTACGTGAGCGAGACGATCGGCCGAGGACCGCGAGATGCGCAGGTTTGCAGCGTCCGCTGAGAAGGAGAAGTAACCCAAGTGGAAATCAAGCCCGACGAGATCTCGAAGATCCTGCGCCAGCGGATCGAGGGCCTCGAGACCGAGACCGCCGACCTCTCCGAGGTCGGGACCGTGCTATCGGTCGCCGACGGCATTGCCCGCGTCCACGGCCTCGACAACTGCATGGCGCTCGAGATGCTCGAGCTCCCGCACGACGTCACCGGCCTCGCGCTCAACCTCGAGCAGGACAACGTCGGCCTGGTGCTGTTCGGCGAGTGGGACAAGATCGTCGAGGGCGACACCGTCAAGCGCACCGGCCGCCTGCTCGAGATCCCGGTCGGCGACGCGCTGCTCGGCCGGCTCGTCGACCCGCTCGGCCGCCCGCTCGACGACAAGGGCGAGGTCAACACGACCGAGACCCGCCCGGCCGAGTTCAAGGCTCCGGGCGTCGTCCAGCGCCAGCCGGTCAACACCCCGGTCCAGACCGGGCTGAAGGCGATCGACTCGATGATCCCGATCGGCCGCGGCCAGCGCGAGCTGATCATCGGCGACCGCCAGACCGGTAAGACTGCGATCGCGCTCGACACGGTCATCAACAATCGCGACAAGGACCTGATCTGCGTCTACGTCGCGATCGGCCAGCGGATGTCGACCGTCGTCCAGGTGGCCCAGATCCTCGAGGAGCAGGGCGCGATGGACAACACGATCATTGTCGCCGCCCCCGCCGACGAGGCGGCGCCGATCAAGTACATGGCGCCCTACGCCGGCTGCGCGATGGCCGAGCACTTCCTCTACAACGGGCGCGATGCGCTCTGCGTCTACGACGACCTCACCAAGCACGCCTACGCCTACCGGCAGATGTCGCTGCTGCTGCGCCGGCCCCCTGGCCGCGAGGCGTACCCCGGTGACGTCTTCTACCTCCACTCGCGGCTGCTCGAGCGCGCGGTGCGGCTCAACGACGACCTCGGCGGCGGCTCGCTGACCGCGCTGCCGATCATCGAGACGCAGGCGAACGACGTCTCCGCGTACATCCCGACGAACGTGATCTCGATCACCGACGGTCAGATCTTCCTCGAGTCGGATCTCTTCTACTCCGGGGTGCGCCCGGCGATCAACGTCGGGATCTCGGTCTCGCGGGTCGGCGGCAACGCGCAGACGAAGGCGATCCGCAAGGTCGCCGGCAAGCTCAAGCTCGAGCTCTCCCAGTACCGCGACCTCGAGGCGTTCGCCCAGTTCGGCTCCGAGCTCGACCCCGAGACCCAGAAGCAGCTCGGGCGTGGCGAGCGGCTGGTCGAGATGCTGAAGCAGAACGAGCGCGCGCCGCTCTCGGTCGCCGAGCAGGTCGCTTCGGCGTACTCCGGCACCGGCGGCTATCTAGACCGGATCAAGGTCGAGCGGGTCCAGGACTTCCTCGCCGACCTGCTCGGGCGGCTCCGCGCCGAGCAGCAGGAGCTGATGAGCCGGATCAACGAAGGCCAGCTCACCGACGAGGACGAAGAGGCGCTCGGCAATGCGATCGCGGAGATGGTCGACGACTTCGGCCCCGACTTCGACGCCGAGGGCAACCCGCTCGAGGCCGGCGAGTCGGAGCGCGTCCGCACCGAGCGCGAGGCCGAGCGGGCCGAGGAGCCGGCCGAGGCCGAAAAGCCGGCCGAGGCCGAGGAGGTACCCGCATGAGATCGCTGCCTCCTCCCACTGCAGCACGCCGCACCCGGCTGCAAACCGGCGCCAGTCGGCGCCCTCGGTCGCTCGCGCACTTTTCAAGTGCGCCACGCTCCCTGCGTCCTTGCCTGGCTTGGTTTTCGCCGGCTGAGACGCACTGCCGCGGGAGGAGGCAGCGATAGCCACCCAGAAGGAAGTCAAGAACCGCATCGGGTCGGTCAAGAACATCCACAAGATCACCCGGGCGATGGAGATGGTCGCGGCCGCGCGGCTGCGCCGCGCCGAGCAGCGGATCGAGGCGATGCGCCCGTACGCCGCCGCGATCCGCAAGATGACCAGGCAGGTGGCCGCGGCCTCGACCGAGGCGGCGACCCAGGTGCCGCTGCTCGACGACCGGCCCGAGGTGCGCAACGTCGGGATCCTCCTCGTAACCGGCGACCGCGGGCTCGCGGGGTCGTTCAACACCAACATTATCCGCGAGGGCGTCCGGTTGCGCCAGGAGTTCACCGAGTCGGGGTCCGAGGTCTCGTTCGCGATCGTCGGCCGCCGCGGCAACTCGACGATGAGCTTCCGCGGCGAGCCGGTGTCGAGCTCGTACATCGGCTTCACCGACCGCCCGGCGTTCGCGAACGCGCGCGAGATCTCGCGCGACCTGGTGACCGGGTTCATCGACGGAGAGGTCGACCGAGTCGAGCTGGTCTACAACCGCTACGTCTCGCCGCTGACCCAGTACGTCCGCCGCCAAACGCTGCTGCCGCTGTCGGAGGCGGAGGTGTTCGGCGAGGGAGTCGTCGACGAGGAGCGGCCCGCCGACGAGGAGCTCGCGAAGGCGCACGAGCGCGCTTACTGGGACTACGAGCCCGACCCCGAGACGCTCCTCCCGCAGCTGTTCGAGGAGTACGTCGACCTGTCCGTTTTCCGGGCCCTGCTCGAGTCGGCGGCGTCCGAGCACGGGGCGCGGATGACCGCGATGCGAAACGCGGCCGAGAACGCGCAGGAGATGATCGGAGACCTGACCCTGGAGATGAACCGGGCGCGTCAGGCGGAGATCACGCAGGAGATCTTGGAAGTCGTTGCGGGCGCCGAAGCGCTGGGGTGATGTTGGCGCGGTGCCGAAGCCGATTGACAGCAGGGTCGCCGATCCTGGCCACGTCGGCGCCGCGAGCAACATGTAAGGCGGCGAAGCCGCCGCAATAGATTGTCGAAGGAGCAAGATGGCTGATACGAACGGAAACCAGGGCGTGGCGAACGTCGGGCGCGTCGAGCAGGTGATGGGCGTCGTCGTCGACGTCGCCTTCCCCGAGCCGCTGCCCGGGATCTACAACGCGCTCAAGGTCGAGGTACCCGAGCAGGACGGGCGCGAGGCGGTCGAGCTCGTCTGCGAGGTCCAGCAGCACCTCGGCGATGACCGCGTCCGCGCGGTGGCGATGGACGCGACCGACGGGATTCAGCGCGGCGACCGCGTCGTCGACACCGGCGGCCCGATCACGGTCCCGGTCGGTCCGCAGACCCTGGGCCGGATCTTCAACCTGCTCGGCGAGCCGATCGACCTCGGCGAGCCGATCGAGGCCGAGGAGCGCTGGCCGATCCACCGGCCCGCCCCCGAGGTCGAGGACCTGACCCCGACCCAGGAGATCCTCGAGACCGGGATCAAGGTCGTCGACCTCCTCGCCCCGTACGCGAAGGGCGGCAAGGTCGGCCTGTTCGGCGGCGCCGGGGTCGGCAAGACGGTCCTGATCCAGGAGCTGATTCGCAACATCGCCGAGGAGCACGAGGGCCTGTCGGCGTTCTGCGGCGTCGGCGAGCGCTCGCGCGAGGGCAACGACCTCTGGCTCGAGATGAAGGAGTCGGGGGTGATCGACAAGACGATGCTCGTCTTCGGGCAGATGAACGAGCCGCCGGGCGCCCGCCTGCGGGTCGCGCTCTCGGGGCTGACGATGGCGGAGTACTTCCGCGAGTCGGGCGGCCAGGACGTGCTGCTGTTCATCGACAACATCTTCCGCTTCGTCCAGGCGGGCTCGGAGGTCTCGGCCTTGTTGGGCCGGATGCCGTCGGCGGTCGGCTACCAGCCGACGCTCGAGACCGAGATGGGCGGCCTCCAGGAGCGGATCACCTCGACCCAGCGCGGCTCGGTGACCTCGGTGCAGGCGATCTTCGTGCCTGCCGACGACATCACCGACCCGGCGCCCGCGTCGGTGTTCGCCCACCTCAACGCGACGACCGTGCTGTCGCGGTCGATCTCGGAGAAGGGGATCTATCCGGCCGTCGATCCCCTCGACTCCACCTCGACGATCCTCAAGCCCGACATCCTCGGCGAGG
>DATHVI010000132.1:0-10690 GCA_035461385.1 Solirubrobacterales bacterium
GTGTTCGAGGAGCGGGCGCTCGAGGCGGCCGGAGGGGAGGGTGAGCGGCTGCGCCGCTCACCGGCCATGGCCGGTGAGCGGTGAGTCGGATACGCTCGGCCGGCAAAGGTCAACAGTGTCCACGAGACTCGGGGCACTCCAAGCAACCGCTCGGCCTCGCCTTGGGCCCAGGACACGATCGCCATCACGGCCGACCATAGCCAACAGCGCCGGCCAGCCTGCCCCAGCTTGTGAGCTGTGAGGAGTTTCTTTACTCAGTCAAGGGGCGGCTGCGCCGCCCCGGGCCTGCGGGCGGCCGCTCCGCGGCCGTCCTCGGCCCGGCGAGCGACCACTTGTTGGTGCGTTGATCGCCTGTGTCGCGAGGCCCAACGACGCGCCGGATCGGCCGCTGCCGCGTACCGCAGCGGGTCGGAACACTCCGCTTCGCAAGGGAGCGTATGGATCATTGGAGCCCGTAGGTCTGAACCCACCCGGGAGCTACCTCGGCGGGTCGACCAGCACCACCGACCGCTCGTAGAGCACCCGCCGACCGGCCACGTCCTCGTGTCGAACACGCAGGCGTCTCGGAGCTGTGTAGCGGCGGAGGATGAACAGCGGCGCCAATCCCTGCTCGTCGCTCAGCCGGAAACCAGCGGGCCGCCTGGTCCTGAAGCTAGTGCTGAGCGTGTCGATCTCCCGCGTCCTGACACCGCTGCGGTAGCGGCGGTTGTCCAAGATCCGGGCGCCGAGGTAGTACTTGAGCGGCTCGTCGCCGTTGGCGTTGGTGACGATCACCCGCACCTCGTCACTCTCCCCGATCGCTTCCGCCGCCTCTCGCCAATCCGGGCGCTGCATCTGGGCGCTCGCGATCACGGCGCCATGAACGGCAAGGAACAAAAGGCAGATAGCCACCGCTCCGATCGTCCCCACGCGACCCGCACGTCCTCCGCCGAAACCGATCGCTCCGACGACAAGGATCGGCACCAGGCCGCCGATCATGTTGCGCGGGTTGGCGAAGTCCAGGCCGATGATCGCGAGCGCGAACGGCACCGCGATCGCGGAGCCGGCGACGGCTGCGGCGATCGTAGCCGCGCGCTGCTCGTCCGGGAGCCCGCGCCGTACGATCAACCACAGCGCCACCAGGAACAGCGCGCCCCCAGCCGCCGCGGCGCCAATCTGCAGGGCATCGATCCGCGAGTCGGCCGCGAGCGGCCCCGGCTCCTCGCTCGCGACATAGTCGAGCGCTACCTCGCCTGCCCGAGTGGCGAGGGAGACGTCGGCAAACGCGTTTCGGCGATCGTCGCCCTCCTGGCCGAGGGCGAGCGGGACCAGGGCGAGGCCGACCGCTGCCACGGCGGCCACACCGAGCAGCGCGCGGCCACGCTCGGGCCTAGCCGCCCAGAGTAGCCACAGCGCCTGGGGCGCGACCAGAAACGCGGCGAAGTAGTGCGAGCACACTGCCAACGCCGACGCCGCCGCCCACAGCGCCAGCGAGCTGGGGCTGCGGTCGCGCAGTGCCCGGGCGAAGAACGCCAGGCCGAGGGTCGTCAGCAGGACCATGAGCGCGTACGAGCGCGCCTCCTGCGAGTACCAGATGAGGTAGGGGTTGAGGGCGACAAAGACGGAGGCGAACAGCCCGATTCGCCTGCTGGCGAGCTCGCGGCCGGCGAGATACGCCGCCGGCACGGTGAGCGTGCCGATCAACGCCGACAGCGACCGCAGGCCGACTTCCGCGGTGCCGAAGAGCTTCGCCCAGGCCCAGGCGAGAACGTAGTAGAGCGGCGGGCTCCGCTCGCCTTCGGCGACGTGATCGAGTGTGTCGAAAAGGCTGGAGGCGATGACACGGTTGGCGGTGACCGCCTCGTCGTGATGGAAGCTCTGAAGGTCAAGCGTGGCGAAGCGAGCGGCGGCCGCCACCCCAACGATTCCGGCCAGCATCCAGACCTCCCGCTGCTGCATTGCGGAACAGTAACCGGCGACGATCGCCAACGGGGCGCTCCGCGGGTACCCATCGAGTGCGTGGCGTGCTCCGAACGCTCCCCGAACACCGTGGCGATCATCGGCGGCGCCCCGCGATCACCGGCGAGCACCGAATCTGGCTCAGACGCAGGCGAAACCGCGCGGGGCTCGCCGCAGACAGCCGCCAATACTCGCCCGGCCTCGCTTCACACGCGACAGGTCACCGTGCGCGCCGTAGCCACGAGTAGCTGGTTGACATGCCTGCCGGCCCCATGGAGATTGGTAGCCGATTGGTAGCCGCCGGCAATCTCGGGGATGCCCGCCTGGCAACCGAAAGGCCCGCCGTAGCGGGCCTTTCGGCGTATAGCGGGGGTGGGATTTGAACCCACGACCTCCGGGTTATGAGCCCGGCGAGCTACCTGACTGCTCCACCCCGCGGCGGGACTACAAACCTAGCAAGTATGCGGCGATTTTCGCGGTCGCGGGCGCTCAGGGGGCGCCGCGAGTGAACGCCAGATCGGCGACGTCGATGACGCCGTGGTCGGTGCGCGAGAAGCGCAGCTCGACCGCGCGCAGGTCGGTGAGGTCGACGCCGCCGAACCGCGCCAGGGGGAAATGGAGCTGGTTGAGGATGATGTGCCCGCTGAACCGGCGAAGGCCCGCGAGGTCGAGCCTCAGCGGGGCGCGACCCACCTCCGACGCTGCGACCCTGGCGCGGTTGCCGGCGCCGTCGGTGAGCCGGATCGCGAGGTCCTGGAGACGGGTCCGCCGGGCGGCGGCGTAGCCGGGATTCGGGGCGGCGCGGAACTGGAGCGCGTCGTAGCCGCTCACGTCCCCCTCGCCGGGTGGCAGCTCGAACCGGACCGCGGCGCGGCGCTTCGTCCAGCCGAGCGTCGCTCGCGAGAGGCCGCGGGCGGGACCCCGGCCGAACAGATCGCCGAGGTGGACGTCGAGGAACCTGAACCTCCCGGGCACGCATGGGCGCCGGCCGGCGGCACGGCACCACCGGTAGATCGGCATCGCTTTCGCCGAGACGGATCCGCCGAGCCGGTTTCGGGTGAGGTCGCGGCGACGGGTGAAGCGATTCAGGTCGAGCCGGCGCCCGGGGAGGTCGGGGGCGTGGTAGCTCGTGATTGCGCGGGCGGGCGCGATCTCCGGTGGCGTCGACGCCCCCGTCCAGGTCGGATCGAGCGAGAGGTCGTCGCCGAGGTAGCGGCGGAAGAAGTCGGCCACGTAGACGGCGCCTACCCGCCGCTGCTCGCCCTGCTTGAGCCGGCCCCGGCATCGGCGGACGAAGCGGCCGTCGTCGATCGCGCCGGGATAGCCGCCGCCGGGCGACCAGACCGTGTTGAAGAAGTTGTGGTTCGCGCCCATCACCGTCACCGTGTGCTTCGGCGCCGGGTCGCCCGGCAGGCGGTAGCGGGCGTCGTCGAAGTAGTGGATCCCCTGGAGGTCGAAGACGTCGCCGTCGCAGTAGGGCAGCACCACGCCGAGCGGGATCCCGTTGACGGTGCGGCGGGTGAAGTCGACCGGCGCCAGCGGCAGCACCGCGCGGATCCCGAACGGCTGGGCGCGGCGGCGGTCGAGGATCACCTGCCAGATCGCGCCTTCGCCGCCGCGCGAGTGGCCCATCGTTCCGATCCTGGTCAAGTCGATCTTGCCGAGGAAGCTGTCGCCGAACGGGGCGCCACCGGACGTCGCCCATTTGCGCCACAGGGCGACGTGGCGCTGGAGCAGCTCGCCCCGCTGGCGCATCCCGGTGTCGCCGACCTGGTTGCCGAGGACGTTGACGCCGTTCGCGCTCACCGAGGCGACGACGAACCCGAAGCTCGCGAGCCGCTCGGCGATGTAGTCGTAGCCGGCGTGGTTCGGAATCGGGCGAAAGCCCTTCCGGCACGGCCACTCATACCGAGTGCGCTCGCCCTTGAAGCAGGCGTCGTGGTTTCCGTGCATAAACAGGACGAGCGGGAACGGACCCGCCGCCTCACTTGGAAAGTGAACGATCCCCCGAACCTCAACCCGGCCGCGGATCCGGCTCGGCTTGAACGCCCGCTTGCCGAGGTTGTAGGCCGTCCGGCCAACCTCGAGCGGGCCACGGCCGACCCCCGCGACGCGAGCGATCTGCGCGCCGGCGCGGCGCCCGGCGTCCGCCGTGCCTGCTGCGGGGCGCTCGCCGGCGCCGGCCCTCGAGCTACGGGCCGCACCCACGCGACCCGCTGCCCGTCCGCCGTAGCGGGCGCTGATCCGCGCCGTCAGCACCACGGGATCGGCGGTGAGCGCCTCGAGCGCGCGCTTGCCGGAGCTCGGGATCGCGTAGGCGATCGGCCGTCCGTTCGCGAGCAGCTCGTAGCGGAGCGCCCGCGGCGGGTAGTGCCCGGCGAGCCGCACGCCCCAGAGCGCGCGCCGAGGGCCCGATCGGCGAAGCGCCCCGCTCGCGCCCGCGCGAGCTGCGCCTGGAACCCGCCTCACGGTGAGACCTCGCTCGCTGCGGACCACCCGGCCCTCGGCCCGCGCGGCGGCGAGCACCCTGATCTTGGGCGCCGGCTTCGCGGTCGCGGCGGCGGCCGGCGACACGGACGCAGCGCCGGCGAGCAGGGCCAACGCCATGCTCGCGACGAGTGGCACGGCAACCGAGATCCAGGCTCCACCCCGCGCTCGGCCGTGTCCCATCCGGTTCCTTTCCCCGCATCCGTGCGGACTCTGAGCAGCTCCGTCACCGGACGCTACACCCTCGATCCGACCTCCGGGCCGGGCTCAGCTTGGATCCGCTCGCCGTCGCCGATGCCTTACAGTCGGTGTCGATGGGTGAGGTAGCGGCGGGGCTGGCCCGGCGCGGCTTCGAGGCGTTCGCGCGACGCGACCTCGAGACGATGGTCGAGTTCGCCGACCCCGAAATCGAGATCAACGTTGTCACCGCGCACGTCGCCGGTCGCGACGGCCCCTACCGCGGGCATGACGGGATCAGGCAGTACCTCGACGACGTCGACGCGACCTGGGACGAGATCGATCTTCAGCCGCGCCAGTACGTCGAGATCGGCGACGAGCGGGTGCTCGTCCTCGGGCGGGTGCGGACGCGGCGAGGGTCGACGCTGATCGACGTGCCGAACGCTTGGCTGTGGGAGCTCGCCGGCGGCAAGGTGAAGTCGATCCGGCTGTTCGTCGACTCGGAGTCGATCGCCTCGCTGCTCGACGCGCGCGACGAGGCGCTGCGCTCGCGACCCGCGGGGTAGCCGCTCGCCGCACCGCGCACGCGCTCGCCGACACGGCGCACGGCCACGGCCCACGGCGCACCGCGCACCGCGCACCGCGCACGGCGCACGGCGCACGGCGAATAGCATCCCCCGCGCGTGAGGGTCGCGGTCGTCGACATCGGCAGCAACTCGACGCGGTTGCTCGTCGCCGACGTCGACCAGGGGCGGGTCGAGGAGCTCGACCGCCGCTCGACCGTTACCAGGCTCGGGCGCGGGGTCGACACCTCGGGCCAGCTCTCGATCGAGGGGATCGAGGCGGTGTGCGCCGTCCTCGCCGACTACATCGCCGCCTACCGCGAGCTCGGCGCCGAGCGGGTGTCGGCGCTCGCCACCAGCGCTGTCCGCGACGCGGCCAACTCGGCGATGTTCCTCGCCGAGCTTCGCGAGCGCTTCGCTCTCGACGCCCGGCTCCTCGACGGCGACGCGGAGGCGCGGCTGACCTACGCCGGCGCCTGTGCCGACCACCCGGTCGACGGGCGGCGCACGCTCGTCGTCGACATCGGCGGCGGTTCGACCGAGCTGATCGTCGGCGACGGGCCCGAGCTCGGGTTCCACGCCTCGCTCCAGGCCGGCGTCGTCCGCCATACCGAGCGCCACCTGCAGAGCGACCCGCCGACCGCGGCGGAGCTCGAAGCGCTCGCCGGCGACGTCCGCGAGCTGATCGCCGACGCCCTCGACGGCGCCGACGCCGGCGTCGAGGACGGGATCGCGGTCGCCGGGACGCCGACCTCGCTGGCGGCGATCGACCAGCGGCTCGACCCCTACGATCGCGACCGGGTCCACGGCCACCGGCTCGGGCTCGAGACGATCCAGCGGCTGCTCTCCCAGCTCGCCTCGAAGCCGCTCACGGAGCGGCTCGAGGTCACCGGCCTTCACCCCGGCCGGGCGCCGACGATCGTCGCCGGGGTCGTGATCCTGATCCAGGTGATGCGGGCGTTCGGGCTCGACGAGATCGAGGTCTCGGAGCACGACATCCTCTGGGGCGCGGCGCTCGAGGCGGCGGAGGAGGCAACGGAGCGGTAGCCCTCGTCGTGACGAACGTCGAATCGCCCACACAGAAGGTGCGCGAATCGACGTTCGTCCCCTGACCGCCTCGCCAGGCGGGGTCGGTTGCAGAAGGCAACCCACTCCCCGAAGATCGGCTACGCTGCGAGCAGGTGGCCAGCGAGACGGTCCACTACCGCACCTGCCCGTTCTGCGAGGCGACCTGCGGCCTCGAGGTCACGGTGCGCGACGGTGAGGTCGCCTCGGTCCGCGGCGACGCCGGCGACGTCTTCAGCCGCGGGTTCCTGTGCCCGAAATCGCAGGGCCTGAAGCAGCTCGCCGAGGATCCCGACGTCGTCCGGCGCCCGCTCGTCCGGCGCGACGGCGAGCTCCGCGAGGCGAGCTGGGAGCACGCCTTCGCCGAAGTCGACCGGCGGCTTGGCGCGGTGCTCGAGGCGGGCGACCGCGACGCCGTCGCCGTCTACCTCGGAAACCCCTCCGCCCACAGCCTCGGCCCGATGATCTACGGGCAGGCGCTCGTCCGCGCGCTGGGGACGAAGAACGTCTACACCGCCTCGACCGTCGACCAGATGCCGAAGCAGGTCGCCGCCGGGCTGATGTTCGGTGGCGGGCTCAGCGTCCCGGTGCCGGACGTCGACCGCACCGACCATCTCGTGATCCTCGGCGCCAACCCGCTGGTCTCGAACGGCTCGCTGCTGACCGCGCCCGACATGCGCGGGCGGCTGCGGGCGATCCGCGAGCGCGGCGGCAAGGTCGTCGTCATCGACCCCCGGCGGACGCGGACCGCGCGCGAGGCGTCCGAGCACCACTTCATCCGCCCCGGCACCGACGCGGCGCTGCTGCTCGCGATTGCCAACGCGCTGATCGCCGACGGGCTCGCCGCCACCGGCCGGCTCGCCGAGCACGCCAACGGCGCCGAGCGCCTCACCGAGCTGGTCGCGCCGTTCACCCCCGAGGCGGTGGCGCCGCTGACCGCGATCCCGGCCGCCGAAACGCGCCGGATCGCAGCCGAGCTCGCCGCCGCCGAGCGCGCTGCCGTCTACGGGCGGATCGGCACCACCGCGCAGCGGTTCGGGACGCTCGCGAGCTGGGCGGTCGACGTCGTCAACTACCTGACCGGGAACCTCGATCGCGAGGGTGGGGCGATGCTGCCGCTCGCGGCGGTCGCGCAGCGCAACTCCGCCGGCCGCGGCCCGACCGGCAAGGGCGTGCGGCTCGGGCGCTGGCGAAGCCGGGTGAGCGGCCGCCCCGAAACCTTCGGCGAGCTCCCTGTCGCCTGCCTGGGGGAGGAGATCGCGACCCCGGGCGAGGGCCAGGTGCGGGCGCTGGTGACGATCGCCGGCAACCCGGTCGTCTCGTCCCCGGACGCGGCCGGGCTCGAGCGAGCGATCGAGGGGCTCGACTTCCAGCTCGCGGTCGACCTCTACGTCAACGAGACCACCCGCCACGCCGACGTCATCCTCCCCGCCCCCGACCCGCTGGGAAAAGCGCACTACGACTTCGCCCTCTACCAGCTCGCGGTGCGGAGCATCGCCAACTACTCGCCGCCGGTCCTGCCCCGCCCGCCCGGCCAGCCGGACGAGTGGGAGATCATCGTCCGCCTCGCCGGGATCGCCGCCGGCCAGGGGCCCGACGCCGACGTCGACGCCTGGGACCGGCTCGTGCTCGAGACACTCGTCCGCCGCGAGGTCGCGCTGCCCGGCTCGCGGCTCGAGGGGCGCGAGCCGGAGGAGCTGATCGAGGCGCTCGGCGAGGCCCGCGGGCCGGAGCGGGTGCTCGACTTCATGCTCCGGGCGGGCCCGTTCGGCGACGCGTTCGGCGCCGAACCGGACGGGCTGACGCTCGCCCGCGTCGCCGCCTCGCCGCACGGGATCGACCTCGGGCCGATGCGTCCGCGGATCCCCGACGCGCTTCGCACCCCCTCCGGCAAGATCGAGCTCGCCCCCGAGGAGATCGCCGCCGACCTGCCGCGACTCGCCGCCGAGGTCGAGGCCGCCGCGAAGGCCGCCGGAGCGGCGCCGGCGCGGGCGGCGAACGGCGACCGCGCGGACGGGATCGTCCTGATCGGCCGTCGCCAGCTGCGGTCGAACAACTCCTGGATGCACAACCTGCCGGCGCTGGTCCGCGACGCCGACGAGTGCACGCTGTGGCTCAACCCTGCCGACGCCGGCCGGCTCGGGATCGCCGACGGCGCCCGGGCCCGGGTGCGCTCGGCCGCCGGCGAGCTCGAGGCGACGGTCGAGGTCACCGACGAGATCATGCCCGGCGTCGCCTCGATCCCCCACGGCTGGGGCCACGACGTCCCCGGAGCGCGGATGCGGGTCGCCGCCGAGCACGCCGGGGTGAACTCGAACCTCGTCTCCCCGGCCGAGGTCGACCCGTTGTCGGGGAACGCGGTCCTGAACGGGATCTCGGTCGAGGTCGAGGTCGCCTCAGCCGAGGAGCCCCGCTGAGCGGGGCTCCTCGCCCGTTAATTCAGTCTGCCCGCTGGGGTCCTAGAAGGGCCCCGGGACGGTGACCTGATCGACCAGGACCCCATCCTCGAAGAGACTGAGCGTCGCGTCACCGAACGTGACGCCGACGATGACCGGAGTCCACTGCGGGTTCGGGCATGTTGGCGTTGCCGGCAGCGGGCCCAGCGGATCGGTCATAACCGTGAAGTTGTATCGACCGTTCCGCGGTGTTGCCAGGGGGCCGCTCGACCCGGTGGCCGTCTCGGTGGTGTCCTGACCGGGCGCGCGATTGCCGCCCGGGTTGATGCACTCGACCTGCGCCGTAGCGGGGGCCGAGACCGTGATCTCGAACGTCGTGCCACCCAGGCCGGCGACCTTGCCGGAGCACTGCAGCTGGGTGTCTCCGCCCGTCCCGACCGTCATACAGGTTGGCGCGTTGTTGCCACCCGTGAGGAAGTGGCCGCTCTGCGCCGTGGCGACGGCCGGGAACATGATCAGCGCAAAGACGCTGACCGCCAGGCCGATTAACCATGACTTTCTCATACCGTTGGATTCCCTTCCGCCTCGCTCGGTCCCCCCGCCGGCCGGATACCGGGCGCGGCATAGCGTTACGAAAGCGGTGACGTCGACTGGCCGGTCAAAGCCAAGCCGAGTCATTCTTCGTGGTGCAGTCGCGTCACCTCCCTCAGCGGCGCCAGTCATGCTCCCCAGGCGGCGCCTCATCGGTGATGTGCGAATCGTCACCAACCTATCCGCTGGTTGCGCGATGTCAATCCGTAATCGGCCGTACATCGGCAACCGCCGGGCGAGGGCGGACTCAGGTCGGGGCGCCTCAGCCGAGCTCGAGCTCGTACTCCAGGAACGGTTCCGAGGTGCCGCCGAGACGATCGTAGACCGCTTGGGCGCGGTGGTTGTCGGGAGCGGTGAGCCAGTTGACGACCGCCGCGCCGTGGCGGCGGGCGACGTCGGCGACGGCGGTGATCAGCGCGTCGGCGTGACCCTGGCCGCGGGCCGCCTCGGCGACGAACAGGTCATCGAGGACGACGACTCGCGCCCCGCGCAGGCTCGACCACTTCCACGCGCAGGCGGCGAATCCGACGACCTCGCCGTCGTCGGCCGTCGCGACGAGCAGGTAGGCGCGGGTATCCGGCTCGGCGATCACCGTCCGGGCCATCTCCTCGAGCCCGGCGTCGCTCGGGTTCGACTGATAGAAGTCAGCGTAGCCGCGCATCAGCGGCAGCAGCGCCGGGATGTCGGCTTCACTCGCGGGCCGGATCGGCATCGCGAGCGCAGCCTAACTGAGGGGAATTGGGCGCGGAGGCCGATCGACTCGGCGACCGGTTCGGATCATCGGCAGGGGTCGAACGGCCGTCGAGGGAGTCCCTGCCGCACTCAGGGCGGTGGATCGGGAAGCCGATGATCGAAGCCGTACCGTTGGGCCGCGCCGATGCCGGGCGCCTGCACGACGTGCTTCGTCGCTTCCGCGAGAGGTCGGCAGCGCCCGGCTCGGTCGCGGTACGCCTCGGAGCTGGCCCGGACGGATTCGCGGCGATCGTACGGACGGGTCGACGCCCGCTTGGCGTCAATCGTCGTCGTCGCCGTCGCCGCCCCGCCCCGGGCGCTCGGACGTGAGCCCGGCCTCGGCACGGGCAGCGTCGAGCTCGCGCTTGACGACCTCGCGCTGGTTCGGGATCTCGTACCGGGCCTCGAGGATCGGGACCGCCTCATCCGGGCGCCCGGCGAGCCGGAGCGCGTGGCCGAGGTTGTAGAGCGCGTAGGCATAGGTGATGTCGCCGGAGCCCTCGAGCGCGTCGACCGCGCGCTCGAGCACCGGGATCGCCGCTCCGGGACGGCCGGCGTTGATCAGCTCGAAGCCGCGGTCGTTGAGCGCGTAGCCGTCGGCCTCGGGCTGACCGTCCGAGGCGGGCTCGCGTCCCCCGCTCGCTTCCTGCGCGCCGCCGTCGCCCCCGCCCCCGCCCCCGCTGCCGCTGCCGTTGCCCGCCTCCTCCCCGGCCTCGGCGGCCGGGTCGTTCGCCGCGACGC
>DATHVI010000133.1:0-2942 GCA_035461385.1 Solirubrobacterales bacterium
GGCGGCCGACCTCCTCGGTGGCGGCGATCGCCGGCTCGCCGGGATCCCTCGCCCCGCCCGCGACGGCGACCTGGGTTCGACCGGGCATCGGCGAATGCCTATCAGGCACGGGCGCGCCGCGCGTGCCGATCGTGTCGCTCAGACCGAGACCGCGCCGGAGAGCGCCGGGCGCGCTCGCGCCGCACGGGCCGCGGCGGCGAGCCGGCGAACGCCCTCGACGATCTCGTCCGGCTCGCAGTAGCAGTACGAGAGCCGCATGCTGAGCGCGCGCGAGGGCTCGACGGTCATCGCCGCCCCGGGGACGTAGGCGACGCCGTGCCGCACCGCCTCGTCGAACAGCGACCGCTCGTCGACGGGCAGGTCGAGGGTGAGCCAGAGGTGATGGCCGCCGAGCGGGCGCGGGTGGCTCGCGATCGGCCCGAGGCGCTTCTCGATCGCCTCGAGCAGGACGTCGCGCCGCTCGCGGTAGGCGGCCGTCGTGCGCTCGACGTGACCGGGGAGCGCCCCCGAGGCGAGGAAGCGGGCGGCGGTGAGCTGCGTGAGCGTCGGGCTGAGGAGATCGTCGGCGCGCTTCGCGGCGACGATCCGCTCGAGCACCGGGCCGCTGGCGATGACCCAGCCGACGCGCAGGCCCCCACCGACGGTCTTCGACAGCGAGTCGACGTAGATCACGTGCGCCGGCGCGACCGACCGCAGCGAGGGGAGCGCCTCGCCCTCGAAGCGATGGCGGCTGTAGACGCCGTCCTCGAGGACGAAGAATCCGTGCCGGCGGGCCAGCGCCAGCAGTCGCTCGCGCCGCTCCGGGGCGAGGTCGCGGCCGGTGGGGTTCGAGACCCTGCTCTGGAGCGCGAGCAGCTTGATCTCGCGCCGCGCCAGCAGCGCCTCGAGCTCGTCGACGTCGATCCCGTCGTCGTCGCTCGAGACCGGGAGCAGGTCGGCGTCGGTCGCCCGCATCGCCTCGAGCACGCCCATGAAGGTCGGGCTCTCGCAGGCGACGGCGTCGCCCGGCCGGACGAGCGCCCTGACGACGAGCGAGATCCCCTGCTGGGCGCCGGTGGTGACGACGATGTCCCGCGGGTCCTCGGGGGCGCCGGGGTAGGAGCCGAGCGCGCCGAGCTCGTCGGTCAGCTCCGGGATTCCCTGGAGCTCGGCGTACTGGAGCGCGCGCTCGGGCTCGCGTGCGAGGACCGCCCCGGCTGCCTCGCGGATCGCCTCGATCGGGAACAGACGCGCGCTCGGGTGGCCGACCGAGAGCGGAATCAGGCCTTCGGCCTGGGCCTGGAGCTGCATGTCGGCGATCACCCGGCTGCTGCGGTGCTCCTCGAACTCGGGGAGGGCGAAGCGCTGCCAGGCGATCGAGTCGGGGACGGCGCCCGGGTCGGGCGATGCGGTCTCGCGGACGAACGTGCCCCGGCCGACGTGGGCGCTGACCAGGCCGAGCTCGCGCAGGCGACGGTAGACGCGGACCGCGGTCAGGTGGTTGACCCCGGCGAGCTCGGCGAGCTCGCGGGTCGGCGGCAGCTTCGCCCCGGCGGCGAGCTCACCGTCGGCGATCGCGGCCGCGATCACATCGACGAGCTGCTGGGTGATCGATCGCTCACCGTCGCGGTCGAGGTCCGACAATCGAAGTTTGTATGACATTGATTCGTTCCTTGGAGGGTTGTACGATCCTACAAGAGCGCCTGAAACGAAAAGTTCAGCGCGGATCAGTATGACGGACGGAGGATTAGATGTCAATCAAGATCAACCAAAGGCACAGCTCATCGCGGACCGATCCCGGCCTCCCCGTCGTCGTCCGCGCCGCCGCCGAGGCTGACGCCGAAGCGCTTCGCCGGCTGGCCGAGATCGATTCGGCGCCGCTCCCCGGCGGTCGCGTGATCGTCGCCGAGGTCGGCGGCGAGATCCGCGCCGCGGTCTCGGTCGACGACGGGCGGGCGATCTCGAACCCGTTCGAGCGCAGCGCCGAGGTCGCAGCCCTGGCCGAGATGCGCGCCGCCCAGCTTCGCGGCGCGACGCGGAGGCGGGCTCGGCTCGCCGCGCGGACGAGCCGGCGGGCGCCCGGGCTCGTGCGCCACGCGACCTGACCCGGGCGCCGAGCGGTGGCGCGCGGGTGCCGCGCCGGCGTTTCCACGGGCCGCGTATGCTGGCGCCGACCGTCGCAGCCACGACGATCGCGTGAAAGCGCCCCCGGAACGGGTCGGCAAGACCGTCGCGGACCGCGACGGGCGCTGGAAGATCGGGCTCGAGCCGAACGGCGCACCCGCCCGGCGCGGCCCGCTGCGGTAGCCTCGCGCCCGACCGTTCCAACCACAGGAGGCAGCAGGTGAGACAGGGGACCGCCCGCGGCCTGGCGATCGCGATCGCCGGCGCCGCGCTCGTCGCCGTCGCGCTCGCCCCGGCGGAGGCAGCGAAGCCGCGGATCGCGACGACGGTGACGATCAAGAACGAGTTCGACCCTGCCCACGCCGAGCCGATTCGCTTCTACGGCAAGGTGCGCTCGTCCAAGCCCGCGTGCAAGCGCGGGCGCGAGATCGAGCTCCACGCGCGCGCCGGCGGGGAGCTGCCCGCCGAGCCCCGGCCCCCAGAAACAACCCGCAGCGACAAAAGGGGTAGGTGGGAGGTCCGCCTCCTGGCGGACGGGCTCCCACGTTACGTCGTCAAGGTGAAGCCGAAGAAAAAGCCACGGTTCACCTGCAAGCGCGCCCGCGCGGTCTATCAGTTCGTCAACTGACGCTCAACCGAGCGACTGCCGGACGACCGGCCGCCGGCTCGCGCTCGCCTCGTCGAGCCGCCTGACCGGGGTCGTGTAGGGCGCCTGGCGGAGGATCTCGGGGTCGGCCTCGGCCTCGGCGAGGATCGCCTCGAACGCGTCGGCGAGCGCGTCGAGGCCCTCGCGGGTCTCGGTCTCGGTCGGCTCGACCATCAGCGCCTCGGGGACGAGC
>DATHVI010000134.1:0-7653 GCA_035461385.1 Solirubrobacterales bacterium
ACCGGCACGGTCGAGCAGCCGCTCGTCTTCGCCGGCAACGACCTGCCCGGGGTGATGCTCTCGGGCGGCGCCCTGCGCCTGGCAACGCTCTACTCGGTTGCGCCCGGCACGCGAGGCGTCGTCGCGACGGTCGATGATCGCGGGCTCGAAGCCGCGCTCGCGCTCGAGGCGGCGGGGGTGGAGATCGCGGCGGTGGTCGATCTTCGCCCGGACTCCGGGAATCCGCTCGCGGCGGAGGCACGAAGCCGCGGTATCGAGGTCATCGCCGGCAGCACCGTCGTCGGGGCGCTCGGCCGAAGGCGCGTGCGCGGCGTCGACGTCGCCCCGATCGAGGAGGACGGGCGCACGCGGCGGACGATCCGCTGCGACCTGCTGGTCGTCTCCGGCGGCAGCGCTCCGGCCACCGGGATGGTCGCCCAGACAGGGGGCCGGACCGAATACGATCCCGAGCGGGGTCACTTCGCGCTCGCCGAGCTCCCCGACTCCACGCACGCCGCCGGCGAGCTCACCGGGGCGGGCGCGGCGGAGGCGGCCGAGCTCTCGGGGGCCGTCGCCGGCGCCGAGGCCGCCCATGCGCTCGGGCTCGGGGACGGCGCCTCGCGCGCCCGCGAGGCGGAGGATCGCAACCGACTCGAGGGCCTGGTGGCGCAACCGCCCCGGACTGCGATCCCCCCGCCGCCCGCCGACGGCCGCGGCAAGTGCTTCGTCTGCGTCTGCGAGGACGTGACGACGAAGGACGTTGCCTATGCAGTCGACGAGGGCTACGACTCAATCGAGCTCGCGAAGCGCTACCTGACGGTGACCATGGGCCCGTGCCAGGGCCGGATGTGCCAGCTCCCGGCGGTACGGGCGGTGGCGGAGAAGACAGCGCAGAGCCTGGCCGAGGTCGGAACGACCACCGCCAGGCCGCCGTGGACGCCGGTGCCGATGGGAGCCCTCGCCGGGCGCCCGTTCGAGCCGGCGCAACGCTCGTCGATCCACGGCCGGCATCGGGAGCTCGGGGCGAACGTGATGTGGGCCGGCAGCTGGCGCCGGCCCTACGACTACGGGAATCCCCAGGACGAGGCGCTCGCCGTCCACGAGACCGCCGGGCTGATCGACGTATCGACCCTCGGCAAGCTGATCGTCCGCGGGCCCGACGCCGCCGAGCTCCTCGACCGCCTGTATCCCAACCGCTTCTCGAGCCTGAAGCCGGGACGGATCCGCTACGGGGTGATCAACTCCGACGCCGGCCGGATCCTCGACGACGGCACGATCTGCCGCCTCGACGACGAGACGTTCTACGTCACCACGACTTCGGGCGGCGCGGGAGCGGTGTACGAGTGGTTCACCTGGTGGATGGCTGACTGGGGCTTGCAGGTCCATCTCACCGACGTGACCGAGGCGCTTGGCGCCGTCAACCTCGCCGGCCCGCGGGCGCGGGAGATCATGCGCGAGCTCACCGACCTCGACTGCTCGAGCGACGGCTTCCAGTACCTCGACGGCAAGCGGGCGCCGGTTGCCGGGGCCCCGTCGCTGATCCTGCGGATCGGCTTCGTCGGCGAGGTCGGTTACGAGATCCACTATCCGGCCGCCTACGGAGAGCACGTCTGGGACGCGATCCTCGAGGCCGGCGCCGAGCACGGGATCCGGCCGTTCGGCCTCGAGCCGCAGCGAATGCTGCGGCTGCAGAAGCTCCACATCCTCGTCGGCCAGGACACCGACGCCGAGTCGACGCCGTTCGGGGCGGCGATGCCCTGGATCGTCAAGCTCGACAAGGACGAGGAGTTCATCGGCAAGTGGGCGCTCGAGCGCGCCCAGGACCGGCCGCTCGAGACGGCGCTCGTCGGCTTCACCGTCCCCGGCGGCGAGGTGCCGGTCGAGGGAGCGGCGGTCACCGCCGACGGCGGCGGGACCCTCGGTCAGGTGACGAGCGCGCGCTACTCGCCCCAGCTCGAGCAGGTGATCGGGATGGCCTGGGTCCCCGCGGCGCTGGCCGAGGACGGCGCATCGATCTCGATCTCCGACGCCGATCGCAGCCTCGAGGGCATCGTCCAGACGAAGCCGTTCTATGACCCGGAGGGGGAGGTCTTGAGATCGTGAGCCTCGAGTTCCTCGAGCCCGCGGCAGCCGACGCGGTCGCGCGGAGCCCGATGGACCGCGATGCCGCCACGGCCGGGGCGAGCTTCGCCGAGCGCGACGGCTGGCGTGTGGCGACCGGCTATGGCGCGATCGCTCTCGAGCGCGACGCCTGCCGGACAGCGATCGGCTTTGCCGATGTCTCGCACCTCGGCAAGCTCGAGCTTCAGGCCGGCCGCGAGGAGGTGGCCGCGATCGCAGCGCAGATCGCCGGGATCGACGACCTCGAGCTCGGCCGCGGCGAGAACGCCGCCGGCGCGTGGTGGTGCCCGCTGACGCTGGAGCGGGCGCTCGTGATCTGCGAGCCGGCGGCGCGCCCGGAGCTGCGTGAGCGGCTCGAGGGCGCGGCGGCGGACTCGGGCGGGCCCGCGGGCGTCGTCGACGTGACGACCGCGTTCGGCGCGCTGGAGCTCGTCGGCCCCCTCGCCCGCGAGACGTTCGCCCGATTCTGCGCGGTCGACCTGCGCCCCGACGTCACCCCGGTCCGCGGGTTCCGCCCGGGCTCCGTGGCACGGACGCCGGGCATGATCCTGCGCCGGGCGGATGAGCGCTACCTGATGTTGTTCGGGGCGAGCTTCGGCCACTACGTCTGGACCGTGGTCGCGGATGCCGCGGAGAGCCTCGGCGGGCGTCCGGTCGGAGTCGACGCCCTCGAGCAGGCCGCCGAGCCCGCCGCCGAGGAGGTGACGCACCGTGCGTGACCTGTTCCGGCGGCGGCGCATGTGGCGCCGGCGCGGGGAGCTGCGACGCTCCTACGACGCGGTGATCATCGGCGGCGGCTCGCACGGGCTGGCGACCGCCTACTACCTCGCCCACGAGCACGGGCTTCGAAACGTAGCCGTGCTCGAGAAGAGCTACATCGGCTCGGGAGCGGCGGGAAGGAACACCACCATCCTGCGCTCGAACTACAAGACCCCCGAGAGCGCGCGCTTCTACGACGCGTCGCTGAAGCTGTACGAGGGCCTCTCGCAGGAGCTCGACTTCAACCTGCTGTTCTCGCAGGTCGGGCACATCACGCTCGCGCATTCGGACCGGGCGATGTTCGTGATGGCCAACCGCGCCGAGGTCAACCGGTTGGGCGGGATCGACTCCCGCCTCATCTATCCGGACGAGATCCAGCGGCTTTGCCCACCGATGCAGGTCGACAATCCCAACGCCACCTATCCGATCATGGGGGCGCTCTACCACCCGCCGGGCGGGATCATCAGGCATGACGCCGTCGTTTGGGGATACGCGCGCGGCGCCGATCGGGGCGGGGTCGAGATTCACCCCCACACCGAGGTCACGGGCGTCAACAGGGCGAATGGGCGGGTGACCGGCGTCGAGACCAACCGCGGCCCGATCGATACCGACGTCGTCGTCAGCTGCACCGCCGGCTGGAGCTCGCTGACCTGCGGCATGGCCGGGGTCGATCTCCCGATCAGCACGCACATCCTCCAGGCCTGCGTGACCGAGCCGATGAAGCCCCTCCTCGACATCGTGATCGTCTCCTCGCAGATGCACATCTACATCTCGCAGACCGACCGTGGCGAGTTCCTGATCGGAGCGGAGATCGAGCCCTGGACGACCTATCGGATGCAGGGGACGCTGAACTTCCTCCAAGAGGTGACCCGCCACGCGCTCGAGCTGTTCCCACAGCTGGAGCGGGTGCGGATCCTGCGCAGCTGGGCCGGGCTCTGCGACCTGACCCCGGACTACAGCCCGATCCTCGGCGCGACCGAGGTCGAGGGCTTTCACGTCAGCGCAGGCTGGGGAACCTACGGCTTCAAGGCCGCTCCGATCGTCGGCAAGACCCTCGCCGAGCTGGTCGCGACCGGGCGGACGCCTGAGCTGATCCGTCCGTTCTCGCTCGAGCGGTTCTACGAGGACCGGCTCGTCTCGGAGCTGGCCGCGGCGGCCGTCAGTCATTGAGGGCGCCTGGATCGTTGAACGGTCTGACTTCAACCGAAAAACCGAGGGCCCGGTAGGGCCGAAGGAGAGGCAGTAAGCATGACGAGCAGTCTGGAGATCGCCCAAGAAGCGGAGCTGATCCCGATCGAGGACGTCGCCGGGCGGATCGGGCTCTCCCCCGAGGAGGTCGAGCCGTACGGCCGCTACAAGGCGAAACTCAGCCTCTCGGCGCTCGATCGATTGCAGGACGCGCCGGACGGCAAGCTCGTCTGCGTCGCAGGCGTGACTCCCACCCGCGCCGGGGAGGGCAAGACGACGACGGCGGTGTCGCTCACGCAGGGCCTCGGCGCGATCGGCAAGGACCCGCTGCTCTGCCTGCGCGAGCCCTCGCTCGGGCCGGTGTTCGGGATCAAGGGCGGGGCCGCGGGCGGCGGCCACGCCCAGGTCGTGCCGATGGAGGATCTCAACCTCCACTTCACCGGTGACATCCATGCGATCGGCGCCGCGAACAACCTTCTCGGGGCGCTGCTCGACGCGTCGATCCTGCACCAGAACCCGCACAAGATCGACGCCCTGCGGGTGGTCTGGCGCCGAGCGGTCGACATGAACGACCGAGCGCTCCGCGAGATCACGATCGGGCTCGGGGGCCGCAAGAACGGCTACCCGCGTGAAAGCGGGTTCGACATCACCGCAGCCTCCGAGGTGATGGCGATCCTCGCCGTGTCGCGTGACCTCCACGACCTGCGCGAGCGGCTCGGACGGATCACCGTCGCCTACTCCTACGACGGTGCGAAGCCGGTCACGGCCGAGGATCTCGGCGCCGCGGGGGCGATGACGGTGCTGCTCAAGGACGCGATCAAGCCGAACCTGATCCAGACCCTCGAGGGCCAGCCGTGCCTGATGCACGCCGGCCCGTTCGCGAACATCGCCCACGGCAACTCCTCCCTGATCGCCGACCTGATCGGGCTCAAGGTCGGCGACTACGTCGTCACCGAGTCCGGCTTCGGATCGGACATGGGGATGGAGAAGCTCTTCAACATCGTCTGCAGGAGGGGCGGCCTCACTCCGAGCGCGGTCGTGCTGGTGGCGACCGTGAGGGCGCTCAAGCACCACGGCGGGCTCGCCGACGACCCGCGGGTCGGTCGGCAGCAGTCGATGCAGGCGATCGAGGTCGGCGCCGCCAACCTGCGCCGGCACCTCCAGATCGTCGACGGCTTCGGCCTGCCGTGCGTGGTCGCGGTCAACCGCAGGCCAGGCGACACCGACGAGGAGGTGGAGCTGGTGAAGAGCCTCGCGCTCGGAGGCGGAGCGTTCGCCGCCGAGGTCAGCGACGGCTTCGCCCGCGGCGGCACCGGCGCCGCAGAGCTGGCGGAGGCCGTGGTCGGGGCCTGCGAGCAGCCGACCTCGTTTCGCTTCACCTACGAGGACGACGACGCGATCGTCGACAAGATCCGCAAGGTGGCGAAGAGCGTCTACGGGGCCTCGGACATCTACCTCTACCCGGAGGCGGAGGCGAAGCTGAGCCAGTTCCAGCGCGACCAGCTCGGTCACCTGCCGATCTGCATGGCGAAGACGCACCTCTCGCTGTCATCCGATCCCGAGCTGCTGAACGCGCCGGAGCAGTTCACCCTGCCGGTGCGTGACATCCGCGCCTACACGGGAGCGGGGTGGCTGGTCCCGCTGTGCGGGGACATCCAACAGATGCCCGGGCTTGGCAAGCAGCCGGCGGCGCTCAACGTCGACATCGACGAGGACGGGAGGACGGTGGGGCTGTTCTAGGCGCGCCGGGGCCGCGGTGGGCGCTTCTGCCACTCGATGAGCGCAGGGTCAGGACAAGGAAGCCGGGGTTCCGGGCCGAAGCGCGATCAGCGGGCTGTCACGGACCTCGCCGACCGGTCCCTGAGGGAGGTCGCCGAAGCGGTGGCGGAGCGCTCCCCGGCACCCGGAGGCGGATCCTCGGCGGCGTGGGCAGCCGCGCTGGGCGCGGGGCTCGTGGAGATGAGCGCCCGGTTCGGGCCGAAGGAGAGCGAAAACGACGCCGCGCGGGATCGGTTGCAGATCGTCGGCGATCGCGCCGCCGAGCTTCGCCGCCGGCTGCTCGACCTGGCCGAGCGGGACCTCGACTCATACCGGCCGGTGCTCGTGGCTCGCCGCCTGCCGAGCGAGGATCCCGAGCGCCCGAACCGCCTCGACGCCGCGCTCGAGCAGGCGAGTGAGGTTCCGCTCGAGCTCGCGCGCCTCGCCGCGGAGGTCGCGACCCTCGGGGGCGAGGTGGCCGAGACCGGGGGCGCCGACATTCGCGGCGACGCAATCGCTTCGGTGATCCTCGCGGAGGCGGCCGCGCGGGCGGCGACATCGTTGGTCGAGCTCAATCTCGCGAGCCGCCCCGCGGACGCCAGCGTTCGCGAAGCGCGCGCTGCCGCCGCGCTCGCAGAGCGAGCCCGGCGCGGGGTGCTTCGAGGGTGAGACGGGCGCGATCGGATCGCGAGCGGGACTTGCGGGCATGGATATATTGGTTCAACAGGCATGTGCGCGGCGACCACCACACTCGAGTGCGGGGGCGATGAACCGCAAGCCGGCGACGGCCGGGCGTCGCCCCTGAGGGGAAGTTGAGTGACAGCGCAGGCTGAGCGGCCGCCTCGCGGCAGGCCGTCGCTGGTCGACCGGGCGGAGGAGACGCTCCGCGACTGGCTCGGGGCTGGCCGCTACCGCCCGGGGGATCGGCTTCCACCCGAGCAGGAGCTCTCGGGCCAGCTCGGGATCTCGCGCGGGACGCTGCGAGGAGCGCTACAGCGACTCGAGGCGAGCGGGGAGATCATTCGCCGGCAGGGGAGCGGGACGTTCGTCGGCCACCTTGCCCCGCATGCCCTCGAGGAGGGGTTGGAAGCGCTGGTGCCCTACAGCGACCTCGCCGAGCGCCAGGGCGTGGACCTGAAGCTCAAGGAGCTGACGATCGAGGAGCGGCCACTCGAGTCCGAGCTCGCCGAGCTGTTCGGGGCCGATCCGGGTCAGCGCGCGGTCACCTTCGAGCGAGTCCTGCTCCTTGACGGTGTCCCCGGCGCACACATGGTCGACGTCGTCCGTCCGGGCGTCGCGCTCCCGGCACAAGCCAGGCTTCGGTCGGCGCTTAGGGGCGGAAAGATGGTCCTCGACGTGCTCCTCGCGCAGGGGATCGTCGTCTCATTCGCACGCGCCCACATCAAGCCGGCGCTGATCCGGGGCAGCGAGCGAATCGGGAAGGCGCTCCAGGTGAGCGGGACCACCGCGGCGCTCGAGCTCCGCTACGAGATGTGCACCGGCGTCGGCGAGATCGTGCAGTACTCGGTCGACACCTTCCTCCCCGGCGGACTCGACCTCCACATCATGCGCGCCCTCGACGAGCGGCCCCCGGTGCCGGCCATCGACCGCACCGTCATCCCCGTGGCGGATGGCGCCGGCGACGTTTAGCGATCCGCAAAGCGGACAGTCGGCTGGTGGACACGATTCTGGAGGAGGATTCGCGATGCCCTGGGATGAGCTCAAGCCCCGCAAGTTCCCCGCCTTCGACAACGAGCTCGACGGGATCTCCAAGCAGACGATGGAGGACCACTACAAGCTCTACGAGGGATACGCGAAGAAGGCCAACGAGTGCCGGCGGATCCTGAA
>DATHVI010000135.1:0-27935 GCA_035461385.1 Solirubrobacterales bacterium
AGCCCGTCGCGCCCGCGTCCGCCGAGCCCGTCGAGCCCGCGTCCGCCGAGCCCGTCGAGCCCGCGTCCGCCGAGCCCGTCGAGCCCGCGTCCGCCGAGCCCGCGCCTGCGACCAGCGAGCCCGCGCCGAGTCCAACCTCCAACGCGACCTCTACGGACTCCACCGCGACCTCCACGGCCACCGGTAGCGCGCGGCTAAGTGGCGCAGCCGATGGTCCGGATGTGAGCATCCAGTCGGCGCACTCGCCGGTGCTTTTGGGAACTGCCGAGAGCTTCGCGGTGCTCGGCGGCTCCACCGTCACCAATACCGGCCCGACTGTGATCAGTGGAGATCTCGGGGTGTTCCCAGGCTGTGAGGTCACCGGATCGGCTCAAATTGTGATCACCGGCACGATCCACGAATGCGATGCCGTAGCCCAGCAAGCCCAAGCAGATCTGCTCACCGCATACAACGCGGCTGCGGGGCAAATCCCGACTGCGCAGCTGGCGACGGAGCTCGGCGGGCAAACCCTGACGGCCGGCGTCTACGACTCCGCATCGGGGACCTTTCAGATCACAGGGATCCTTACGCTCGACGCCCAGGGGGATCCCGACGCCGTCTTCATCTTCCAGACCGACTCGACGCTGATCACGGCTTCCTCCAGTCAGGTGCTCCTCATCAACGGGGCCCAGGCATGCAACGTCTTCTGGCAGGTCGGCAGCTCCGCGACCCTGGGAACGGACTCCAGCCTTGTGGGCAACGTCCTGGCTTTGACATCGATCACGGCGAACACCGGCGCGACAGTGGACGGCAGGCTCCTGGCTCTCAATGGCGCGGTCACTCTGGACACCAACGTAGTTACGAGGTCGGAGTGCGCCGCTGACAACGGCAACGGCGACAACGGCAACGGCGACAACGGCGGCCCCGGCCCCGGTGGCACCGACACCGGTGGCACCGACACCGACACCGGCACCGTCCTCGTCACCGACACCGACACCGGTACGGGCACCGGAACAGGTGAGGGCACGGGTACCGCCGACGACGGGCGTGCCCTCCCCTTCACCGGGCTTGGCATCGGCCTCCCGGGCGTAATCGCCATGGTCATGCTCCTCCTGGGGGCCGGCCTCAGACGAATCCGCGGTGGAGGCGGTACCGACGGCAGCCCAGTCGGCACCACGCTGGCAGTGAGAACGGCCTCAACGGCTACCTCAGCTCGGATAGCCCGAGAGGTTCCGCCATTCCATGCGAGGGAGTCCCACCAAGCCGAGCGGGTTCTCCCCTTCAGGCCGCGCGTCCGCCTCCCAGCCGTGATCGGCGGGATGGCCTTCCTCCTCGCGGTCGGCCTGAGGCGCAGGCACGTGGGCTAAATGCCATTCAAGAAGAGCCATCCTGAGCGAGCGTGATCGCCACTAGCGGGCATTGCGAATCGCCGTCGCCTCGTTGTGGCCGGATCGCGCGGGGAGCGAAGCGGGGATCGCCGCTCGTCCTTCGCGGGCCGCTGCCTGGTTCCGGGTGCCGAGTCGGGTGGCGACACGCTCTCTCCCGATCTGGCTTTCGCTGCTAATAGCCGATCAACAGCAAGCCGCCAAATGGAAGGGAGAGCCGGTCACCACCGGGCACTCTCGCCCGTACGGCTCGAACCCGTATGTAGGGCTCGACCAGCCGCGCCGCTCGGCGACGGAATGCGCGACGCTCGCAGTCCTCGGTAGCGCGCCGACGTGTCCGGTGAACCACGACCGCCGCTTGCCGGCGCGCGAGCGCGTGGTGCTAATCGAACGCGGCGGCGAGACCGTCGCGGTTCCGTTCCGGGCGCTGCGGCGCGAAGGCGAGGTCCGGATCGAAGTCGCCGACGCGCCGCTGGAAGTGCGCTGGCGCCCGGGGCAGCGGTCGGCTTTCCCCCGCGTCGGATCCTCCTCGCCGAAGCAGGTCGGCTCGGCGGAGGTGCGCTCCGCCCGGACCGGCTTTCGGATTCCCGCCTCGACGCCGTTCTGGTTCGCCGTCGCCGCTGCGAACCCGCGAGTCCGGTTCCGCCGGGCGCGTCGCCGCGAGCCGGTGGGGCCGAAGGCGTCACCGGCAAGCCAGGCGACGAGCGCGAGGAGCAACCCGACGGACAGGCTCCGAACAAGCACGGCGCGCATGCAACTACGACCCATCCGGGGCCCCGCGGGTTCACCCCTCTCGCACCGGGCTCAGTGATAGAGGCCGATCCCGGCGCTCAAAAGGAAGACGCCGAGGCAGGAGAATCAAGAAGCCGGCGGCGAGCGCAAGCCGATGCAGCTCCGAGCGCCGCCGCCGTGGCCAGCCGCGGCTGGCGAGGGCTACCCCGCCGATGATCGGGATCGCGCCCACGCCCGCGGCGACGACCTGGAGCGCGAGCGCGTGGTTTAGAGCGACGAAGGCGAGGCCGAGCGCCGCGACGAGCGCGGCGACGAGGGTCGGAGCGGACCCGCGACGACGCGGGGGCTCCGGGAGCGATCCGAGCTCGCTCGACACCCAGGTTCGACCGTCCTGAGAGCGCATTCGTTGCACGATCACTCCACTCTCCGAGCGGAGGGGATGACGGCGTCCCCGAGGGCCGCCCGCGAGCCGGGCGGGCGGCGGGTGGCCGACGAGGACGGCGGTAGCCGCGGGCACGGCAGCGATCAGGGCGACCTCGGCGACCAGCGCGGTTCGCAGGAGCCTCGCGGAGCCTTCCGGCGCCTGGCCGGCAGCGGCCAGCGAGCGGCCGGGCTTTTTTCTAGCGTTCTCCGCGAACTCCCGCAACCGCGGGAGCGGAAGCATAATCGCGTCTCGGGGGTTCGAGTCCCTCCTCCGGCATCCACGGAAGGCCCTGCAAAGAGCAAGGTTTGGCCGGAGCCACCCGACGTCAGAGTCTCTTGACAGGGATTTGACAACGGATTGGACAACCCCCTCCGGAGCCTGCCCGACCGTGCCAGGGTTTCGGAGCCGATATCCATGCCCACGATCGGGTAGGAGTTGAGGGTGAAGAGAACGCTCGGAGCGCCACGCGTAAAGGCTCCTCTCGGGCTACGGAAGAGGTCGTTCGGGGGGACGGCAGCCGGTCTGGGGTGGGCGGCCCTCGGCGCGGTGGCGGTAAGCGCGACCGTGCGGGCGCTCTTCCGATCCCGGCGCGTGCCAGCGACGGACGCGGCGACGGACGCGGCATCGGAGGACCAACAGCCAGACGTGTTGCTGGACGTCCGCGAGCTCGAGGTCGCCAGGATCAACCTGGAGGTTGAGGACCTAAGGGCTCACGTCTCCGTCCTCGCAGAGCTTGCCAACGTAGTTAAGCTCTCGGTCGGGGTCGACGCGACGCTCGATCGCGTCAAGCTGGAGATTGAGGGCGTAGAGGCGAAGGTGCTCCTGAAGGTCAGGCTCGAGCATGTACGCGCCATCCTCGAGAAGGCCCTGGACACCATCGCCGAGCATCCCGAGATCCTGCGGATCTTGAGCCGGTCCCTCAGCAGGTTGGGGAGGGAGAGCTTGGGGGAGGCTCAGGCGACGCTCTCGGAGGTCCTAGAGGGAGTGGAGGTAGGCGATACGGTGGACGAGGTGCTCAGGGGGAGGTTGGAGGAAGTGGGTGCCACCCTCGACGATATCTTGGCGCGGCCGGCAGCAGGAAGCGGTGCCGAGGGGGCGACCAGGCGAGCGCTCGCCGGGGATTCCGTCGACGACGCGGCATCGTCGGCTCAGGGAGAGGCTTCTGCAGAGTAAGCATCGTCGCGCGGGATACCCACGAGAACGTGGCGATGGCGTTCCCGCCACCCCGACAGGGCGCTGCACGGTGAATTGACCCCGGCGGCCTGGACCCCGCCAACGTTGACACCTCAGGCCTCAGGCCGCTTGATTTCGTAGGGCTTCTGCGTCCTGGGCATCCTCCCAGGTCTGCCTCACCTCCTTCGGGGTCCGGTAGCCGAGGAACTGGTGCGGGCGGTGGTGGTAACGGTCGACGTAGCGTCCGATCCCCGCCCTCGCGTCCTCGAGCGTCTCGTAGTCGTGGCGCCAGACCTCGCGGCGCTTCAGCATCCCGAACCAGCTTTCGATGAATGCCTGCGACTCGGGGTCGCGGTAGCCGCCGCGGCGGTGGGTGATACCGAGCTCGGAGAGCCGGGCGCGGAAGCCGCGGGACGTGTAGGCGCTGCCATTGTCAGTCCCGAGGACCAGGCCCTCGTCGCCGATCCCGTGGGCGGCAACGCCGGCCTCGACCACCGCCAGGGCCTCCTGGCGGCGACAGCGGATGTCGAGCGCCCAGGCGGGGATCTCACGGGTGCAGCAGTCGACGATCGCGTTCAGGTAGCACCAGCCGTGCTCGGCGGTCCAGACCGAGGTCATGTCCATGTGCCAGAGCTGGTCGGGGCGCTCGACCCGGAAGAAGCCGGGGCGCTTGCGTCGGTGCAGGGGGCGGTGGCGCTGGAGCAGTCGCTCTTGGCGCATCACCCGCTGGGCGCGCTTGCGCGAGACCGGCTTGCCGATCTCCCTGCCGGCGAGGGCGGCGACCATCCGGGTGCCGTCGGTCGGATTGGCCTTCGCGACCTCGACGATCGCGGAGTCGACCGGACCCGAGACCGGCCTCGGGCCCGGATCCGTCCTTTGCTTCGGGGTCCGGTAGATCGCTTGCCGGCTGACCCGCATGACGCGCGCCACGACCGCGACCTTGCGGCCGCGAGCCACGAGCTGGCGGGACCGGGCAACGCGCTCTCTCACTCCCAGCCCCGCAATGCTTCCCCCGCGACCTCGAGCTCGTAGGTCTTGCGTCCGAGCGCTCGCTCGAGCTCGCGGATCTTCTTCTGCAGCTCCTTCTCGGCCAGGCGCTCGTCCTTGCCGGCGAGCGCCAGCTTGCCGGACTCCAGGAGCTTGTCGCGCCAGGAGTAGTAAAGGGTCTCGGCGATCTCGTGCTCGCGGCAGACGTCGCGGATCGACCGGTCGCCGCGCAGGCCGGCCAAGACGATCTCCAGCTTCTGCTGGGCGGTGAACTTGCGGTAGTTGCGTTGGGTTGCCAACTCGATCTCCTTGGGTGGGTCGAGCGGCCATCCTGGGCGCCGCCTCGGATGCCTTCGTCGGGGCTACGCCCCTCCTCGGCATCCGAGCGATCAACTCAGGTAGGTGTCAACGCGGCGGTGGGTCCAGGCCACCGGTGGTAAGTGAAGAGATCACCGTCCACGCCCCGGCCGAGATCGTCTGGGAGGTCGCCGGAGACCCGGGCCGGATCGGCGACTGGCTGCCGGCGCTGGCCGGATCGAGCCTCGATGGCGACCTGCGCTCGTGCACGATGGAGGGCGGCGGCGAACTCGTCGAGCGCATCACCGAGCGCTCCGACGAGGGCCGCTACTACGCGCACGAGATCCTCGAGTCGCCGCTTCCCGTCCAGTCCCACAGCTCGCGGGTTCGACGTCCACGACCACGGCGACCACAGCCAGATCAGCTGGACAGCGGAGCCCGAGCCTACGCCCGGGGGCGACGCCGACGAGCTCGGCTCGGGCTTTGCCCAGATCTACCGGCAGGGCCTCGACAGCATCAGCGAGGCGACCGAGAGCCGCGCGGCCGCCTGACCGGATCGGCGATCGCAGCTCGACCTGACCGGGATCCGTGAATCGCTCGCCGCCCGTTTGCATCGGACTGGCATGAACCACCGTCACCACACAGCGCCCGCCGGCGGTCGCCACGCGACGGGAATCGAGGCCGACCGCCCCCAGCAGGCGGCGGTGGAGCTCTACACGCTCGCGATCTGCGGCTCCTGCAGGATCGCCCGCTCGCTGCTGCGGCGCCGCGGGATCGAGTTCACCGAGATCCCGATCGAGACCGTGCCCGGGGGCCGCCACGCGCTGATGTGCCGAACCGGGCGGATGACGGCACCCGCAGATCGTCATCGACGGCGATCCGATCGGGGGCGCCGACTCGCTTCTCGCCCTCGACCGCCGCGGCGCGCTCGACGCGCTGGTCCGGCGACGGCCTTCCCAGGAAGGCTGAGCGAGATGGCCGCGGCGCCGACGCGGTTGGAGTTCACGGGAGCGAGTGGGGATCAGCTCGCCGCCAGGCTCGACCGGCCGAGCGAGCCACACGCGTTCGCGCTCTTTGCCCACTGCTTCACCTGCGGCAAGGACCTCGCCGCCGCCGGGACGATCGCTCGGGCGCTCGGCGACGGGGGAATCGCGGTGCTCCGATTCGACTTCACCGGACTTGGCTCGAGCGAGGGCGAGTTCGCGAACACCGACTTCTCATCCAACGTCGGCGACCTGGTCGCCGCGGCAGCGCATCTGCGAGACCACCATCAGGCGCCGCGTCTGATCGTCGGTCACAGCCTCGGCGGGGCCGCGGTGCTGGCTGCGGCGGAGCAGATCCCTGAGGCGCGCGCCGTGGCCACGATCGGCGCGCCGGCCGATCCGTCCCACGTCGAGCACCTGCTCGCCGACGCGACTCCGAAGATCGAGCGCGGGGGCGAAGCCGAGGTGGTGCTCGGCGGCCGCCCGTTCACGGTGCGGCGCGAGTTCTTCGATGACATCCGCTCGCAGGCCCTGCTTCCCAAGGTGACGGCGCTCGATCGGGCGCTGATCGTCTTTCACGCCCCTCGGGGCGAGCTCGTCGGCGTCGACAACGCACGCCGCATCTTCGACGCGGCGAGGCACCCCAAGAGCTTCGTCTCGCTCGACGACGCGGATCACCTCCTCAGCCGGCGCGAGGATGCGACCTACGTCGGTGACGTGCTCGCCGCCTGGGCCGCGCGGTACCTGCGCGGCTAGGAGCCGCACCGTCGAGCAGGTCGTGCTCGCATGCCACTCAGCCGTGAATTTCGCTGCCGTGCCGGGATCGGATCGAACCGCTTCATCGGCGCGAGCGAGCCAGCGCCGCCTCGATCCATTCCTCCGACGGCGTCGGCGAAGTCCCGCTCGGGGAGCGGTAGAGGCGGCACTTCATCCCGAAGTCGGTTCGCGTGGCGGCGCCGGGGTCGACGTCGACGCCATCGATGCGAACCGTCGGAGAGCCGAGGAACCGCTGCCTCTCGGCCGCCTCGCGGGTCTCCACGCGACGCAGCTCGATCTCCTCGTCCACGCCGGCCTCGGCCAGCAGGTGCTGCAGCCGCGGAAGCAGCGCCTCGTAGCTGGGGCATCCCTCGAAGTAGAGGAGCTCGATCTTCATCCGCGCTCCGGTCGCACCTGGACGCCGTTCGAGAAGGAGACGTGGTCGCGGATCTTGCGGATCCAAGCGAACGGGTGGCGGTAGGTCCAGGCGGCGTCGCGGCTGCGGTCGCCGCCGACCTCGATCGTGTCGGAGCTCGCGATCCCCTTCCAGGGACAGACCGAGCGCATCAGGGCGCCTCTGAGGTAGCGGTCGTCGACGCTCTCGGGCGGGAGGCAGTGATTGCCCTCGAGGTGGACGGTCTCGTCGCTCTCGGCGATCACCGTGCCGTTCCAGATCGCCTTCATCGTTCGCTCCCTGTTGCTCTCATACACCATCCGATCATCGAGATCCCGGAAAGGATTCGATCGTCGGATCGCGCTCGGCGACGACGCACGACGATGGATCGCCGACTCTACGGCTCCGGTCCGCGGTCAGCGTGCGGCTGCGGATTTCCCAACTGCGGAGTCAACGTCCCAAGAGGCCCTGATCAGGCCGACGTGGCTGAATGCCTGCGGGAAGCTGCCGAGCAGCTCGTCACTGGCTGCGTCGACCTGCTCGGCGAGCAGGCCGAGGTCGTTCGAGTATCCGAGCACCCGGTCGAGCAACGTCCGCGCGCGGTCGAGCTCACCGAGCTGGACCAGGCAGCGCACGAGCCAGAAGCTGCAGATGACGAACGTCGCCTCCTCGCCGGGGAGACCGTCGGGATTCGGCGCCTCCGTCGTGCGGTAGCGCAGCACGAGGCCGTCCTCCGTCAGCTCCGAGGCGATCCGCTCGATCGTCGAGCGCACCCGGTCGTCGCTCGCCGCCGCGAAGCCGAACAGGGGCATGAGCAGAGCCGAGGCGTCGAGCTCGTCGGAGCCGAACGACTGCGTGTAGGCCTGGCCGCGCTCGCTCCAGCCCCGCTCGAGGATGGCGGCACGGACCCGCTCGGCCTCCTCGGCCCAGCGGTCGGGGCTGGCATCTGGTCCCAAGCTCGGGGCGAGCGTGACGGCGCGATCGAGCGCCACCCAGCAGAACAGCTTCGAGGAAAGGTGATGGCGCGGCTCGCCGCGCATCTCCCACATCCCGGCGTCGGGCCGCTCCCAGCTGTCGGCGGCGGCGTCGGCGAGGTCGGCGACGAAGTGCTGAGTCGAGCGGTCGAGCTCGCCGAGGCGCTCGCGGTACATGAGCAGCGACTCGAGCAGCTCTCCGTAGACGTCGAGCTGGGTCTGCATCCAGGCGCCGTTGCCGACCCGGACCGGGCGCGACTCGCGCCAGCCGCGCAGGTGGCCGAGGACGCGCTCTGAAAGGTCGCGCTCGCCGCCGACGCCGTACATGATCTGGATCGGCTCGCCGTGGACGTGGCCGCCCGCGGAGTTGGCGAGGAAGGCGAGGAAGGCGTCGGCCTCGTCGGAGCAGGCCCCGATGTAGAGCGCCTGCAGGGTCAGGCTGGCGTCGCGGATCCACGAGTAGCGGTAGTCCCAGTTGCGCTCGCCGCCCACCGTCTCCGGCAGCGAGGTCGTCGGAGCGGCGACGATCGCGCCGGTCGGACGGTAGGTGAGGCCCTTGAGCACCCGCGAGGACAGGCGCACCTGCTCGCGGTGTGGACCCTCGTAGATGTCGTGGTCGGCCTCCCACGATCGCCAGCCCTCGACGACATCCGCGATCCGCTCCGAGACCGAGCCGGCCGGCGTGACCTCGGGCTCGGCCTGCTCGGCGGGGACCCATCGCAGCGCGAAGCCGGCGCGCTCTCCCCGGCCGAGCGGAAAGCGCGCCCGCATCGTCGCATCGGCGATCTCGGTCTCGACCCCGGCGGAGACGACCACCTGGTTCGGCCCGCCCACCGTCCTCGCTCCGCCGTCACGGTGGTACAGCACCGGCGTTGACAGGCCGTACTCGGGCCGCGGCGCAAGCTCCATCTCCAGCTCGACCCTCCCCGACAGGCACTCGACCAGCCTCAGGACCTCGTGCGGCGCGTCAAGTCCGAGGTCGTGCCCGCGTTGGCCGGGCGCGAACGCCATCGCGTCGCGCATGCGTGCCACCCCCGACGCGATTCTGAACGTGGTCTCGAGCACCAGCGTCCCCTCGATGTAGCGCCGCTCGACTTCGAATCCCTCCGGCGGCCGGATCGACCAGTGGCCCGCCCGCGGGTCGAGGATTCTGGCGAAGACGGCGGGGCTGTCGTAGCGCGGCAGACAGAGCCAGTCGATCGAGCCCGAGCGGTCGACGAGGGCGGCGCCGTTGCAGTCGGCGAGCAGGCCATAGTCGCCGATCGGCCGAAATTCGCTCATCGCCCGAGCCTAATCGCAGCGGTCCCGGTCAGAGGTACGCGCGGTGGGGGTAGCAGTATGTGAATCCGTTCCCTCTCGGGGTGGCGCGGATGACCGGGTGGCCGCTCGCCCTCGCATGCTCGGTCGCGTGCCCGAGGCGCGAGTCGCAGCAGCCGACGTGGCCGCAGACGAGGCAGGTGCGCAGCGAGCTCGTCGCCCCGCACTCCTCGCAAGCCTCCGCGCGCGGCTCGGCGGGTCGCTTGATCGCATCGAGGTGCTCGCACGTCATGCCGATTGGAACGCCGCTCGCCGGCAAAGGATTCCGGCCGCGAATCGTTCGCGTGCCGAGAGGGTCGAATTGGTGCCGTGGCGCGACGAAATGCCGAGACGAAATGCCGAGGACGGCGCAATCGAGGACCAGGTCGCCGCGCTGCGGGCCGCGTGCCCGCGGTCGTCAACCAGTGGGCCTCGTGGTGCGCGAGTTGTCGGGCGGATCCTCCTCGGCAGGGATCGCCCGCGTTGGCTCAACGATGACACGCGGGCGAGCTCTGGCGATCCGCCACGGCGGTTTGCGGACGCCCTGGGCCAGCGCGCGTCGCAGGTCCCCTCAGCAACCAAGGCAGAACTTGGCGAAGGCCGCCAGCGAGCCGGCGAAGAAGCCGAGGCTGAAGGGGAGCTGCAGAGCCGGTGCACGAAGTGCCGACGTCATGCCCAAGCCTTCGACGAACGGCCGGACGCGCGCGTTTGCGAGCAGCGCCTGGGAGAGCTCGATCGCGCTCGAGCGCGGCTCGGCCGGATGCGGGTTCAGGGCGACGACCCGGGTCATCGGCGCCGCCCCGGCCCGGCCCCGCCGTCGAGCGCCGGCCTCGGTGCGCGGTCGGGCAGCCGGGCGGCGATGATCGCGTAGCCGAGCGAGCCGTCGTCGATCGCGCGCCGCGCCGCCCGGACCAGCTCGATCGCATCGCGGGTCGACACTAATGCCCCGGCGAGGCCGTCGAGCCCGAGGATCCGCGCCCCCCGCAGCCGCTCCTCGATCCGACGCGCGAACGCCGCCGCGTCGCTGGGGCGGGAGTCGACGCCGAACACCTCCAGGCCCGCGCCGGCGAGCAGGTCCTCGTAGCCGCTCGGTGGCAGCGCGGAACCGACGCAGGCGATCGATGGCAGCGGGCCCAGCAGCTCGGCGGGCAGGCGCTCGGGGTCGATGACGACGTCGGAGATCGCCACCCGCCCTCCGGGCCGCAGCACGCGGCGCATCTCCTCGACCGCGCGCGGCTTGTCGGGGAACGTGCACAGCGAGCACTCGCACAGCACGGCGTCGACCGAGTCGTCCTCGAGCGGCAGCGACTCGGCGTCGCCGCGGACGAATCGGACCCGGTCGCCGAGCCCGCTCGCCTCGGCAGCGGAGGCGGCACCCAGCACCGCCTGCGTTCCGAAGTCGACCCCGATGACGCGGCAGCCCCGCTCGCCGGCGGCGAGCAGCGCCGACGCACCGGTGCCCGAGGCGACGTCGAGCAGCTCGTCCGCGCTCCCGACGCCGATCAGGTCGAGCGCGTGTCGCGTCGTCGCCTCGCCGCCTGGATGCAGCTCGCCGCCCAGCAGCCATCTCACCGCCGGGTGCTCGTAGGCCGTGGCGCAGCACGACTTGAGCTCGTCGGGTGAGAGCTCGGGCCACGGCGCCGGCGCGGCGCGCGGACGGGGGGGCTGGGCGCTCATCGCCTGCCGGCCCCCGACGTCTCGACCCGGTGCGGCGTCGCGACCCGGCGGGAGGCCCGGCCGTCCGCGGCCGCGCGCGAGGTCTCGGCCCGGACCTGCTCCCGATATCCGACCGAGTTGTAGGCGCAGAACGGGATCAGCCGGCCGTCGGGGGTGATCTCCGAGACGCAGCACTTGCGCAGCTTCTCGACGTCGAGCGTGTACAGGTCCTGGAAGTCCTGCACGACGACCATGAACCCGCGCGCCGCCACCTCGCGCAGCCCGGGCGGCATCCCGGTGGCGCAGGCCACGCAGTCGAGGCGCTGCGCCACCGGGTCCGAGCCTCCGGCTGCCTTCGCCGACCACAGGCCCTCGAGGGCCTCGCGCACCTCGAGGTCGGGGACAGCACGGTTCGTGACGTAGTCCAGGTAGTCCTCGACGTCGACGAGGCGCGGCAGGGGGATCACGTCCTCGCCGTCGTAGAGGGCGAACGTCGCCGAGCGGCAGCTCGGCGAACAGCACGGGACGGCCACGAAGTCGTCGATCGCGAACCAGTCGGGAAGCTGGTCCGCGATCGCGTCGATGACGTCCGAGTTGGTGAGCTTGTCGAGCGGGTCGGTGTCGGCGCGGAAGCGGCCGGAGTGGGTCACGGGCTGGAAGAAGACGCCGTTGACCGCCGGGTGCTCGATGCCGAAGCGGAGGATCCCGCCGACCTCGTGCTCGTTGACGCCGCGCTCGATCGCGGCGGCGAGCGAGACGGACACGCCCGCGCCCGCGCAGCGATCCAGCGCGCGCAGCTTCTCCGCCGTCAGGTCGCGGCCGCGGATCGCCATCTGCGTCGCCCCGTCGAAGCCGTCGAACTGCAGATAGACGTGGACGCCGATCTCCGCCAGGGCGGGGGCGAAGCCTCGGTCGCGGGCGAGCCGGATGCCGTTGGTGTTCAGCATGACCAGGTCGATCCCCCGCTCGCGAGCGGCGCTCAGCATCCCGAGGATCTGGGGATGGATCGAGGGCTCGCCGCCCGAGAGCTGCACCGACTCGGGCTCGCCCTCGGCCCGGACGAAGGCGTCGAGCATCGACTCGACCTGCTCGAGGCTGAGCGAGAAGCCGTGCTCCTGGGGGCCGGTCCCCGAGTCGGCGAAGCAGATCGGGCAGTCGAGGTTGCAGGCGGTGTTGACTTCGATGATTCCCAGGCAGGTGTGCTGGGCGTGCTCGGGGCAGATCCCGCAGTCGTGCGGGCAGCCGTCGACCGCCTCCGTCTGCCGCTCGAGCGGCTCGATACCTGGCTTGTCGAAGCGCTGGATCTCCAGATAGCGCTCGGCATCGCCGTAGACGACCGCCTCGATCGAGCCGTGGTCGGGGCAGCGGCGCGAGAGGACGACGCGGCCATTGCGCTCGACCAGCTCGGCCGGGAGCGTGGCCTTACAGTGCGGACAGATCGAAGTCGTCGATCCGAGCGGATTACGCCGCAAGGTCGAGCCTCGCCTCGAGCCCGAGGGCGCGCTCGAGCTGCTCCTTGGGCCGGGCGCCGATCGCGTGCGCGACCGCCTCACCGTCTCGGTACAGGACGACGTAGGGGATGCTCATCGCGCCCGCGGTCGCGGCGAGCTCGGGCTCGGAGTCGACGTCGACCTTGCCCACCTTGAGCGAGCCCTCGTGCTCGCGGGCGATCGCGTCGATCGTCGGCGCGATTGCGCGGCAGGGACCGCACCACGCCGCCCAGTAGTCGACCAGCACGGCCACGTCGGACCGCAGCACCTCCTGCTCGAAATTGCCTCGGCTCAGCTTGATCGGTTCAATCATTGTCACCTTTCCCGACTTCGTTTGTGTTCGCCGGTCAGACCGCGCCGCGGCCGGGAAGGATTCGCGAGCGCTGCGGATTCGAATCCTTTCCGCTCCCGCCCCTGTCCCATTCGTGCATGACCGAGGCGACACTGTCCCCACCGACCCAACTGACCACGATCCGGATGACCCAGACAGGACAGAACGAGGACCGCCTCGTCGCCCGCGCCCGGGGCGGCGACCAGGACGCCTTCAATCAGCTCGCCGAGCGCTACTCGACCCGCCTGCGCCGGGCGCTCCACCGGATCACGCGCGACTGCGACGCCGCCTACGACGCCGTCCAGGAGGCGCTGATGCGCGCCTGGCAGAACATCGGCCGCTTCGAGGGCCGCTCGCGCTTCTACACCTGGCTGACCCGGATCGGCATCAACGAGGCCTATCGAGGCCTGCGCCGCCGAACCGACGGGCCACTCGAGATCGACGACCCCGACCTGGTCGGCGAGCGCGTGCCCGACTGGGGCAGCAGCCCCGAGCGGGTATTCGAGTCACGCGAGTTCCTCGGTGCCGTCGACAGCGCGCTGGCCGAGCTGCCGCTCGACTACCGCACCGCGGTGACGCTCAGGGACGTCGAGGGGCTGAGCACGACCGAGGCGGCCGAGATCCTCGGAATCGGAGAGCGAGCGCTGAAGAGCCGCCTGCACCGCGGCCGGATGGCGCTGCGCGCCAAGCTCGACCACTACTTCGCGGAGCGATACGTATGACTCCCACGCTCAACCCGATCAAGCTCTACCACGAGCACTGCCGCGCCACCCGCGCCCAGATGTCGGAGCTCCTCGACGGCGAGCTCGACGAGCGCACCGCTGCCAAGGTCGCGCGCCACGCGCGGTGGTGCCCCAACTGCCGCCGGATGCTGAAGAGCCTCGAGCGCACCGTCGGCGGGCTGCAGGCCCTCGCCGACGCGCCGACGCCGGCCGACGAGCCGCGACGCTGAGGATCGGCGGGGCGGGGTGATCGGATGGCGCGCGCCTTCGTCCTCTCCGGCGGCGCCAGCCAGGTCGGGATGCAGCTGACTCGGGGCTTCGGCCGCGCCTCCCTCGACGCGCTCGAGACCGGCGGCCGAGGTGCCGCGCCTCGCCCTCGCCTGAATCCTTTCGCCCGCCCGATCGCTCCGATTCATGCCCCTGCGTAACGGGGGACTAAAGCCCCCAACCAATCGGAGGAACCATGAGCAAGGAGTTCGACGTGATCGTGATCGGGGCCGGCCCCGCCGGCGAGGTCCTCGCCGGCCGGATCGGCGAGCGCGGCGCCAAGAACGTCGCGATCGTCGAGCGTGAGCTGGTCGGGGGCGAGTGCTCCTACTTCGCGTGCATGCCGTCGAAGGCCCTGCTGCGCGCCAGCGAGGTCCTGCGCGAGGCGGCCCGCGTACCGGGCGCGGCCGAGGCCGTCACCGGTGAAGTGGATGTCGCCGCGGTGCTGAAGCGTCGCGACGCGATCGTCGGCGGACTGCGCGACGACCACCAGCTGCCCTGGTTGGAGCGGCGCAACGTCGAGCTGATTCGCGGACACGCCCGCCTCGAGGGCGAGCGCCGGGTGCGGGTCGGCGACGACCTGCTGCTCGCCCGCGAGGCCGTCGTGATCGCGGTCGGCACCAGCGCCCTGATGCCGCCGATCCCGGGCCTGGCCGAGGCCGGCGCCTGGTCCAACCGCGAGCTGGCGACCGCCGACGAGGTCCCTGAGCACCTGCTCGTCGTCGGCGGCGGCGTCGTCGGCGTCGAGATGGCACAGGCGTGGTCGGCCCTCGGCTCGAGGGTGACGTTGATCGAAGCCGCCGACCAGCTGCTGCCCCGCGAGGAACCGTTCGCCGGCGAGGAGCTTCGGCAGGCCCTCGAGCGCGAGGGGATCGACATCCGGACCGGCACCCTGGCGACCGCGGCCAGCCGCGACGGCGGCGAGATCACGGTCAGCCTCGACGACGGCGAGACCGTGACCGGCGACCGCCTGCTGGTCGCGATCGGCCGCGCGCCCCTGACCCGCGACCTCGGGCTCGAAACCGTCGGTCTCGAGTCGGGCCGCTACATCGACGTCGACGACCAGATGCGCGTCCCCGGGCTGTCGTGGCTTTATGCGGTCGGTGACGTCAACGGGCGCTCGCTGCTCACCCACTCGGGCAAGTACCAGGCCCGCCTCGCCGCCGATCACATCGACGGAATCCCCGTCGCCGCCATCGCCGACGGACCTGCCGCGCCGCGGGTGATCTTCACCGACCCCCAGGTCGCCGCCGTCGGGCTGACTCTCGTCGGAGCACTGCGCGAGGGGATCGAGGCCGAGGCGATCGACCTCAGCACCTCCGCCACCGCCGGGGCGGCGTTCCACGGCCGCGGTGCCCGCGGTACGACCAGGTTCGTCGTCGACGCGGAGCGCGAAATCGTCGTCGGAGCAACGTTCGTCGGGCCCGAGGTGGCCGACCTGCTGCACGCGGCGACAATCGCGATCGTCGGCGAGGTGCCGATCAGCGCTCTCGCCCACGCCGTGGCGCCGTTCCCGACCCGCAGCGAGCTCTGGCTCAAGTTCATCGAGGCCTACGAGGCGCGGCGAGGCTCGGTGGCTCACCGGTCGCGGAAGCTCGCCGTCGCCGCCTGAGCCGAGCCGCGAGCGGCGGTCGACAACCTGCTTCTCGACTCCAGCGACGTCGGGTGCGTGTCAGCGGTGCGAGTCCCTCATCCGGCATGGCGGGAGCTCTAAGCCGGTCGGGGCGGTCAGCCGACGGCGACGGTCTTCGATCGCGCCGCGAGGCAGTTGCCGCCGCCGGCGGCGAACGACCGCGCCGCGGAGGCGTAGTAGCGGCCGCGTCGCGGACTCGCGGCGCGGAACCCGTACTCGCCGCGCGCGTCGGTCCTGACCGTCTTCAGCTTCGCGTCGGGGCCGCCCCGCTTGCGGAAGATCGTCACCTTCTGCCGCTTCGCGCAGGGATTGAGCGGCCGCAGCTTGCCGAAGAAGCGCTTCGCCCGGCGCTTCAGCGTCAGCGATCGCTTGACGTCGCTGGCGAGGGTGATGTTGTCGAAGTAGATGCGGTCGTCGGTCTGAGCGAGCCCGGCTGCAATCCGAACTCTCCCGAGGCTGCCGAGGACCTCCTCGAACGCGGTCCTGTTGACCGGGGCGCTGCCCTCTCGATTCCATTGCGGACTCGGTGCGAGGCGCACGACGCGCCGCTCCCAGTCGGGTATCGAGACGCTGCCGAAGGAGACCCAGAGGTCGCCGATCCCGGGGTTGCTCGAGTCGAGGATCACCTCGAGCGGCTGTCCCACGATCCCCGGATCAAGCCGGATGTCGAAGCTGATCGTGCCGCCGTATGCGGTCGACCGGTTGCCGGCCCAGGACGAGGGCGAGTCGGCGCCAGCGGTCCCGCCCGTGCCGCGCGCGGACGTGATGTGGCCGCCCGGGTTTCCGCCGCCCGCTCGCCACTCGAACGGGTCGGCGATCTCGGCCGGCGTCCACCCCTGAGTGCTGGTGTCGAATGTGCTCCGCAGGCCGACCGTCGCGTCCGCCGACGACGCCGTGACGCCGACGCAGGCGACGAGCGCCAGTACCCCTCCGACCCCTCCGAACCACCGAACCCCGAGTGTCATTGCGCGATCATAGGCGGACGGATCGCGATACTCAACCGTCGGCTGATCCCGAGGAGCGCTGGGACCAGCGCTCGCGGCCGGCCGCTAAGTTGCCTCCGCGGTGTCCGATCCGCAGCGCAAGCCCCGCCTCGCCGTGCTCGCCCCGAGCCCCGTCTTGACGGTGACGATCGAGGCCGGAGACGAGCAGGGGCCGGAGATCCACTACCACGCCGGTGGTCAGGGCGTCTGGGTTGCGCGGATGGCGGGCGAGCTCGGCGCCGAGGTGGTGCTCTGCATCGCGCTCGCCGGCGAGGCCGGGCAGGTCCTCGGGAGCTTGCTCGACGGCGGGGGCGTCGAGGTGCGAAGCGTCGCGGGCCACGGGCGAAGCGGGTCCTACGTCCACGATCGACGCAGCGGCGAGCGGGTCGAGATCGCGGCCGCCGAGGGGCCGCGGCTGTGGCGCCACGAAACCGACGAGCTCTACGGCGTCATGCTCGCGGCCGGCCTCGACGCGGGCGTCGCGCTGCTCACCGGCCCCCAGCCGCCCGAGGCGCTCGATAGCGAGGTCTATCGGCGCCTCGCCTCCGACCTGAGGGCGAACGGGACGATCGTGCTGGTGGACCTGACCGGCCCGGCGCTCTCCGGTGCGCTCGAGGGCGGGGTCGACCTGCTGAAGATCAGCGACGAGGAACTCATCGCCGAGGGGCTGTCGCCGACCCCGGGCCGCGACCACCTGCTCGCCGCGATCGCCGAGCTCGGGCGGCGGGGCGCCCGCGCGATCGTCGTCTCGCGGGCCGATCGCCCGGCGCTGGCGCTGGTCGAGGGGCGGTTGCTCGAGCTCGCCGGGCCGCGCCTCGAGCCCAGCGACCCGATCGGAACGGGAGACTCGATGTTCGCCGCGATCGGCGTCGGGCTGGCGCGTGGCCGATCGCTGATCGACGCCCTGCGCCTCGGCGTCGCCGCGGGCGCGCTGAACGCGACCCGGCGCGGCCTCGGCACCGGCCATCAGGACGAGATCGAGCGCCTGCTGGCTCACGTCGAGGCGAGCGAGCTCGAGGCAGGCGGGGGCGAGCCCTGACCGCCGCCGCCGCCGCCTCGGTCTCGCCGCCGAGGCGGCCCTCGTCGCGAACCCGGTCGAGGAACGAGTCGACGTCGGATGCCGGCGCCGACGCGATCGGCGGCCCTCCGACCAGCGCGCATGACTGCGCCTTCGCCGGGTACATAGATTCTGGGTCCCGGTGAGGGCCAAGGAGTTCCGGCGCCTTCGGACGGACCAGGCCGGGCCCGGGAGCTCGAACGAGAGGAGATCGACATGGACGCAATCTGGGTGATCGTGATCGTCGTCGCGGTGGTGGTCGTGATCGCCGCGGTCGGGTACTTCCTCTGGCGGCGGAACAAGCGCCGGGCCGAGCTTCGGCCGAAGCTCCGCCAGCAGGAGGAGGCACACAGGCAGGAGGCCGACGCGAAGATCGAGCGGGCTCGCGAACTCCGCCCGGAGGCCGACGCGAAGCGCGAGCGGGCCGAGGCTCACGAGCGCCAGGCCGAAGAGCACGCAAGGGCCGCGCGCGAGACCCGCGAGGAGAGCGAGCAGATCGACAAGCGCGCTCGCACGGCCGTCGATGCGGCAAAGCGGCACGAGGAGGAAGCGGAAGAGCGGCGGCGGCGACGCGAGAAGCTCTAGCCGCACCGACCCGGCGCTCAGCGTGACCGCGCTGGGCGCCGAGCGCCGATCGTCTCCCGCTGACCGCCGCCTTCCGCCACCGGCTCGAGGCGGGGCTCGCGCGCGCTCGATCCCCCGTACCTTGTGCGGATAATTCGCGCCGCGGCCCGGGGGGCGAGATGACGAGCTCGGGGCAGCGCCCGTTCCTGCTCTGCTACGACGGATCGGCCGACGCTGCGAACGCGATCCGCGAGGTTGGCGCGATGGCCGGCGGCGGGCGCGCCCGGCTGGTCCACGTCTGGGTCCCGCCCTCGGCGCTGATGTTCCAAGGCCGGGAGGTCGGCGAGGGCCACCCGCTCGCCCCCGCGGCAAAGGAGTTCGACGCGGCCGCCCGCGAGGCGGCCGAGCGAGTCACCGCCGAAGGGGTCGAGGTCGCCGAGGCGGCGAACTTCGACGCCGACCCGCTCACGGTCGCGAGCCGCCAGCGCGTCTGGCGCACGATCGTCGACCTCGCCGACGCGCATCGGGCTCGAGCGGTGGTGATGGGCTCGCTCGGGACCTCGAAGCTGCCCTCGGTGCTCGTCGGCAGCGTCTCCGGCGGGGTCCTGAACCACTGCCGGGCGGCCGGTGATCGTGGTCCCGCACGAGGACCGGGCGCCCGGATCGGAGCAGTCGCCTAGGTGAGCTCGTCCCGCCGGTCGCGCGCGCCGGTCGAGCCGTGCGGCGTCGAGCGGCCGGGCTCGCGCAGCAGCTCGAGGTAGGCGACGGCGCCGGGGATGATCGGCAGCCAGAAGGCGAAGGCCCGGTAGCCGAGCACGCCGACGATCGCCTGCCCGCCGTCGACCCCGAACGCGATCAGCGCCCCGATCATCCCACCCTCGACGGCCCCGATCCCTCCGGGCACCGGCAGCGTGTTCGCGACCAGGCCGATGAAGTACGCCATCACCACGACGGCGGCGGGCGGAGCGCCTCCGAACGCGGCGAGGCACGCCCAGAGGACGGCGATGTCGAAGGCGAACCACCCGACGCCGCCGAGCAGCCCCGGCCGCGGCGAGCGCAGCAGCGAGATCGTCGCCCCCACCCCGGACGAGACCGTCGCCGGGGCCGCGGCGAGCGCCCGTCTCGACCGCGACGCCGCCGGCGAGTGGTCGAGGACCTCCTCGAGATCCTTCGAGACGGCGGCGATCACGAGGACGGCGACGATCACCACGGCCCCGAACGCCGCCGGCGCCAGGGTCAGCGCCGCCGGCGCCGGGCCTGCGAGCAGGCCGCTCCAGAGGCCAAGCCCCCCGATCAGCATCCCGGCCATGAAGACCCCGTAGAGGAGGATGAAGAAAGCCGCCAGCCGCGCCGCGACATCGCGTCCCGGCAGCCCGACCCGGCGCAGCGCCCAGGCGGTGACCGCGATCCCGCCGGCGCCCGCGAGGGCGAGCACGCGCGAGGCGACCACCCCGGCCATCGTGATCCGGTAGCTCACACGCCAGCCGATCGTCATCGGCCCGGTGAGGAACACGGCGTGAAAGAGCGCCACGTAGGAGAGGTACGAGAGGATCTCGAAGACGAGCGCCGCCAAAAGCCAGATCGAGTCGCCGGCCGAGAGCCGCCGCCACGTGTCCTCGAGCCCGGCGATCGCGGGGACGAGGACGTAGAGCGCCGCGATCGCGACCGCGGCGACGAGCCCGGCGAGGATCAGCTGCCGCCGCCCGATCGGGGCGGGGCCGCGAGGTATCCGCTCTGAGTCGGGGGTCACCGCGGTCGCCCATCATCGTCGATCGCTACGTTCACGGCTGGCGTCCCGGTGGCGCGCAACCCTCACGGACGCCGATCGAAGGAGCGTGAGGCCGTGAACGGTGCAGAGGGCGAGATCAGACGCAGAGTCGACGAGGTCCTCAACCGCTGGCCGACCGCCGGGCTGGCCGTGGGGACCGTCCGCGACGGATCGCTCTCGTGGTTCCACGGCCACGGAGTCGCCGACCTCGAGGCGAGCACGCCGATCACCGAGGACACGGTGTTCCGGATCGCGTCGATCACGAAGACGTTCACCGCGATCGCGATCATGCAGCTCTCAGAGCAGGGGCTGGTCGACCTCGACGCCCCCGCCGGGGACTACCTGCGCGCCTACCGCCTGGTCCCCGGGAAGCCGGGTCTGCGGCAGCCGACGCTGCGCGAGCTCCTGACTCACACCGCCGGCGTCCGCGCGGTGCGAGGGCCGTCCGACCTGCTCCGGCCGGCGCTCGGCTGGGGCGCGCCGGTGGGGCAGGCGCCGGCGCTCGCCGACTACTACCGCCGAGGCCTGCGGTTCGACGTCGAGCCGGGCACCAAGTGGGCCTACTCGAATCACGGCTTCGCGACGCTCGGACAGGTCGTCGAGGACGTCAGCGGGCTCGCGTTCGACCGCTACCTCCGCGAGCGCATCTTCGAACCGCTCGGCATGGCGAGCTCCGACCTCGTCCGATCGGAGCGGCTGCGCCCGCGCCTCGCGACCGGGTACGAGCTGCGCTCCGGAGGCCTCAAGCCGGCCGCCGACCGCGAAATCGTGACCGCCGGGGCGAGCGGCGTCTACTCGACGATCAGCGACATGGCTCGCTACGTCTCGGCGCTGCTCGCCGGCGGCGCCAATCAGCACGGCTCGGTGCTGAAGCCCGAGACGCTGGCGACGATGCTCGAGCCCCACCACCAACCGGATCCCCGGCTGCCGGGCATCGGGCTGGGGTTCTTCCGTGACCAGCTCGGCGACCATCGGACGGTCGGCCACGACGGGATCTGGCACGGCTTTCGCACCGACATGGTGCTTGCCCCGGACGCGGGCGTCGGCGTCTTGGCGTTCGCCAACAGCGGCTGGTTCGACCCGCGCGGTGCTCCGACGCCGGTCGCCGACGCGCTGCTGCGGCACCTGCTCGACGTCCCCGACGACGCCATCCGGGGCGACGTCCCGGAGCGTCCCGAGGTCTGGAGCGAGCTCTGCGGCTTCTACTCGTTCGGCCCCGGTGCTCTCTGCGACCCCCAGCCGAGGATGTTCCTCGGCCCCGGCGTCGAGGTCGCCGTCCGCCGGGCGCGGCTGATGATTCGCGGGCAGATGCCGATCCCCGCGATACGCCGTGGCCTACGCCTCCACCCCGATCCCGACGACCCCTACGTGTTCCAGATCGACCTGTCCGCGCTCGGGGCGGGCATCGCGTCGGTCGTGTTCAGCCGCGCCCCGGACGGCGAGGTGGCTGCCCTGCACACGAGCCTCAGCCCGACGTCGCTGAGGAAGCGGCCGCGCGTCAGGAACCCGAGACGTTGGGCGATCGGCGCGCTCGCGGCCGGCGCCGCGGCGATCGCGGCTCGCCGGCGGGTCGCCAAGGCGGCCGACGGGCTTTGAACGTGACAGCCCGGCAGTGCCCGGGGCGTTCGCACCCGATCACCGGCAGACCGCGGCAACCGGTTAGGTCAGCGCTTGACCAGCTTCACCGCGTCGACCCCGGCGGCGAAGTTGCCCCGGTTGTCGACCTCGGCGATCCGCAGCCTCACCTTTCGCCCGTTGAAGCGGGAGATGTTCTTTTTCACCAGCTTCGGCCGCATCACCCGCCGGTCGCCGACCTTGGTCCGGAAGATGTTCGTCAGGATCTTGCCCGGCTTCATCGTCCGCAGCTTCGCCTTCGGCTTGATCAGGTCGATCCGGTACTGCTGGTTGGCCGCCCCGGTGTGCGAGAGGCTCGCAGGCGTGTAGAACCGCTCGGCGTTGTTCCGGTAGTAGACCTTCATCTTCAGCACGTGTTTCACGCCCTTCTTCAACCGCAGCGTGCGGTGGAGGACGTTGGAGCTGGGGCCGCTCTGGAACGCCTGGGCGGCGTAGGTCCCCTGCGGCGGGGGTGGAAGCATCTCGCCCGGGCCCGAGTACACCCGCCAGAAGCCGTTACCGAGGCTGCTCCGCTTCCAGTCCTTGGTGTTGCCGGTCTCGAAGCCACCGTTGCTCAGCGCCAGGGCCGGCGAGGCCGTCACCGCCAGCGCGCATGCCGCGACAAGGCCGGCAATCAGGCCGAGCCCCGTCTTCCTTCGTCCCGTGATCTTCATCGTCGCCCCCGCTCGTCGGCTTTCCATTCGCCCCTCAGTCTGGAGGCGCGACGCGTCAGTTCATCAGTAGCGAGCCGCAGGGTCGACGGCGGCTCTACGGAGGCGTTCTGCGGCGCGGTACGGACCGCGGCGCCCCGGCGCGGAGGCCGGCACCACGCGGCGGGTACTGTGATCGCATGGCAAGCGGATCGAGGAGCGGCTTCGGGTCCCAGCCGTATCGCGAGCGCGACGAGGCGATCGAGGCCTTCGCCGCTCACGTCAACCGCGGCAAGGCGCAGGCGCTGCGGGCGATCGGGGTCGAGATCGTGGTCGGCGAGCGCGAGGGGCCGAGGTTTCGCGACGCCTACAGCGGGCGTTGGTACTGGAACTGCCACTGCAACGGTGGCGTCTTCAACCTCGGCCACCGGCACCCGCGCGTGGTCGGGGCGCTGCGCGAGGCGCTCGACCACCTCGATGTCGGAAACCACCACCTGATCAGCGGCTGGCGCGCCAGGCTCGCCGAGCGGCTCGCCGCGAGCACCGACGACCGGCTTCCCTATGCGGTCTTCACCCCTTCGGGGAGCGAGGCGGTCGACCTCGCGCTTCGCCTCGCCCGAGCGACGACCGGCCGCGAGCAGGTGGTCGCGGCGCTCGGCGCATACCACGGGCTCGCCGGACTCGGCTGGGCGGCGAGCGATCCGCGCTGGATCGAGCCGTTCGGGTTCGAGCCGGCCGGGTTCGCGCGAGTGCCGTTCAACGACGCCGAAGCGATCCGTGACCTGATCAGCGAGGAGACCGCGGCGGTCATCCTCGAGGCGATCCCGGCGACCCTCGGCTTTCCCCCGCCCGCCCCCGGCTACCTGGCGGCGGTCGCCGAGGCGGCGCGGGACAGCGGCACGCTGCTCGTCGTCGACGAGGTCCAGACCGGCCTCGGCCGCACCGGGACCCCCTGGTACTGGCAGCAGGAGGGGATCGAGCCCGACATCGTGATCACCGGCAAGGGCCTCGGCGGCGGCCTCTACCCGATCAGCGCCGCGCTGCTGAGCGCCAAGCTCGAGGCGTTCTTCGATCGCCACCCATTCGCCTACGTGTCGACGTTCGGCGGCAGCGAGGTCGGCTGCGCGGTCGCCGGCGCGGTGCTCGACGAGGTCCTCGAGCCGGCGTTCCTGGCCCGGGTGCGAGCGCTCGGCGAGCGCTTCGAGGCCGGCTTTGCCGGGCTTCCGTTCGAGCTCCGCCGCCGCGGCCTGACGATCGGGCTGCGCTTCGACGAGCCCGAGGGCGGGGTGCTCGCGGCGAAGCGGCTGATCGACGCCGGCATCTTCGCCGTCTTCGCGGAGCACGACCACCGCGTGACCCAGTTCAAGCCGCCGCTGATCCTCTCCGACGCCGAAGCCGACGAAGTGATCGCTGGGGTGCGAGGGGCGCTCGCGTGAGCGACGGCCGCCCCGAGGCCACCCCCCGCTTAGCCGACACCGAGCTCGACGCGCTCGATCGAATCGTCCGCGAGGCGCTCGCCCGCGGCGACGAGACCGCGCTGCCGGTGCTCGGCTATGGGGAGATCTCGCTCGTCCTCGCGTGGCCACCGGCGGACCCCGCGTTCGCGTGCAAGCGGCTACCGCCGTTCCCCAGCCGCCAGCGCCTCGAGGCCTACCGGCAAACGCTCATCGACTACGTCGAGGCCCTGCGAGCGGCCGGGATCCCGGTCGCCGAGACCGAGCTGCGGGCGGTCGAGGGCGACGGCGAGGGCGCCGCCGGGTACGTCGTCCAGCCGATCCTGCCGGCGCGATCGGTGGCACCGGCGGTGCTGGCGCGCGCCGATCCCGCCGCCGGGCACCCGGTCGTCGCGGCGGTGGTCGATTCGGCGGCCGCCGCGGTCGGACCGAGGCTCGGCCTCGACGCTCAGCTTTCGAACTGGACCTGGGAGGACGGCGAGCTCAGCTACATCGACGTCTCGACCCCGCTGATCTGGTCGGCCGACGGGCGCTCCCGCTTCGACCTCGACCTGATCGCGCAGGCGTTCCCCTGGGCGCTGCGGGCCCCGTTGCGCCGCTTCGTCGCGCCCGGGATCCTCGACACCTACCGGGATCTGCGCAAGGTCTACCTCGACCTCTGCGGCAACCTGATCAAGGAGGGCCTCGGCCGCTGGCTGCCGGCGTTCATCGGCCGGCTGAACCGCCACCTCGACGAGCCGCTGGCGGCGGCGGAGGTCGAGCGCTATCACCGCTCCGACCGCCGGCTCTGGGGCGCGCTGCTGTGGGCGAGGAGGATCGACCGGGCCTGGCAGCGCCACGTCCGCCGCCGCGCCTACCCGTTCCTGCTGCCGAGGGCGACGGGGCGCTGACGCGCCGACGGGAGGCCCGTTCCCGGCCCGGCCCCCGATCACCGGGGCGGTAAGAAACGCGCCGCCGGTGACGCATACGTGGTAGCGGGCGCTCGGCCCGCCAACCACCGACCGAGGAGAACGAGCTGATGAACGCGAGCCAACCGACCTTCGTCGTCGTCGGCGCCGGGCTTGCCGGCGCGAAGGCGGCGGAGGCCCTGCGCGAGGAGGGCTTCGACGGTCGCCTGACCCTGATCGGCGACGAGGCCGAGCGGCCCTACGAGCGCCCACCGCTCTCGAAGGACTACCTGCGCGGCGAGACCGACGAGAAGCCCTACGTCCACCCGGAGGGCTTCTACGCCGAGAGCGAAATCGAGCTGCGGACTTCGACCCCGGTCGCCGAGCTCGACCCCCACGGCCGCGAGGTCGTCCTCGGCGACGGCGAGCGGATCGGCTACGACGCGGTGCTGCTGGCGACCGGGGCCGAGCCGCGTCGCCTCGGCCTCCCGGGCGCCGACCTCGACGGCGTCCTCTACCTGCGCACGGTCGCCGACTCGCGCGCGATCGGCGAGCGGATCGACCGCCGCCAGCGCGTCGTCGTGATCGGCTCGGGGTGGATCGGGGCCGAGGTCGCCGCCTCGGCGCGCGAGAAGGGGTCCGAGGTGACGATGCTCGAGATGGCGGCGCTTCCGCTCGAGCGGGTGCTCGGCCCCGAGATCGGCTCGGTCTACCTCGACATCCATCGCGACCACGGGGTCGAGTTCCTCCCCGAGACGACCGCCGCCAGGTTCGAGGGCGACGGCGCGGTCGAGCGGGTCGTCACCCGCGACGGCGCCGAGATCGCCACCGAGTGCGTCGTCGTCGGAGTCGGCGTCTCGCCGCGCACCGGACTCGCCGAGGCGGCGGGGCTCGCGGTCGAAGACGGCATCCTCGTCGACGAGCGGCTGGCGACCGCGGCCCCGGGGGTGTTCGCGGCCGGCGACGTAGCCAACGCGCAGCACCCGTTCTACGGCCGGCGGCTGCGGGTCGAGCATTGGGCGAACGCGCTCGAGGAGGGCCCGGTCGCCGCCCGGGCGATGCTCGGCCACGACTCCGCCTACGATGCGATCCCCTACTTCTTCTCCGACCAGTACGACGTCGGGATGGAGTACAGCGGCTACGCGACGAGCCGGGACGAGGTCGTGTTCCGCGGCGACGTCCCCGGACGCGAGTTCATCGCCTTCTGGCTCGACGGCGGTCGCGTCGTCGCCGGGATGAACGTCAACGTCTGGGAGGTGAGCGACCCGATCCGGGAGCTGATCCGGTCGCGCCGCGAGGTCGATCGCACGCGCCTCGCCGATCCCGACGTGCCGCTCGAGGCGCTCGCCGCCGGCACTGCGACGAGCCGATGAGCGGCGGCCGAAACGGCGCCGGCCCTCACCGCGCCGAAGCGGCGATCGCCGCGGCGGCGCCGGCGCCGGGGTCGAGCGCGATCGACCTCGCCGCGGCCGAGCGCGCCGCGGCCGAGCTGCTCGCCGCGCTCGGCGCCGACGTCGACTCCGACCACCTCCGCGACACTCCGCGCCGGGTCGCGAAGGCCTACGCCGAGCTGCTCTCGCCGGTCGCCTTCAATGCGACGACGTTCCCGAACGACGAGGGCTACGACGAGCTCGTCGTCGTCCGCGAGATCCCGTTCCAGTCGCTCTGCGCCCACCACCTGCTGCCGTTTCACGGCACCGCGCACGTCGCCTACCTCCCGGGCGAGCGGATCATCGGCCTGTCGAAGCTCGGCCGCGTCGTCGATCGGTTCGCCCACCGGCTTCAGGTCCAGGAGCGCCTGACGACGCAGGTCGCCGACTGGCTCGAGGAGCGCCTGCGGCCGCGCGGCGTCGGCGTGATCGTCCGCGCCGAGCACCTCTGCATGTCGTTGCGCGGGGTACAGAAGCCCGGGGCGATGACCGTGACCTCGGCGCTGCGCGGCGCCGTCAGGGACGACCCTCGCACCCGCGACGAGTTCCTCACCCTCGCCGACGCCGGCGGCTGACCGCGCGCGGCGCGGGCCGTCACCGTTCGGGCGGAGCTTTCGCGATCAGGTGTCCCTGCGATACCCGATCGCGAAGCTTCGCGCGGGGGCCGGCGCTCAGCGTGGGCTAGCGGGCGCCCGCGCCCGCCGGCAGGGCGACCTCGACGCGCTCGTGGCGCCGGCGATCCCGCACCCGCACGCCGACCGGGGGCGATCGGCGCGCGACGGCGTGGTCGAGCATCGCGTCGAGCTCGGCTTCGAGCGCCGCCGCGAGGCGGTCGACGTCGGGCAGCGTCTCGCGGTCGGCGTAGAGGCCGAAGAACGCGCGGCCGCCGACCGTCGCCATCCCGATCGAGACCGCGTGGCCCTCGGCGAGCGGCACCACCGGATAGGCCTCCTCGAGCAGGCACCCGCGCATGTACATCGGCTCGGGTGGCCCGGGGATGTTCGAGACGACGAGGTTGAACGCCCGCGGGCTCGCGACGAGGCGCGCCGCCGCCCGGTGGATCGGGTAGGCCGCCTGGGAGAGGAGATCGAGGAGCGCATCGGCGCCTCCCGGCTGCTCGGCGCGCTTCCGGCTCGCCGTCTGCGCGTGGACCGCGCGCAGCCTCCGCACCGTGTCGGCCTCGTCGCAGGGCAGGTCGCAGAAGATGAACGAGAGCCGGTTGCCCGGGCGCCCTCCGTCGCCCGCGGCCCTCATGTCGACCGGGACCATCGCCTTCAGCGGGCGCGGGTCCTCGTCTCGCGCCGCGAGGTGCCGCCGCGCGGCGCCGGCGCACGCGGCGAGCAGGACATCGTTGATCGTCGTCCCGAACGCGGCCTTGATCAGCTTCAGCTCGGCGAGCGGGCGGGTCACCGTCCCGAGGTGGCGACGCGGCGAGCTCGGGGCGTTGAGCGCTTCCGACGCCCGCGCCGGGCGCGCGGCGTCGGCCAGCGCGCGCGCCGCCGAGCCGGCCCGGCCGGCGAACCCGGCGAGCCGCTTCGGTGACGAGAGCGTGCCGAGTGCCCCCGCGGCGAAGCGCAGGCGCTCCCAGGAGCGCCCCGCCGAGGCGCGGACGAGAAGCTCGGCGCCGGTCGGCTCGGGCCACGGCCTCCAGTCGTCGCGCCCGGGTGGGGGCGCTTCGGGCTCGGGGTCGAGGAGCAGCGAGGCGAGCTCGACCGCGGCGATCCCGTCGACCATCGAATGGTGGGCCTTGCCGAAGACGCCGATCCGCCCGTCGCGGAGGCGCTCGGCGACCGAGAGCTGCCAGAGCGGGCGGTCCTTTGGGAGCTGCTCGGACATGCAGGCCTCGAACGCCTCGTCGAAGGCGTCGGAGGCGGCCGGGACGACGTGCCGGCTGAGGTCGAAGCGATCGTCGTCGACCCAGTACGGCGCGCTGAGCCCGAACGGCACCGGCTTCAGCCGCTGGCGGTAGCGGGGCGCGCGCCCCAGCCGCGCGCCGATGTGCTCGCGAAGCGCCTCGAAGCTCGGCCGCCGCCCGCGCTCCGGCGGGGC
>DATHVI010000136.1:0-52725 GCA_035461385.1 Solirubrobacterales bacterium
TTCACCAGCCCGGCGCCCGGCTTCTTGCCTAGGGTGCCGCGGTGGGGCACGGGTTTGGTTTTTTTACCTATCCTAATCATTTGTCATGCCTCGCCTGTTGCGCCGCTCGCTCGTTTAATACCGGGCCCGCGGATCCGCCGCGCACGTCTCGATCAGCTCCCGCAGGCCTGCCAGCCGGCGGCGTTGCGCCGCCGGAGATGCTGGTCAGGCGCCGAAGGCGCCGCACGGTGTTCCCGGCGAAGTTCGTGTCTCTCTTGTAGTTACCAGACATAGGCAACGACCTCGCCTCCGACTCCCGACGCCTTCGCCTGGTGGCCGGTCATCACGCCGGTGGAGGTCGAGATGATCGCGGTGCCCATCCCGCCCTGGACGCGTGGGACCTCGCCGCCTGACACGTACCGGCGGCGGCCGGGGCGGGAGATCCGCTCGATGCCGCTGATCACCGGCTGGCGATCGTCGGTGTAGCGGAGCTTGATCCGGATCACCTCGCCGACCGGGGTCGGCTCGACCGCGAAGTCGGCGATGTAGCCCTGCTCCTTGAGGATCCGGGACATCTCCTTCTTCAACCGCGACGACGGCACCTCCACCTCCTCGTGGGCGGCGGTGAGGCCGTTGCGGAGCCGCGTCAGGTAGTCGGCGATCGGGTCGGTCAGCATCGTTCGGTCTCGCTCCTCGGGCCCCGTTACCAGCTCGCCTTGCTCATCCCCGGGACGTAGCCCTTGTGGGCCGCGTCCCGGAGGCAGAGCCGGCAGAGCCCGAACTTGCGGAAGTAGGCGCGCGGCCGGCCGCACCGGCGGCAGCGGTTGTGGCGCCTCGTCTTGTACTTCGGCTCACGCTTCTGCGCGACGATCTTCGAAGTCTTTGCCACTGGCTATCAGTCCTCTTCCCTTGATTGGGGCTCGTCGCCGCCCGCCTCGGCGCCCTCGGCCTCCTCGGCGGCGGGCTCCGGCTTCGCGTACGCGTCCGGGTTCTCCTCCTTGAGCTGCTCGAGCGCCGCCTGCTCGGCCTCGGCGCGAGCACGCGCCTCCTCGAGCCGGCGCTCCTCCTCGGGGTCGACCTCGGGCACCCGCGCGCCCGGGCGACCTTCCTGCGAGAACGGCATCCCGAGCCCCGCCAGGAGCTCGAACGCCTCCTCGTCGGTGGTCGCGGTGGTTGTGATCGCGATGTCGAGGCCGCGGACCTGGTCGATCGAGTCGTAGTCGATCTCGGGGAAGATCAGCTGCTCGCGGACGCCGAGCGAGTAGTTCCCGCGGCCGTCGAAGGCGCGAGCGTTGAGACCGCGGAAGTCGCGGATCCGGGGGATCGCGATCGTGATCAGGCGGTCGAGGAACTCCCACATCCGGGCGCCGCGCAGGGTCACCGCGACCCCGACCGGCATCCCCTCGCGGACCTTGAACGAGGCGATCGACTTCTTCGCCCGGCGAACGCTCGGGCGCTGGCCGGTGATCGTCGCCAGCTGCTCGGTCGCCGCCTCGAGCAGCGGCGTCGACTGCTTGGCGTCGCCGACCCCCATGTTGACGGTGATCTTCACCAGCCGCGGGATCTGCATCCGGCTTGAGTAGCGGAACTTCGACTGCAGGCGCTCGGCGACCTCGCCCTCGTAGAGCTCGCGCAGCCGCGGCGGCGGAGCCGCCTGCTGTGCCTCTGTGACCGTTGCCGCTTCCATCTCGATCTCGTTCGTCCTCAGTCGAGGGTATTGCCCGTCCGCTTCGCGTACCGCCGGCGGTTGCCGTCGTCTTCGATCCGGATGCCGACCCGGGTCGGCTTGTTGTCCTGGGGATCGAGCAGCATCACGTTCGAGACGTCGATCGGCCCCTCCTTGTCGAAGATGCCGCCCGCCTCGCCCTTCTGGGCGTCCTTGATCGAGCGCGGGCGCATGTGACGCTTGACCAGGTTGAGGCCCTCGACGTAGACACGGCGCTTGCCGGGCTCGGTGCGCAGCACCCGCCCGGTCTTGCCCTTGTCCTTGCCGGCGGTGACCACGACCATGTCATCGCGGCGGATCCTCATGCTCGATCCCATCGCTAGCGGTGCCTCCCTTCGCGGCCGTGCGTCTCAGCCGCCGAAGACCAAGCCAGGCAAGGACGCAGTGAGCGTGGCGCACTTGAAGAGTGCGCGAGCGAGCGAGGACGCCGGCTGGCGCCGGTTTGCAGGCGGCTGAGGCGTGCTGTCGTGGAGGGAGTCACCGCTACAGAACCTCCGGGGCCAGAGAGACGATCTTCATGAAGTTGCGCTCGCGGAGCTCGCGCGCGACCGGGCCGAAGATCCGGGTGCCGCGCGGGTTGTTCTGGGGGTCGATCAGGACGGCGGCGTTCTCGTCGAAGGCGATGTAGGTGCCGTCGGCCCGCCCGAGCTGCTTGCGGGTGCGGACGACCACGGCCTGCACGACCTCGCCCTTGCGGACGCCGCCACGCGGGGTCGCCTGCTTCACGGTCGCCGTGATCACGTCGCCGACGCCGGCGTAGCGGCGGTGCGAGCCGCCTTTGACCCGGATGCAGAGGATTTCCCGCGCCCCGGAGTTGTCGGCGACTTTGAGCCGTGATTCCTGCTGGATCATCGGGCACGACACCTCCTCCGCTCCGCGTCGGGGGGTGTCGCGGTCATCACCCTGGCGCGACACCTCCTCCGCTCCGCGTCCGGGGGTGTCACGGTGGTCGTGGTGTGGAGAGGCACGATCGCGCTCACCGGGCTCGCTCCAAGATCTCGACCAGGCGCCAGCGCTTGGTCTTCGACAGCGGGCGGGACTCGACGACGCGGACGACGTCGCCCTCGTGGGCGTCGTTTCGCTCGTCGTGGGCATGAAGCGTCGCCGACCGGCGAACGACCTTCTCGTAGACGGGGTGGCGCCGGGCGATCTCGATCCGGACGGTGATCGTCTTGTCGGGCTTCGCCGAGATCACCGTGCCCTGGCGGACCTTGCGCGAGCCTTCCCGGCGCTCGGCCGGCGGCGTTCCCTCGCCGGAGCCGGCACGCGCGGCGCGCTCGCCGCCGCGACGGCGGCGACGAATCGCGGCCCGGGCGCGGCGGCGCTCGGCTCGCTCGGCGGCGCGCTCGGCCCCCGATCGCGGCGGCTTCGCCGGGCTCTGGGCGCGCGAGCGAGCGCGCTTTCGCGCCTGCTTCGGGGTCAGCGCCTCCTCCTCGCCGGCTTCCTCGGCCGGCGCAGGGGCAGCGTCGCCCGCCGGCTCCGCGGCCGCCTCGGCCTCGGGGGCCTCGGTCGCAGCCGCTTCGGCCTCGGGGGCCTCGCCCTCGGGCGCCTCGGTCTGCGCAGCAGCCTCAGGCTGCTCGTCAGGTTGCTTGCTCTCTTCGTCGGCCATCAGTCGGAGGCCCTCAGCTCCTTGTCGACATCGATTCCGCGCTCACCGGCGACGGTGAACAGGCGCGCCAGGTCACGGCGCGAGTCGCGCAGCGCCGCGGTGTTCTCGAGCTCGCCGGTGGCGTGCTGGAAGCGGAGGTTGAACGCCGCCTCGCGGGCCTCCTTGAGCCGCTGGACCAGATCCTGGTCGTTGAGCGCATGGGCGTCGGAGGCCTTCAATGCCCCACCCCCTCGCGCTTGACGAACTTCGTCTTCACCGGCAGCTTGTGCCCCGCGAGGCGCATCGCTTCCTTGGCGAGGTCCTCGGGGACGCCGGCGAGCTCGAACATCACGCGGCCGGGCTTGACCACCGCGACCCAGCCCTCGGGGTTGCCCTTGCCGGAGCCCATCCGCGTCTCGGCGGGCTTCTTGGTGTAGGGCTTGTCGGGGAAGACGTTGATCCAGACCTTCCCGCCGCGCTTGATCTTCCGCGTCATCGCGACGCGGGCGGCCTCGATCTGGCGGCTGGTGATCCAGCCGCGCTCGAGCGACTTGAGGCCGTACTCGCCGAAGCTGACGTTGTGGCCGCCCTTCGAGTAACCGCGCATCCGGCCCCGCATCACCTTGCGGTGCTTGACCCGCTTCGGCATCAGCATCAGGCGTCACCTCCGTCGGCGGGCGGCGCAGCGGCTGCGTCGGACGGCGCCGCAGCGGCGTCCGGGGAGGCAGCGGGGGTCTGTGCCGGAGCACCCTGGGCGGGGCCGGCAGCGGGCGGGGGCCCTCCTCCGGGCTCCGGCGGCTTGGCGGCAGGCGGGGCCCCGCCGCCGGGCCCCGGGGACTTGGTGGCGGGCGTCGACTCGCGCGCGGGGCTCGACTGGGAGCCGCGACCCGGGCCCGGCCCCGACCCGCGATCGCGCGGCCGGCGACGGTCGTCGGCACCGCGGCGGCGGAACGAGCGCGGGGAGAGCTCTTCCTCATCGCCTCCGGCGCGGTAGCCCTCGGGCATCACCTCGCCCTTGTTGATCCAGCACTTGACGCCGATCCGGCCGGTGGTCGTCTTCGCCTCGGTGAAGCCGTAGTCGATGTCGGCGCGGAGCGTGTGCAGCGGCACCCGGCCGTCGGAGTAGCCCTCGGTCCGCGCCATCTCGGCGCCCCCGAGACGGCCGGAGACCTGGACCTTCACGCCCTTCGCGCCCGAGCGCATCGCCGACGTCAGAGCGCGCTTCATCGCCCGCCGGAAGGCAACCCGGTTCTGGAGCTGCTCGGCGATCGACTGCGCGACCAGCTTTGCGTCGAGCTCGGGGCGCTTGATCTCGCGGATGTTCACCTTCACCGGCTTGTTGGTCAGCTTGTGGAGGTCGCGGCGCAGCGCGTCGACCTCGGAGCCGGACTTGCCGATCACGATCCCGGGCCGGGCGGTGTGGATGTCGACCGTGATCTCGCCGCGCTGCTTGACGATCGTGATGTCCGAGAGGCCTGCATGCGAGAGCTTGTGCTCGATGTGGTCCCGGATCGCCATGTCCTCGAGCAGGTAGTCGGAGAACTCGCGCTGGTTGAACCAGTTCGACTTCCAGTCATGGATGTAGCCGACCCGGAAGCCCTCGGGGTGGATCTTCTGTCCCATGGTTGTCGGCTACTCCTCTATTCCTCGCTCGGGGTCAAGGCCACGCTCAGGTGGCTGGTCCGCTTGTCGATCCGCGTCGCGCGTCCGCGTGCGCGCGGGCGCCAGCGCTTCAGTGTCGGCCCCTCGTCGACTCGGATGTCGGCGACTCGGAGCTCGTCCGCGATCAGGTCGTGGTTCGCCTCCGCGTTCGCGGCCGCGGAGTCGATCAGCTTAGCGAGGTCGCGCGCCGCTCCCCGGGAGGAAAACTCGAGCAGCGTCTTCGCCTCGGACACCGGCAGGCCGCGCACCTGATCGGCTACCAGGCGCGCCTTGCGGGGAGCGACACGGACGAACCGTGCTCGCGCGCGCACGACCGGGCTGTCTGCGCTCTCGGCCATCCGTCGCTACCGCTCCGACCTCTCTCCGGAGTGGCCGCGGAACGTCCTCGTCGGCGCGAACTCGCCGAGCTTGTGCCCGACCATCGACTCGGAGACGAACACCGGGACGTGCTTGCGGCCGTCGTGGACGGCGATCGTGTGGCCGACCATCTCCGGGAACACGGTCGAGCTCCGCGACCAGGTCTTGATCATCTGCTTCTGGTTGGCCTCGTTCAGCTGCTCGATGCGCCGCATCAGGCGCTCCTCGACGTACGGGCCCTTCTTCGTCGATCTGCCCATGCTGCTACCTCTTCTTCTTCCCTCGGCGCCGGCCGCGGACGATCAGCGCATCAGACTTCTTGCCCTTCTTCCGAGTCCGGTAGCCGAGCGTCGGCTTGCCCCACGGCGTCTCGGGATGGCCGCCGGGCGTGTGGTGCGCCTCGCCGCCGCCGTGCGGGTGGTCGACCGGGTTCATCGCCACCCCCCGCGTCTGCGGGCGTTGCCCGAGGTGACGCTTGCGGCCGGCCTTGCCGAGCTTGACGTTCTGGTGCTCGGAGTTCGAGAGCGTGCCGACGGTGGCTCGGCAGTCGGCGCGCACCATCCGCATCTCCGAGGACGGCAGGCGCAGCGTCACCATCTCGCCCTCCTTCGCGGCGACCTGGATCGCCGAGCCGGCCGCGCGGCCAATGCGCCCGCCCTGTCCCGGCACGAGCTCGACGTTGTGGACGACGGTCCCGGTCGGGATCGCCCGCAGGGGCAGGGCGTTCCCGGGCCGGATGTCCGCGCCCTCGCCGGAAGCGACCGGGTCGCCGGGCCGCAGGCCCTGGGGAGCGAGGATGTAGCTCTTGTGGCCGTCGACGTAGTGCAGCAGCGCGATGTATGTGGTCCGGTTCGGGTCGTACTCGATCGTCGCCACCTTCGCCGCTACGCCGTCCTTGCGCCGCTTGAAGTCGATCTCGCGGTAGCGTCGCTTCGCCCCGCCGCCGCGGTGGCGTGCGGTCACCCGCCCGCGCCCGTTGCGCCCGCCCGACTTCGTCTTCCCCTTGGTCAGCGGCTTGTGCGGGCGGCCGGTGGTGAGCTCCTCGCGCTTCTGGTAGGTGCCGAAGCGCCTCCCGGGGCTCGTCGGCTTCGTCTTCCTCATCGCCATCGCTCAGCCCTCCAGGTCAGAGGCCATTGATCGCGCTCCGCCCGGGCACCAACGCTCCTTGTTCCTGGCTCCGCGCTCATTCGGCGACTGCCGCGCCTTCGAACAGCTCGATCCGGTCGCCGGGCGCGAGCTCGACGACGGCCTTCTTCCACGACCGGGTGCGCCCGGTCTGCAGCCCGCGGCGCTTCGGCTTCGAGCGGACCTTGAGCGTGCGGACGTTGGTCACCTCGACGTCGAAGATCTCCTCGACCGCAAGCTTGATCTGGGTCTTCTGCGCCCGCTCGTCGACCCGGAACGTGTACTTGCCGTCGGCCATCAGCGCGTAGCTCTTCTCCGAGACGACCGGCGAGAGGATCACCTGGCGCGCGTCCATCAGTCGGAGCCTCCTCCGCCGGAACGGCGGGACACCTCGCCGGCGCGGGCGCCGAGCACCTCGAGCGCGGCCTCGGAGACGACCAGGGAGCGATGGCCGATCAGGTCGGCAACGCCGACCGCGCTCGCCGGGAGGACGGTGACGCGGGGAATGTTGCGAAAGCTCTTCAGCGTCCCGACCTCGTCGGGGTCGATCACGACGAGGACGCTGCCGTCGGCGCCCCACGTCTCGAGCGCGGCCGCCGCCTGCCTCGTCGACGGCTCGTCGAAGCTCGCCGGGTCGACGACGGCGACGGTGCCGCGGGCGGCGTGGACCGAGAGCGCCGCGCGCAGGGCCCGACGGCGGGCCTTGCGGTTCACCTTCACCGTGTGGGTGCGCGGCTTCGGGCCGAAGGCGACGCCGCCGCCGCGCCGGTGCGGGGTGCTGAGCGCGCCAGCGCGGGCGCGGCCGGTGCCCTTCTGGCGCCACGCCTTCGCCGTCGTCATCGCCACCTCGCCGCGGGTCAGGGTCGACGCCGTGCCCCGCCTGCGCGCGGCGAGATCGGCGCGGGCGGCCTCGTGGACGAGGCTCTCGTGGAAGTCCTCGCCGAACAGTGCCGCCGGGAGGTCGGCCTTCGCCTGCTTGCCGAGGATCGGTGCCTTCGCAGCCGCCTTGCTAGCCATCGTCGCGCACCTCCACGGTGCCGCCCTTGGGGCCTGGGACCGCGCCCCGGAGCAGCAGCAGGTTGCCGGCGGCGTCGACCTCGACCACCTCGAGCCCGCGCTGGGTGACCCGCTTCGCGCCCATCTGGCCCGGCAGGCGCGTGCCCTTGAACACGCGCGCCGGGTCGGCGCTCGCCCCGACCGAGCCCGGAGCGCGGATGTTGCGCGAGCCGTGCGACATCGGCCCGCGGGAGAAGTTGTGGCGGCGGATCGTTCCCTGGAACCCCTTGCCGATCGAGCGCGCCGAAACCTTCACCCGCTGGCCGGGCTCGAACTGCTCGACCGTGACCTCGTCGCCGATCGAGTGCTCCGCGTCGGGGTCGCGGAACTCGACCAGTGTCCGCGACGCCGGCACCCCCGCCTTCTTCAGGTGGCCGAGCTCGGGCTTGGTCAGCTTGTGCTCCGGGACCTCGTCGGCGGCGAGCTGGATCGCCGCGTAGCCGTCGCGCTCGGGATCGCGAACGGCCGTCACCCGGCACGGCGGCGCCTCGATCACCGTCACCGGGATCCGCGTCCCGTCCTCGGTGAAGACCTGGGTCATCCCGACCTTCCTGCCCACGATCGCCGCCATCCAGAACCTCAGATCTTGATCTCGATGTCGACCCCCGCCGGCAGCGCGTCGAGGCGCTGCAGCGAGTCGATCGTCTTCGGGGTCGGCTGGTGGATGTCGATCAGCCGCTTGTGGGTGCGGATCTCGAAGTGCTCACGCGAGTCCTTGTCCTTGAACGGCGAGCGGATCACGCAGTAGATGTTGCGATCGGTGGGCAAGGGCACCGGACCGGACACGCTGGCGCCGGTTCGCTCGGCCGTCTCGACGATGTCGCGCGCAGCGCGATCGATGGCGTCGTGGTCGTACGCCTTCAGCCGGATCCTGATCTTGCTTGCTGCGATCGATGCCAATTCGTTTCCTGTCGTCTGGGCTGGGCGCGAAAGGGCGCCGCCCCGGATGGGGCGCCGCCCCGGTCGTATCCAACAAACTCCTGCCGGCCCGAAGGCCGGCCCTGGTCGCTACTCGATGATCTCGGTCACGACCCCCGAGCCGACGGTGCGCCCGCCCTCGCGGATCGCGAACCGAAGGCCCGTGTCCATCGCGATCGGCTGGATCAGCTCGATCGACATCTGGACGTTGTCGCCCGGCATCACCATCTCCGTGCCCTCGGGGAGGTTCGCCACCCCGGTGACGTCGGTGGTGCGGAAGTAGAACTGCGGACGATACCCGGAGAAGAACGGCGTGTGGCGGCCGCCCTCCTCCTTCTTCAGGCAGTAGACCTCTGCCTTGAACTTCGTGTGCGGCGTAATCGAGCCCGGCTTGCAGAGCACCTGGCCGCGCTCGATCTCCTCCCGCTTGGTCCCGCGCAGGAGGCAGCCGACGTTGTCGCCGGCCTGGCCCTGGTCGAGGATCTTGCGGAACATCTCGACCCCGGTGACGACCGTCTTCGAGGTGTCCTTGATCCCGACGATCTCGACCTCGTCGCCGGTGTTGACGACGCCCTGCTCGATCCGGCCGGTTGCGACCGTGCCGCGCCCGGTGATCGAGAAGATGTCCTCGATCGGCATCAGGAACGGCTTGTCGAGATCGCGCTCGGGCTCGGGGATGTAGCTATCGAGCGCCTCGGCGAGCTCGAGGATCGACTTCGTCGCCTCCTCGTCCCCCTCCAGCGCCTTCAGCGCCGAGCCGCGGATGATCGGCGTGTCGTCGCCCGGGAAGTCGTACTCGTTGAGCAGGTCCTTGACCTCCTCCTCGACGAGCTCGATGATCTCCTCGTCGTCGACCATGTCGGTCTTGTTCAGGTAGACGACGACGTAGGGCACGTTGACCTGGCGGGCGAGCAGGATGTGCTCGCGCGTCTGCGGCATCGGGCCGTCGGCCGCCGAGACGACGAGGATCGCGCCGTCCATCTGCGCCGCGCCGGTGATCATGTTCTTCACGTAGTCGGCGTGGCCGGGACAGTCGACGTGGGCATAGTGGCGGTTGTCGGTCTGGTACTCGACGTGCGAGGTGGCGATCGTGATCCCGCGCTCCTTCTCCTCAGGCGCGTTGTCGATGTCCTCGAACGACCGCTCCTCGGTGCTGCCCTTCTCGGCGAGCACCTTCGTGATCGCCGCTGTCAGCGTCGTCTTGCCGTGGTCGATGTGACCGATCGTGCCGACGTTGACGTGCGGCTTATCGCGCTCGAACTTCTCCTTGGCCATCTCGCTCCTTTGGTGCTCGCGGTTTCCTGAAAGTCTGCCTTGAAGTCTCTGCTAGCTCTTGAATCTCTTGCGGTCTTGGCGAACCCTGGAAGGATTACAGAACCGGTCCGCTAGGTGCTCGCCCCCACCGGCTCGGCGGTGCGGTGCTCGACGATCTGCTCGGCGATGTTCTCGGGCACTTCCTCGTAGCGCTCGAACTGCATCGTGTAGCTGGCGCGGCCCTGGGTCGACGAGCGCAGGTCGGTCGCGTAGCCGAACATCTCCCCGAGCGGGACGAACGCCCTCACCGCCAGCGCGTTCCCGCGCGGCTCCTGGCCCTGGACCTTGCCGCGGCGCCGCGAGAGGTCGCCGATCACGTCGCCGAGGAACTCCTCCGGGGTGACGACCTCGACCGCCATCACCGGCTCGAGCAGCACGGGCTTCGCCCGCCGCGCGGCGTCCTGAACCGCGATCGACCCGGCGATCTTGAACGCCATCTCCGAGGAGTCGACGTCGTGGTAGGAGCCGTCGGTCAGCTCAGCGCGGACGTCGACCATCGGGTAGCCGGCCTTGACGCCGGACCCGAGCGCCTCCTCGATCCCCTGCTCGACCGCGGGGATGAACTCGGTCGGGATCACGCCGCCCTTGATCCGGTTGACGAAATCGAACCCCTCGTCCGGCGCCGGCTCGAGGTTGATCACGACGTGGCCGTACTGGCCGCGGCCACCGGTCTGGCGGACGAACCGCCCCTCGACCTTCTCGACCCGGTCGCGGACCGTCTCCCGGTAGGCCACCTGCGGGCGGCCGACGTTGGCGTCGACGCTGAACTCGCGCAGCAGCCGATCGACGATCACCTCGAGATGGAGCTCGCCCATCCCGTGGATCAGCGTCTGGCCCGTCTCCTCGTCGGACTCGACCTGGAACGTCGGGTCCTCCTCGGCGAGCCGCGCCAGCGACGCCGAGAGCTTCTCCTGGTCGGCCTTCGTCTTCGGCTCGATCGCGACCGCGATCACCGGCTCGGGGAACTCGATCGTCTCGAGGATCACCGGGGCGTCGGGGGCCGAGAGGGTGTCGCCGGTGCCGGTCTGCTTGAGGCCGACCCCGGCGCAGATGTCGCCCGCGTAGCACTCCTCGATCTCCTCGCGGTGGTTCGCGTGCATCATCAGCAGCCGCCCGACGCGCTCGGTCTTGCCGGTGGTTGCGTTCAGCACCCGGCTGCCGGCGCTGAGCTTGCCCGAGTAGACCCGGAAGTAGGTGAGCTTGCCGACGTAGGGGTCGGCCATCACCTTGAACGCCAGCGCGGCGAACGGCGCCGAGTCGTCGGCCGAACGCTCGATCTCGGCCCCGGTCCCCGCGTCGGCGCCCTTGCTCGACGCCTCGAAGCCCTTCACGGGCGGCACCTCGAGCGGCGACGGGAGCAGCTCGACGATCGCGTCGAGCAGGGGCTGGACGCCCTTGTTCTTGAACGCCGACCCGCACAGCACCGGCGTCACCTTGAGGTCGAGGGTGGCGCGGTGAAGCGAGGCGCTGATCCGCTCGTGCGGGATCTCCTCCTCGTTGAGGTAGGCCTCCATCAGCTCGTCGTCGTAGTCGGCGCAGGCCTCGATCAGATGGGTCCGCGCCTCCTGGGCGGCGTCGGCGAGCTCGTCGGGGATCTCCTCGTAGGCGAAGTCGACCCCGAGCTCGTCGGTCCAGACGAGCGTCTTGTTCTCGATCAGGTCGACGACGCCGCGGAACTGGTCCTCGGCGCCGATCGGAAGCTGGATCGGCAGCGGATTGGCACCGAGACGGTCGACCATCGTCTGCACCGCGCCCTCGAAATCGGCTCCGATCCGGTCCATCTTGTTGATGAACGCGATCCGCGGGACGCCGTACTTGTCGGCCTGGCGCCAGACCGTCTCCGACTGCGGCTCGACCCCGGCGACGGCGTCGAAGATGGCGATCGCTCCGTCGAGCACCCGCAGCGAGCGCTCGACCTCGACCGTGAAGTCGACGTGGCCCGGGGTGTCGATGATGTTGACCCGGTGGTCCTTCCAATCGCAGGCCGTCGCGGCGGAGGTGATCGTGATCCCCCGCTCCTGCTCCTGCGCCATCCAATCCATCACCGCGGCGCCCTCGTGGACCTCGCCCATCTTGTGGGTGCGGCCGGTGTAGTAGAGGATGCGCTCGGTCGTCGTCGTCTTCCCGGCGTCGATGTGCGCCATGATCCCGATGTTCCGGGTCTTCTCGAGGGGGAAGCTTCTGGGCATGCTCTTTAGAGTGTCGTGGAGGAGTTGGTAAGAAGTTCGGAGCAGATGCGCCCGCAGGCGCCGCTAGGAGGACGTAAACCGGCCACTGGGCGGTGATAGCGCACAAAAAAGGCCCGGGACGGGCCGCGCGCAGTCCGCTGATCAGCCCGGAAAACGCTCTATGTGTTGCGGTTCTCCATGGAAGGGAATCTCCGCGCACGCGCCACGCACGGCGAGGCGCGAGCGACGCGTGATGATAGCAAGCGATGATCGCCGTCCCGGGATCTAGGCGGGGATGAGCCGGCCTTCGCCGAGGTTCGCGGGAACGCTGCTCTCGGGCGCCGCGACGATCGCGATCGAGGTCGCCCGGATCGGCCGCGAGGTGCTGGCGATCCCAGCCGGGCTCTGGCTCGCGGCGGCGGAGATCGCCGGCGCCCTCGTGCTCGCCGGATGGCGGCTCGTCGCCCGGGCCGCGCTCTACGCCTACGGCCGGCTCGCGGCGGCGGTCAGATGGGGCCAACGCCACGTTCGACCCACCTACGGGGTGATCGCGGTCTGCGTCGCCGCCACGCTCACGCTCGGGGGCTCCCAGCTCCTCGACTACCGGGGCGTCAGCGTCGGGACGCCGTCCTACGCCGAGGTCGAGGAGATCGCGCCTCCGCCGGAAATCGATCGCGAACGGCCCTCGAGCGCCCACGCCTGGGGCGTCGGAGCGCTCGCCGCGGCCGCGCTCGCGATCGTCGCGATCGCGGTCTTCGGTCGCTGGCGGGCGGCCCGGCTGCTGGTCGGCGTCGGCATCGCGGTGATCGCGATCAGCCTCGCCGTCGATGTCCCCCGGGGACTGGATGAGGGCGAGGCCGCGGTCGCCTACGAAGGTGCCGACGCGCTGCTGCTCGAGGGCTTCTGGGCGCAGGTCGTCTCCGGCTCGGTGCTGATCCTCTGCGGGCCACTGCTCGCGCTCCACCTGCGCAATGCCCGCGGGCGGCCGGAGCGGAGTCGGCGCCGCGACCGGAACGCAGGCGCGGGCGCGCTCGCGCCGCCGCCGATCGGAACCGGGAGCGGCGCGTGAGCGCGGCGGAGGGGGCGCGGCGGCCGCGGTTGCCGCGCCCGCGCCTCGATCGCCTGCTCCCCGTCGCCTGCGTCGCCGCGGCTGCGCTCCTCGCCGCATCGGAGCTGATGACGACCTTCGAGTTCGTCCCCCCGGGGCGTGAGGCGGTCGCCGAGCAGACGGCAGGCGATCGCCACGGCTACGCGCTGGCGCTGATCGCGGCGTTCGCGGTCGCGGCGACGGTGATCGCGGTCGTCGCCCGCTCGAAGCCGGCCGCGATCGCCGTCGGCGTCGCCGGCGTCCTCGCCCTCGTCGTCGTCCTCGTCATCGACCTCCCCGATGCGGGCGCGGTCGGCACCTACGAAGACGCACGGCAGTCGTTCTTCGACGCCGAGGCGGTGCCCCAAGCGGGGTTCTGGCTCGGGCTTCTCGGAGCGCTCGCGCTCGCGGTGAGCGGGATCGCGCTCGCGACGCTGACCCCCGAGCAGCTCGCAGCGCTGCGGCCGGGCGGGGGCGGGTCGGCGCCGCCGGGCGGCGCGCGGAGCCGAGACCGAGGACCGGAGCCCGAAGGGGCCGAGGCGGCGCAGCCGGGGCCGGGGGCGGGCGAGCGGTCGCGAGCGGCGCGCTACCAGCGGTAGTGCGCGAACGCCTTGTTGGCCTGCGCCATCCGGTAGATGTCGTCCTTGCGCTTCCAGGCGCTCCCCTGCTGCTGGGTCGCGTCGAGGATCTCGTTCGCGAGCCGATCGGCCATCGACTTCTCGCGACGAGCGCGCGCGTACTGGACGAGCCAGCGGACGGCGAGGGTGCGGGCGCGCCGCGCCGGCACCTCGACCGGAACCTGGTACGTCGCGCCTCCGACCCGCCGTGAGCGGACCTCGAGCACCGGAGTGAGCTCCCGGATCGCCTCGTCGAGGACCTCGACCGGCGACCGGCCGGTGCGCTCGCCGACGATCGCGAGCGCGTCGTAGGTCACCCGCTCGGCGAGCGACTTCTTGCCGTCGGCCATGACCTTGTTGATCACCTGCTGGACCAGCCGGCTGCGGTAGGCCGAGTCGGGCTCGACCGGCCGGATCGATGCGCGCGCTCTCCTCGCCACCCTTACCTCTTGACGCCGTAGAGGGAGCGTCCCTGCTTGCGATCGGAGACGCCGGCGGCGTCGAGCGCCCCGCGGACGACCTTGTAGCGGACGCCCGGAAGGTCCTTGACCCGGCCGCCGCGGACGAGGACGACCGAGTGCTCCTGGAGGTTGTGGCCCTCGCCAGGGATGTAGCTGGTGACCTCCATCCCGTTCGTGAGCCGGACACGCGCGATCTTGCGCAGCGCCGAGTTCGGCTTCTTCGGCGTCACCGTCGCGACCCTCGTGCAGACGCCCCGGCGCTGCGGGGCGGCGACCTGGCGCTTGCGGCCCTGGCCGGACTTGAGGCCGGGGGTGGTGACCTTCTTCTGCGGCCGCTTGCGGCCCTTGCGGATCAGCTGGTTGGTGCTCGGCACGGCGGCGTAGGTTAGCGGGCGGGTCGATCCGCCGCGGGCGCGGACGCTGCGAACCGGCGCATCTCGGCCTCCGCCGGCGATCGTCTCGCTCACGCACGCGCAAAGTACGCCCGCTTCGCCGATCCCGCTTCGCCGATCGTGATCGGAGGCCGGCCGGCTCGGTTTCCGCGTCCGTGCGGCGACCACTACCCTCCGTGAAGATGCCGTCCGACCGCCCGATTCTCGCCGTCGACGTCGACGGGGTGATCAGCCTGTTCGGCTTCGAGGGCCCGATCGAGGGGGTGCCGGGGAGGTTCCACCTGATCGACGGGATCGCGCACTGCATCTCCGACACCGCGGCCAGCGAGCTGCGGCGGCTCGGCGACGTCTACGAGCTGATCTGGGCGACCGGGTGGGAGGACCGCGCCAACGATCACCTGCCGACCCTGCTCGGGCTCCCGACCGAGCTTCCCTGCCTGCGCTTCGACGGCCGGGCGCGGTTCGGGACCGCGCACTGGAAGATCGACGCGCTCGACGAGTACGCCGGCGACCGCCCGCTCGCCTGGGTCGACGACTCGCTCGACGAGTCCTGCTACCAGTGGGCGCGGGCGCGGCGAGCACCGACCCTGCTCGTGCCGACCGAGTCCGACGTCGGTCTGACGGCGGCCCACACCGAGACCCTGCTCGACTGGGCCGAGCGCGGCTATTCGGTCGGACCGGCCTGATCGCCTCGGGCCGCCATCGGCCGGGGGGTAGACTTCCGCCGGTGGAGGGCTTCTGGCCGATCTTCTTCCTCGGCGTCGTGCTGAAGATCCCCGTCTTCGCATCGCTGTGGCTGGTCTGGTGGGCGGTCCGCGCGACGCCCGAGCCCGAGCAGGCGCCGCCCGAGGACGGCAGCGACCGCTTCAGGCGCTTCCGCCGCACCCCGCGGCGCCCGCGAGGGCCGCGACGCGGGCCCCATGCCCCCGACGGCATCCCGGTTCCTGCCTGCCCTCCGGGCGCGCGGACCCGGATCTTCACCCCGCCGGCGCCGGTGCGGGCCGCGCGAGCGCACGCCGCCGAGCGCGGCACGGCGGAGCCGGTCCGCCGATAGCGCAAGCGCCTTCGGCGTTCGGGTCGTTGGTGACTTCGTGGCGGTATCCGTCACCAACTCGCCACGCCCGAGCGGATCGGGCGTCAGCCCGCCGCGATCGCCCGGTCGAGGTCGGCGATCAGGTCGGCGGCCGCCTCGATCCCGCACGAGAGCCGGACGAGGTCGGCCGGCACCGCCGCCTCCGAACCCTCGACCGACTGGTGGGTCATCGCCTGCGGGACCTCGATCAGCGACTCGACGCCGCCGAGCGACTCGGCGAGTGAAAACAGCTCGGTGCGCGCGACCAGCCCGACGGCGTCGGGGTGGCGGAACGAGACCATCCCCCCGAAGCCGGGCCAGCGGACGTCGGAGACATCTGGCGCGCCCCGCAGGAACTCGCTCACCGCGCGGCCGTTGGCGCTGTGCCGCTCGACCCGCAGGGCCAACGTGCGCAGGCCGCGGTGGACGAGGAAGCAGTCGAGCGGCCCGGGGACGGCACCGACGGCGTTCTGGACGAACCGAACCCGCTCGTACAGCGCGTCGTCGGCGGTGATCACGGCGCCGCCGACGACGTCCGAATGCCCGCCGAGGTACTTCGTCGTCGAGTGGACCACCGCCGTCGCCCCGAACTCGAGCGGTCGCTGGACGACCGGGGTGGCGAACGTGTTGTCGACGACGACGATCGATTCTGCTGCGAGCTCGACGATCGCCTCGACGTCGATCACGTTGAGCAGCGGGTTGGTCGGCGTCTCGACCCAGATCAGCCGAGTCTCGGGGCGGATCGCCGCTCGCACGAGATCGGGGTCGCGCTGATCGACGAGATCGTGGGCGAGCCCGAACCGCGACAGCACCTTGTCGACCAGCCGGTAGGTGCCGCCGTAGAGGTCGAGCGGCAGGACGATGTGGTCGCCGGCCTCGAGCGCCGCGCTCAGCAGCGCATGGGTCGCCGCCATGCCGCTCGCGAACGCGACGCCGTGCCCGCCCTCGAGCTCGCCGAGCGCCCGCTCGAGCGCCGCTCGGGTGGGGTTCGCCGAGCGGGCGTAATCGTAGTCCTCGACCACCTCCCCGGGTGCCCGCTGGACGAAGGTCGAGGTCTGATGGATCGGCGGGATCACCGAGCCGTAGGTCGGATCGGGCTCGAGCCCGGCGTGCACGACGAGGGTGTCGATACGAGCGCCCACCCGTCGCGCCGCGCTCACTGGAATACCTCACGGCACATGCTGGTCTCGCGACATGAATGTCGCTCGCTCACCGGAGCACCCCACGGCACATGCTGGTCTCGCGACATGAATGTCGCTCGCTCACCGGTTTAGTGCCTCGACGATGTCGACGGCGGTCAGGATCGAGATCGGCGCGCCGCGCTCGACGACGATCACCGCCGGGGCGTCCTCGCGCAGGATCCGGATCGCGTCGTCGGCGGGGTCGTCGACCGACACCTCGGGAAGCGGCGGCTCGAGGACCTCGGTCACGGGCTCCCCGAGGATCCCCGGATGGTCGGCCGAAGCCCACAGCAGCCCGCGCTCGCTGACCCTGCCGACGAATGCCCGGTCGTCCTCGACCGAGCGCACCGGAAGCTGCGAGATCCCGTGCTCGCGCATCAACTCGAGCGCCTGGGCGACCTGATCGTGACTGGTGACCGAGAGGATCGGGGCGGCGCCGTCGCGCTCCCGGGCCAGCTCCCCGACCGTCTGCCGCTCGCCGCCGTCGAGGTACCCGTGCTCACGCATCCAGGCGTCGTTGAAGACCTTCGACACGTAGGGCCGACCCCCGTCGGGGATCAGGGTCACGACCATTGCCTCGGGGTCGTCGAGCTCGCGCGCGACCGCGAGCGCCGCGCACAGCGCGGTACCGGTTGATCCGCCCGCGAACAGCCCCTCGCGCGCGACCAGCTCGCGCGCGGCTCCGAACGAGTCGCGGTCGGAGACGGTGATGTAGCGGTCGATCACGTCGCGGTCGAGGCTCTCGGGCCAGAAGTCCTCGCCGATCCCCTCGACCCGGTAGGGATGGACGGGCCCCCCGGAGTAGATCGAGCCCTCCGGGTCGGCGCCGACGATCTCGACCGCCGGGTTGCGCTCCTTGAGGTAGCGACCGACCCCGCTGAGCGTCCCGCCGGTGCCGACGCCGGCGACGAAGTGAGTCACCCGGCCCCCCGTCTGGCGCCAGATCTCGGGGCCGGTCGACCGGTAATGGGCCTCGGGATTGGCGCGGTTGAAGTACTGATTCGGCTGGAATGCGCCGTCGATCTCCTCGGTCAGCCGGTCGGCGACGCGGTAGTAGGACCGCGGCGAGTCGGGCTCGACCGCGGTCGGGCAGACGACGACCTCGGCGCCGAACGCGCGCAGGGTGTCGATCTTCTCGCGGCTCATCTTGTCGGGCATCACCGCGATCACCTTGTAGCCGCGAAGCGCCGCGACCATCGCCAAGCCGAGCCCGGTGTTGCCGGAGGTCGGCTCGACGATCGTCCCGCCGGGGCGCAGCAGCCCGGCGCGCTCGGCGGCGTCGATCATCGCCACCGCCGGGCGGTCCTTGACCGAGCCGCCGGGGTTGAGGAACTCGACCTTGGCGACGAGCGGCGTCCGCAGCCCGGGATCGAGCCGCGACAGCCGCACCAGCGGCGTCTCCCCGATCAGCTCGAGGACCGACTCGTGTATCTCGGGACGAGCCCCACCGGCCACTCCCTCAACTTTAGACCGACAAGCGGGCCGCGAACGGCTCCGAAAGCCAAGCAGCTCGGGGGACGCAGGCCAATCGGCGAAGCGAGCTTAGCTCGATCCTAAGTGAGCGAGACGATTGGCCGAAGACCCCGAGATGCGCCGGTTTGCAGGAGCCGCCCTAGGAGGACTCGCCTTCCCCGGTCTCGATCTCCTGGGTCAGCTCCTCCAGCTCCTCCGCGAACGACGGCCCGAAGCCCTCGAGCTCGGCCGCCTCCTCACCGTCCTCGGAGAGACCGAGCTCGGCGGCGAGCTCCTCCTCGTCGAGCAGGTCCTCGTCCGGCCGGCGAGCCGGCTCGACCGGCTCGATCTCGAGCGTGCGGTAGTGCTTGAGGCCGGTCGCCGCCGGGATCAGCTTGCCGATGATCACGTTCTCCTTCAGGCCGACGAGGCGGTCGCGCTTGCCCTCGAGAGCGGCGTCGGTGAGCACCTTGGTGGTCTCCTGGAACGAGGCCGCCGAGAGGAACGACTCGGTCGCCAGCGACGCCTTGGTGATCCCGAGGATCACCTCCTCGGCCTTCGCCGGCGTGCCGCCGTCGTCCTTGACCTTCTTGTTGATCACCTTGAGGCGGTGACGGTCCTCGAGCGCGCCGGGGAGCAGAGTTGTAGATCCCTTCGACTCGACCCGGACCCGCTTCATCATCTGGCGGACGATCAACTCGATGTGCTTGTCGTTGATGTCGACGCCCTGGGCCTTGTAGACCTTCTGCACCTCGCGCACGAGGTAGACCTCGGTGTCGGTGCGTCCCCGCACCTCGAGCAGCTCGGCGGGGTAGAGCGAGCCCTCGTTGAGCTGGGTCCCGGCGTCGATCCGGTCGCCGTGCTTGATGTTGAGCCGCGTCCGGGGCGGGAAGCTGAACCCGTGCTCCTCGCCCTTGGAGTCGATCACGGTGACCTTGACGCCCTTGTCGGACTCCTCGACCGCGGCCCGGCCGCCGACCGGGGCGAGCTGGGCGAGGCCCTTCGGCTTGCGCGCCTCGAACAGCTCGACGACTCGCGGCAGGCCCTGGGTGATGTCGAGGCCCGCGACGCCGCCGGTGTGGAACGTGCGCATCGTCAGCTGCGTCCCGGGCTCGCCGATCGACTGGGCCGCGATGATCCCGACCGCGTCGCCGAGCTCCACCGGCGCCCCGGTGGCGAGCGCTCGGCCGTAGCACTGGCGGCAGACCCCGGTCTCGAGCTCGCACTTGAGCACCGATCGAACCGGAATCGCGACCTCCTCGTCGCCGAACGCCTCGGCGATCTCGTCGAGCTCGGCGACGTCGATCTCCTGCCCGCGCTTGAGCAGCTCGCGGCCGCGCTTGGTGGTGAACTTCTTCGCCGCGGTCCGACCGACGAGGCTCTGGTTGATCCCCCCATCGCGGCGCAGCGGCGCCTCGATGAAGTCCTTCGTCTTGCAGTCCTCGGCGCGGATGATCACGTCCTGCGCGACGTCGACCAGGCGCCGGGTGAGGTAGCCCGAGTCGGCGGTCCGCAGGGCGGTGTCGGCGAGGCCCTTGCGGGCGCCGTGGGTCGAGATGAAGTACTCGAGCACCGACAGGCCCTCGACGAAGTTCGACTTGATCGGGCGCTCGATGATCTCGCCCTTCGGATTCGCCATCAGGCCGCGCATCCCGGCGAGCTGGCGGATCTGCTTGAACGATCCTCGCGCGCCGGAGTTGGCCATCATGTAGATCGGGTTGAGCTCGTCGAGGTTGGCCTCCATCGCCTGCCCGACCTCCTCGGTCGCGAGCTCCCACCGCTCGGTGACCGCCTCCTTCCGCTCCTCGGCGGTGATGTAGCCCTCGTCGTACTGGCGCTGGATCCGCTGCGCCTCCGACTCGTAGCGGTCGAGGATGTCCTCCTTGTCGGGCGGCGAGACGACGTCGTTCTTCGACACCGTGATCCCCGCCTGGGTCGCGAAGTGGAAACCGAGCTCCTTGAACGCGTCGAGCGCCTGGGCGATCACCGGGGCGCCATAGGTCTCGACCAGCCCGCTCACCATCTCGTTCGCGTCACGCTTCTTAAGCGACCGGTTGACAAACCGGTAGCTCTCCGGATCCCAGTCCTCGCCGAGCGCATCGGCGAGCGACCGCTCGACGCGATCGTTGAAGATGATCCGGCCGACGGTGGTCAGGAAGTGCTCGTGGCCCGGACGCCGGAACTCGGCGAGAGCGTGCAGGGAGGCGATCCCGTTCTCGTACGCGAGCTCGGCCTCCTGGGCGGACCGGAAGGTGTAGGGACGGCTGCCGTTGGCCTGGTCCCACTTGCCGGCCTTGAGCGCCTCGTCGAGCTCGGCGAGCTCCTCCGCGCCCTGCCCGTAGGTGAGGTAGTAGATCCCGAGCACCATGTCCTGACTCGGCGTCGCCAGCGGCTCGCCGTGGGCCGGGCTGAGGATGTTGTTCGACGACAGCATCAGGATCCGCGCCTCCGCCTGGGCCTCCGACGACAGCGGCACGTGGACCGCCATCTGGTCGCCGTCGAAGTCGGCGTTGAAGGCGTGGCAGACGAGCGGGTGGATCTGGATCGCCTTGCCCTCGACCAGCACCGGCTCGAATGCCTGGATCCCGAGTCGATGCAGGGTCGGCGCGCGGTTGAGCAGCACCGGGTGCTCGGAGATCACCTCCTCGAGGACGTCCCAGACCTCGGGGATCATCGAGTCGACCATCTTCTTCGCCGCCTTGATGTTCTGGACCGCCTTGCGCTCGACGAGCCGGGCCATGATGAACGGCTTGAACAGCTCCAGCGCCATCAGCTTCGGCAGCCCGCACTGGTGGAGCTTGAGGCTCGGCCCGGCGACGATCACCGAGCGGCCCGAGTAGTCGACGCGCTTTCCGAGCAGGTTCTGGCGGAACCGGCCCTGCTTGCCCTTGAGCATGTCCGAGAGCGACTTCAGCGCCCGGTTGCCGGGCCCGGTGACCGGGCGCCCGCGACGGCCGTTGTCGAACAGCGCGTCGACGGACTCCTGGAGCATCCGCTTCTCGTTGTTGACGATGATCTCCGGCGCCCCGAGGTCGAGTAGTCGCTTGAGCCGGTTGTTGCGGTTGATCACCCGCCGGTAGAGGTCGTTGAGGTCGGAGGTCGCGAAGCGGCCGCCGTCGAGCTGGACCATCGGCCGCAGCTCCGGCGGGATCACCGGGACCGCGTCGAGGACCCTCCATTCCGGCTTGTTGTTCGAGTTCAGGAACGCCGAGGCGACCTTGAGCCGCTTCACGGCGCGGGCCTGCTTCTGGCCCTTCGACGTGTTGATCGTCTGCTCGAGCTCCTCGCACTCGGCCTCGAGCTCGACCTGCTCGAGCAGGTCGCGGATCGCCTCCGCGCCCATCCCGCCGCGGAAGTACTCGCCCCAGCCGAACGGCGAGCCGAACCGCTCCTTGAGCTCGCGGAAGACGGCCTCGTCGTTGACGACGTCCTTGACCTTCATCTCCTGGAAGATCCGCCAGACCTCGTCCATCCTCTCGGCGGCGTCGTCGAGGTAGGCCTCGGTGTCGGCGATCTCAGCCTCGACCGCCTTGCGCGTGTCGCGAACGAGCTTCTGGCGCTCGGAGTCGTCGAGCTTCTTCGGGGTCAGGTCGAGGCCCTCGGCCCAGAGCTCGTCGTCGGGCGAGAACTTCTCCTGCGTCCCCTCACCCTCGAGCCACGCGACCCGGCGCTCGAGCGACTCGGCCAGCTCCTGGGTGCGCTGCTCCTTCTCGGCCCGGTAGCCGTCGATGACCTTCTGGACCTCCTTCTCGAGCTTGCCGAGGTCCTTCTGGCGCGCCTCTTCGTCGATCCAGGTGACGATCGAGGCGGCGAAGTAGAGCACCTTCTCGAGCTCCTTCGGCGCCATGTCGATCAGGTAGCCGATCCGGCTCGGGACGCCCTTGAAGAACCAGATGTGGGAGACCGGGGCGGCGAGGTCGATGTGGCCCATGCGCTCGCGGCGGACCTTCGACCGCGTCACCTCGACGCCGCAGCGCTCGCAGACGATCCCCTTGTAGCGGACCCGCTTGTACTTGCCGCAGTAGCACTCCCAGTCCTTCGTCGGACCGAAGATGCGCTCGCAGAACAGCCCGTCCTTCTCGGGCTTCAGCGTCCGGTAGTTGATCGTCTCCGGCTTCGTGACCTCACCGTGGCTCCAGCTGCGGATCTTCTTGCTCGGGGTGAGGCCGATCTCGATCGCGTCGAAGTTGTTGATGTCCATGTGGCTGCTGCTACTCCTCTACCTTGGCCTCTGACTCGCTCGCCTCTTGCTCCGCGCCGGCTCCGTTGGTGCCGCCGTCGCCCTCGGCTACGACCTGCTCCTCCTGCTCGTCGGCCGCGCCGTCACCGCTCCCCTCGGCGCGCACGCCGGAGAGGTCGATCCCGAGCTCCTCGGCCGCCCGCAGCAGCTCGTCGTCCTCCTCGGCGAGGTCGACGGCGCCCTCCTCGGCGACCAGGTTGGCGTCGAGCGCCAGGCTCTGGATCTCCTTCAGCAGGACCTTGAACGACTCCGGCACCGAGGGCTCGGGGATGTTCTCGCCCTTGACGATTGCCTCGTACGCCTTCACCCGGCCGACCGTGTCGTCGGACTTCACGGTCAGCATCTCCTGGAGCGTGTAGGCGGCGCCGTACGCCTCGAGCGCCCAGACCTCCATCTCGCCGAACCGCTGGCCGCCGAACTGCGCCTTGCCGCCCAGCGGCTGCTGGGTGACGAGCGAGTAGGGGCCGGTCGAGCGGGCGTGGATCTTGTCGTCGACCAGGTGCAGGAGCTTGAGGATGTACATGTAGCCGACGGTGACCTTGCCCTCGTAGGGCTCGCCGGTGCGCCCGCTGTAGAGCTGCACCGAGCCCGCGGCCCGGTTGCCCGGACGCGCGCGCTTGTCGATCCCGAGGTCGATGCCGCGGTCGGCGTTCTCCTCCTGCCAACGGACCAGCGCCTCGTCGACGTCCTCGATCGTCGCGCCGTCGAACACCGACGTCGCGACGTTGACCCGGCCGCCGTTACCCTGCGCCTGCTTGTAGGCGTCGGAACCGTCGTCGTACCAGCCGTTCGCGGCGACCCAGCCGAGGTGAGTCTCGAGGACCTGGCCGATGTTCATCCGGCTCGGCACGCCGAGCGGGTTGAGGATCACGTCGATCGGCGTTCCGTCGGCGAGGAACGGCATGTCCTCCTCGGGGACGACGCGCGAGATCACGCCCTTGTTCCCGTGGCGCCCGGCGAGCTTGTCGCCCTCGGCGATCTTGCGCTTCGTCGCCACGTAGACCCGGACGAGGCTGTTGACGCCGGGCGGAAGGTCGTCGCCGGCGTCGCGATCGAAGGTGATCACGTCGATCACGACGCCGCCCTCGCCGTGCGGGACCTTGAGCGAGGTATCGCGGACCTCGCGCGCCTTCTCCTTGAAGATCGCGCGGATCAGCTTCTCCTCGGCGGTCAGCTCGGTCTCGCCCTTCGGCGTCACCTTGCCGACCAGCAGGTCGCCGGCCTGAACCTCGGCGCCGATCCGGACGATGCCCCGCTCGTCGAGGTTGCGCAGCGACTCCTCGGAGCGGTTCGGAATGTCGCGGGTGATCTCCTCGTCGCCCAGCTTCGTCGTCCGAGCGTCGATCTCGTACTCCTCGATGTGGATCGAGGTCAGCTCGTCGTCCTTGACCAGCCGCTCGGAGATGATGATCGCGTCCTCGAAGTTGTAGCCCTCCCAGGACATGAAGGCGACGAGGCAGTTCTTGCCGAGCGCGATCTCGCCGCCGGCGGTCGAGGAGCCGTCGGCGAGCACGTCGCCCTCCTTCACCTTCTGGCCGACCGAGACGACGGGCGACTGGTGCATGATCGTGCCCTGGTTCGAGCGCTGGAACTTCTCCAGCGTGTACTCGTCCTTCTTCGAGCCGTGGGTGACGACGACCTTCTCGGCGTCGACGTAGCTGACCTCGCCGGCGGCCTTGGCGACGACCACGTCGCCGGTGTCCACCGCAACGCGGCGCTCCATCCCGGTCCCGATCAACGGCGCCTCGGGCCGCAACAGCGGCACCGCCTGGGCCTGCATGTTCGAGCCCATCAGGGCGCGGTTCGCGTCGTCGTGCTCGAGGAACGGGATCAGGGCCGTCGTAACCGACCAGATCTGGGTCGGGGAGACGTCCATCAGGTCGACCTGCTTCGGGGTCACCGCGACGACCTCGCCGTCGCGCGCCCGGCAGAGCACCTGCGGGCCCTTGAGCTTCTTCGTCTTCTGGTCGATCTCGGCGTTCGCCTGGGCGATCACCATCTCCTCTTCCTGGGTGGCGTCGAAATGGACGACCTCGTCGGTGACGACGCCGTCCTTGACGACCCGGTAGGGGGTGGTGACGAAGCCGTGCTCGGAGACCTGCGCGTATGACGACAGCGAACCGATCAGGCCGATGTTCGGGCCCTCCGGGGTCTCGATCGGGCACATCCGGCCGTAGTGGGTGGGATGGACGTCGCGGACCTCGATCGGCGCCCGCTCGCGCGTCAGACCTCCGGCGCCGAGCGCCGACAGGCGGCGCCGGTGCCGCAGCCCGGAGAGCGAGTTCGTCTGGTCCATGAACTGCGACAGCTGCGAGGAGCCGAAGAACTCCTTCAGCGCCGCGACCACCGGGCGGATGTTGATGATCGTCTGCGGGGTGATCGCGTCGGCGTCCTCGGTCGTCAGCCGCTCGCGGACGACCCGCTCCATCCGGTAAAGGCCGACCCGGAAGGCGTCCTGGATCAGCTCGCCGACGGTGCGAAGGCGCCGGTTGCCGAAATGCTCGTACTCGTCGAGGTGATCGGAGACGGCGTCGCGCGGATAGCTCAGCGCCTCGGCCGCGTAGTCCTTGATCGGGTTCTCGGGATCGATCTCCTCGGGGACGCCGAGCAGCTTCGGCAGGCTGACCAGCTCCTTGATCAGGGCGACGATGTCGTCGCGGGTCAGCGTCCGGGTGTCGAGGTCGATGTCGAGGTCGAGGCGGGCGTTGAGCTTGTAGCGCCCGACCCGGGTGAGGTCGTAGCGCTTCGGGTCGAAGAACAGCTGCTCGACCAGGGCCTTGGCGGCGTCGACCGAAGGCGGCTCGCCCGGGCGCTGCTTCTTGAACAGCTCGATCAGCGCGCCCTCCTCGGTCTTCGTCGGCTCGGTGTCGGCCTCGATCGTGTGGCGGATGTAGACCGAGTTGTCGAACAGCTCGAGGATCTCCTCGTCGGTGACGAAGCCCATCGAGCGCAGGAGCACGGTGACCGGGAGCTTGCGCTTGCGGTCGATCCGCGCGTAGACGCGACCCTTCTTGTCGACCTCGAGCTCGAGCCAGGAGCCGCGCGCCGGCATCAGGTTGGCGATGAAGACCTGCTTCTCGCGGTCCTTGGGCTCCATCACGTAGGCGCCCGGCGAGCGCACGAGCTGGGTGACGACGACGCGCTCGGTGCCGTTGATGATGAACGTGCCGCGCTCGGTCATCCACGGGAAGTCGCCGAGGAAGACCGTCTGCTCGCGGATCTCGCCCGTCTCACGGTTCTGGAACGCGACCGTGACGTTGAGCGGGCGCGAGTAGGTGATGTCCTTCTCGCGGCACTCGGCGATCGAGTGCGTCGGCTCCTCGAACTTGAAGTCGCCGAAGACGATCGCGAGATTGCCGGTGTAATCCTCGATCGGCGAGATGTCGTCGATCGTCTCCCGCAGCAGTCCGGCCTTGGGGTCGGTCAGCGCCTCGAACGAGCGGCGCTGGATGTCGATCAGATGCGGTACGTCAAAGGGCTTCGGGAGACGGGAGAAGGACCTCCGGGCAACGGGGACAGCGTGAGTTCTGGCCAACTGGGCGACTCCTCAGTGGTCGGGTGAGATACGGATGATGAATCCGCGCGGCAGATGCGGGCAGCGGGTTACGGCGCGCGACGCTCAAAGATAACACAACGCCCCCGACAAAATCAACCAATCCCTCCGCCGCCTCCTCGGAACAACTCCGCCGCCTCCTCCGCTCCCGCCCTGAATCCCTGGCCCGCGGCTGCGCCGCGGGCATTTTGATCTGCTCCCGCGTCCGGGGGCGGCGGGTGCGGGCTGAAGCGATTGGCACTCCAGCGGACTCGCTCGAGCGCGGCTCGTCGGGCGTGTTCAGACCGACGTTACTTGAGCTCGACCGAGCCGCCGGCCTCTTCGAGGTCGGCCTTGAGCTTGTCGGCCTCGTCGCGCTCGATGCCCTCCTTGACGGGGTTCGGAGCCCCGTCGACGAGCGCCTTCGCCTCCTTGAGGCCGAGGCCGGTCACCGCGCGGACGGCCTTGATCACCTGGATCTTCTTGTCGCCCGCGGCGGTCAGCACGACGTCGACGGTCGTCGATTCCTCACCGGCGCCATCCTCGCCGGCGGCCGGCGCGGCGGCCGGCGCGGCCGCGGCGACGGCGGTCGCCGAGACGCCGAACTCCTCCTCGAGCGCCTTGATCCGCTCGGACAGCTCGAGCACCGAGATGCCCTTGAGCTCCTCGATCCATTCCTCGGTCGTGATCTTGCTAGCCACTTTCTTCCTCGCTTTCGGGGTCTCCCGCAGCCTCGCCTGCCTCGGCCTCCTCGGGGGAGCCCGCGTCGTCGCTGCCTTCAGCTTCACCGGCCGGCGCCTCGGCGGCGCCGTCCGCTTCGTCTTCGTCGTTCGAAGTCTCGTCGCCCTCCGCGGGCTCTTCGGCGGCCGGGGCCTGCTCGGAAGCCTCACCCTGCGCCTGCTCGGACGCGGCATCCTCGCTCGCCGCCTCGTCGGCGGCCGCCTCGTCCGCCGGCGCCTGCGCCACGGGGGCCTCCGCCGCCGGGGCCTCCTCCGCGGAGGCCTCCTCGGCCGGGGCGTCGCCCCCGACCAGGCCCTGTTCCTGGATCTGCCCGAGAGCGACCGCGAGCCCGGAGAGCATCGAGCCGAGGCCGCGCGCAAGGCCGGTCAGCGGGCTCGCCGCGATCCCGACGAGCTGGCCGTGGAGCACGTCGCGGCCCGGGAGCCGGGCGATCGCCGTGAACCCGTCGGTGTCGAGGGGCTGCCCGTCCATCAGGCCGCCCTTGAACGCGAGCACGTCGTTATCGCGCGCGAAGGTCGTGATCGCCTTCGCGGCGACGACCGCGTCGCCCTTGATCAGGGCCAGCGCGGTCGGCCCGGTGAGGAGCTCGTCGATCCCCTCGGTCCCGGCGTCGGCCGCCGCACGCTTCGCGAGCCGGTTCTTGACCACCTTGAAGACCGCGTCGGCCTCGGCGAGCTTGCGCCGCAGCTCCGCCGAGCCGGAGACGCTGATTCCGCGGTAGTCGATCGCGAACACCGCGTCGGCCTCCTTCAGCCGGTCGCTGAGCTCGGCTACCGCTGCTGCCTTCTCGTCTCTGTTCATCGTCGGTTCCGGTCGGGTGGAAGTCGCTGGTGACCGCCGGAAGAAGAAGAGCCTGCGCGCAGGCAGGCTCGAGAAGGCGTCGTCTCGACCCTCACCTGCGCCGGTCTTCCGGGCTCATCCCCCGAGGGCGAGCTCAGCCGGCGGTCTTCGGCGGGTTTGTCGGGGCGCGATGCTAGCAGGCTACGCCGGAGCCGGCTCGGGCTCGGGAGCGGCCTCAGCCTCGGCTGCCTCGGCGAGGATCTCCGACTCGCGGGTGCGCGAGGTGTCGACCGGGATCCCCGGACCCATCGTCGTCGCGAGGGTGATCGAGAGCATGTACCGGCCCTTCGCCGAGGCCGGCTTCGCGCGCATGATCTCGTCGACCACCGCCGCATAGTTGGCGAGCAGCGCCTGCGAGTCGAAGCTCGCCTTGCCGATCGCGAGGTGGACGACCCCCTGACGGTCGGTGCGGTACTCGACCTTGCCGGCCTTCGCCTCTTCGACCGCCTTGCCGACGTCATCGGTGACCGTGCCCACCTTCGGGTTCGGCATCTTGCCCTGCGGGCCGAGGATCCGGCCGAGCTTCGAGACCACCGGTCCCATCAGCGCCGGGGTCGCGATCGCGACGTCGAAATCGGTCCATCCGGCCTCGACTCGGTCGGCGAGCTCCTGGGCCCCGACGAAGTCGGCGCCGGCCTCGTTCGCCGCCCGCGCCGCGTCGCCCTCGGCGAACACGACGACGCTGATGTCCTTGCCGAGTCCCTGCGGGAGGGCGAGCGTGCCGCGGAGCTGCTCCTCGGCGTGGCGGACGTTGACGCCGAGCCGGATGTGGACCTCGACCGTCTCGTCGAACTTGGTGCTCGCGGTCTCCTTGACCAGCGCGATCGCCTCGGCGGGCGGATAGCGGCGGGTGCGATCGACCTTCTCGAGCGCGCCCCGGAACCTCTTTCCATGCGCCATGCCTAGGCCTCCAGTCCGTCGACCTCGACGCCCATCGACCGGGCGGTCCCGGCGATGATCTTCGACGCCGCGTCGAGGTCGTTGGCGTTCAGATCGGGCATCTTGCGCTCGGCGATCTGGCGCACCTGGTCGGCGGTGATCCGCGCGACCTTGTCGCGGTTCGGCTCGCCGGAGCCCTTCTCGATCCCCGCCGCCTCCTTGATCAGAACCGCCGCCGGCGGGGTCTTGGTGATGAAGTCGAACGAGCGGTCCTCGTAGACCGTGATCTCGACCGGGATGATCGTCCCCGCGTCCTGCTGGGTCTGGGCGTTGAACGCCTTGCAGAACTCCATGATGTTGACCCCGTGCTGACCGAGCGCGGGGCCGACCGGAGGCGCCGGGTTCGCGGCGCCCGCCGGGATCTGGAGCTTGATCATCGTCAGGACCTTCTTCGCCATGGCGGTCGCCGAGGATACAAGGATGCCCTGGGCGACCGGCGGCGAGCCGGCTGCGTCAGCGTTCGGCCGCGGTGAGCTCGGTGATCAGCTCCCTAGCGCACCTCAGGTCGCTGCCGTCTGCTTCAGCCGCGAACCCGGCGCTGGACTGTCGCAGGACGTCGAGGGCCTGGGCGGACGAACCGAGATCGCGGAGCACGATCGCGAGCGTCACCGCCACGCGCAGGGCGAGCCCGCGGGCACCCCGAGCTTGCGCGATCGCCAATCCACGCCGGAGGGACGCTTCGGCGTCCGCCACAGCCTCCTGCCCCCGCGCTTCGAGCACGGCGACCGCGCGTAACCGGTGCAGCTCGGGCTCGTAGAAGAACGGCCGATCCGCCGCCACCAGGCCGAGCGCATCCTCGGCGACGTCGATCGCCTCCTTTGGCCGTCGAGCCGCGATCAGCGCGTCCGCCATCAATCCGAGGTAGTACGGGCGGTCCATGCGCGCGCCCGTCGCCGCATGGCTTTCGAGCCCGGCCCGGATCAGCTCGAGCCCCTCCGCGGTCTCGCCGAGCGCGCTCAGGCTCCAGCCGAGCAGGATGCGGGCGACCGCCATCTGGTACGCGACACGACGGTCGCTGGCCACGGCGAGGGCGAGCTCGGCATGGCGCCGCGCCTGTTCCGGCTCCCGGCGCAGGTGGTGGAGTTGAGCGGCGAACAGTCTCGCCGACGCCTGCCCATGAACGTGGCCTTCGCGCGACGCCATCGCCAGGGCGCTCTCGATGCGCGCGAGCGCTTGATCGGAATCGCCGAGGCACCATTGCGCCAGCCCGGCCCAGTCGTGGCAGGCAACCGCCGGGTGCTCCCCCTCGAACGCGGCGTCCGGGTATCGCTGCTCGGGGCCGTAGTGCGCCAGCGCCGTCTCCGCGTGCCCGACCGCGGGGTCGAACGATCCCTGGTGAAACAGCGAGCACGCCATCAGCTCGTGCGTCTCGACGAACCGGGCCGGCTCGGGGTCCTGATTGATCTCGAGCGCCTCGGCCAGCAGCGCCGCGGAGGTGGTGTATTCGCCGCGGAACTCGTGCAACCCGCCGAGTCGGTAGAGGAGAATCGCCTCGAAGTCGCGGTCTCCCACGGCACGCGCCAGCTCGAGGGCTCGCCGGTAGGACGCCTCCGCATCGGCCGAGGAATAGCCCTCGAGCGCTACCAGGACCCCCGCCCGCCCGGCGCGAAGCGACAGCTCGCGCCGCTGCGGGTCCGCTGTCACCGAGCCGCGCTCGATCAACTCGAGCGCCCTGGCGAGGTGGGTGGCCGCCTCGTGAAGCGCCCCACGAGAGCCTGCCTGCTCGGCGGCGAGCTCGAGATGGCGCGCGGCGGCATTCGCATCGCCTCCCGAGAGGGCGTGCCCGGCAAGCTCCGCCGAGTGCTCGCCGGCGCGGGCCCCGTAGGCCGCTTCGAGGCGCGCCATCAGGTCGCGGTGGATCCGCGCGCGCAACCCCGCCGGGAGGGACTCATAGAGCACCTGCCGGTAGAGATCGTGGATGAAGGCGAAGGTCGCGCTGATCGTGCCGTCGGGCCACGCGACCGGCTCCCGCCACTCGACGATCCGACCGTGGCGCGCCAGCGCCGCCAGCCTGACCTCGGCGTCCTCGGCCGGCGTCGAAGCCGCCGGCGCGACAATCCCAGCCGAGAAGGCGAGCCCGAGAGCGCTTGCCGCATCGAGCAGCGACCGCTCCTCGGGCTCCAGTCGCTCGACGTCCTGGACGATCAGCTCCCGCAGCGTGTCCGGGACCTCCGCGAGGCGCGGCGAATCGACCCTCAACCTCCAGCCGCCGTCCTCCTCGCGGAGCAGGCCGGACTCGATCCAGGAGCCGGCCAGGCAGTCGATGAACAGCGGATTGCCGTCGGTGCGAGCGTGCAAGGCTGCCGCGAGGCGATCGCGATCCGGCCCCGGCCAGCGCTGGTCGACGTACTCACTGATCGCCTCCTCCCCGAGCAGCGAGAGCGGCAACTCGACGCAGCGCCCGCGGGGCCGCAGCTCCCGCAGCAACGCGTTGAGCGACGGGCCTTCGGTCGGCCGGGACGCCGCGAGGATGAGCAGGCGAGCCGGGTCATCCGCCCGGGCGAGGTGGGTGAGGAGTTGCAGGGTCGAGTCGTCGCTCCAGTGCAGATCGTCGAGCACGAGTACCACCGGCCGTTCGGCAGCCAGGCTCGCCAGCGCCTGCCCCATCTCCCGCAGCATCCGTTCGGGGCGCGCCCCCACGGCGCGCTGTCCGGCGTCGGCCAGCACCGTGTCGTCGGCGAGCGACGGAAGCTGCGCCAGCCAGGTCGGGCCCACTCGCGCGAGCGTTTCGACGACCTCCACCCTCCCGGGGCCGGACCCCAGCTCCGTGAGGGCCTCGAGAACCGGCATGTACGGCTCCGCCGCCCCGCGCTGGTCGGCGCAGCGGCCGCGTCCGACGAGGAGGTCCCCGGCACCCCCGGCGTGCGCGAGAAAGCCTTCGATCAGAGTCGTCTTGCCGATCCCGGCTTCTCCCGTGACGATCACGAGCTGCCTGCTGCCACCCAGGGCTGCATCGGCCAACTCGTCCAACCGAGCTCGCTCCGCTTGCCTGCCGGCCAGCAATGGCGCCCTCGATGAGCGTCTGCTCGGCGCGGCCGAGTCGGTAGCTGCGCGTTCCCGAACCTCGCCGACGAACCGATATCCGCGGCCGCGGATCGTTCGAATCAGCGACTGCGAGCGGCCGCTGTCGCCAACCGCCCGGCGGGCGTCCCGCAGGCGGCTGCTGAGTGCCGCATCCGAGACGTACGTGTGTCCCCAAACCTGGGCGAGCAGCTCGTCGCGAGTGACGACCCTGTCGCGGTGGGCGATCAGATACGCGAGCACTTCGAACACCTGCGGCTCGACACCCTGGAGGGCGCCCTCGCACCGAAGCTCGAACAGATCCGTGTCGAGCTCGCAGTTGGCGAACGTGTAGATCATCCGTGCTTAACAGCCGCCTCGCGCCTTCGATGCTCCCACATCGCGACCTCCACCGAATCTCCACCGAGCCTCCACATCGGCTGCAGATTCGAGACCTACCGTGCCGGCAATGGCAGCCGCCAGTGAAACGGAGGGCCTCGGCCGATGACCGAGATGCTGGGCGCCGCGGCGACCGCCTACGGGCTGGGCGCCGCGCTGTCATCGCTCCTGCAGGCGAAGCGGATGCGCCACCGGCAGACTTCAGCCGACGTCTCGCTCGGGTTCCTCTCGAGCTACATCGGCGGCTACGCGGTCTGGCTCACCTACGGCGTCAGCATCGGAAGCCTCCCGCTGATAGTCGTCGATGCCGTCGGCTTGGGATGCGGCGGCGCCACCCTTCTCGTTGCGCTTCGGCTGCGGGCCGCGACGGGGACGGTGGCCGCGACCCGTAAGCCAACGCCGGTGGACGCGGGCGCCGCCGGATCTCGGGTGCCGAGCCTCTTTGCGACGAGCTTTGCCGCCCTCACCTGCTGGTTTCGGGGCTAAAGCCCCTCACCGGACCAGAAGATCTGAGGCCCTCAGATCTCTGAATCTCTTGCGGCCGGCTGCGCCGGCCTTACCTGCTGGTTTCGGGGCTGAAGCCCCTCACCGGACCAGAAGATCTGAGAGCTGGACGCCCTCAGATCTTCTTCACCTGGTCGTAGCCGACCTCGACCGGGGTCTCGCGGCCGAAGATCGAGACCAGGACCTTGAGCTTCGCGGCGTCCTCGTTGATCTCCGCGATCTCGCCCGAGAAATCCGAAAGCGGTCCGGAAATCACCTTCACCGACTCCCCGACCTGGAACTGGGCGTGGGTGCGAGGGCGCTCGGCGGTCTCGCGGTGCAGCAGGCGGTCGACCTCGGGCTGGGAGAGCGGGATCGGCTTGTTGCGCGACCCGACGAAGCCGGTCACGCCGGGCGTGTTCTTGACCAGGTTCCACGCGTCGTCGGTCATCTCCATGTTGACCAGCACGTAGCCCGGCATCGTCGTGCGGTCCTTGTCCTCGCGCTTGCCGTCCTTGAGCTCGCTCACCGTCTCGGTCGGGACGACGACCTGGCGGACACGGTTGCGCGCCCCGATCGTCTCGATCCGGTGCTCGAGGTTGGCCTTGACCTTGTTCTCGTGTCCCGAGTAGGTGTTGATGACGTACCAGCGAAACATCGAAGCTCTTCCTGTAGCGGGCTTTGCGGTTTGGGCTCAGAGGAGCTGCTGCACGAACCAGTTGAAGACCACGTCCAGCGCCCCGAGGTAGGCGGCGAGAATGGCGATGAAGACGAGGGTCACTGCCGAAGCCTGGATCAGGTGCGCGCGGTCGGGCCACTGCACCCGGCGAAGCTCGGCGATGACCTGGCTGAAGAACGCGAGCACTCCGCTGCGACGGCGGCGCTCTGCCGGCTCCTCCTTCGGCTTGCGGCGCTGCTCGGACTCCTTCGCCCGCCGGCGGCGCTCGCGCTCGGCGCGCTTTCGCTCGCGGCGGGAGACCTGCTGCTCGGCCGGGGCGCCGACGTCGGCGCGCGACGGCGCCGGCGCGGCGGGCGTCGTCTGAGCCGGGGCGCCGTCGCCCTCGAGGGGGGCGTCGCGGAGGGCGTCGAGGTCGACGCCCTGCTCGGCGAGCTCCGCCTCGACCACGTCGGCGCTCTCGGGGACCTGCGTGTCGTGCTGGGCCTGCGTCGAGTCGGGGCGCTGCTCCTGGCGCCCCTGCTGCTGACGGCGGCGCTTCTCGGCCTTGCGCTGTGCGCGTGACTTCGCCATTCGATCAAACCTGCGGCGGCGTGCCCGCTACCTCGTCTCCTTGTGCGGCGTGTGGCGCCCGCACCAGCGGCAGTACTTGCGCAGCTCGATCCGGTCCGGCGTGTTCCGGCGCGACTTGTTGCTCTGGTAGTTGCGACGCTTGCACTCTTCGCAGGCGAGCGTCACAGCGATTCGTACGTCTCCGCGAGCCATCTGCTCCTCTTCGAATCTCTGGGCCCAGAGGGCTGCGGCGGTCGGCGCCCGGGCCCGACAAAAAAACGACCTCGGCGCGAGGGCGCGAGGGTGAGCGAAGGATAGCGCGCGCGCTCTGGCGGTTGGTGCTCGATCACCACACCGAGACCCCCAAGAGCCGGAAGTCCACGCGCGGCTACCCCGATGTAACCTGACCGGCGGTGGAGGGACCGCTCAGAGTCACCGGACGGCGCCTGGTGCTGGTTGCGTCGCTGATCGCCGCGACCGGGGGTTTCACGCTCGCGGCCGTGCTCGCGAGCGCCGCGCTCAAGCCGACGAAGGCGTCAGTCGAGGTCAGCCCCCGGCAGCTCGCCGGAGCGGTCGCCAAGTGCCGTAAGGGACAGCGGGTGGTCTCGGCAGGCTTCTCGTCGCCCAACTTCGACCGCAACTTCGATCAGGCATCGATCTTCCCGGTCCGCTTGCAGCGGGCCTCGGAGCGCCGTCTCCGGGCTCGCGCGTTCAACTTCGGCGCCGAAGCACCGGGAACGTTCAACGTCCACGCCTACTGCGGCAAGCGCAAGCTCGGCATCAGCATCGCCGCGAAGCGAAGCGCGCCGGTGCCCTCCGAGTTCGTCGCCAGCCGTTCGGCGACCGCGCGTTGCCCGGCCGGCGCCACCGCGATCGCCGGTGGCTTCCGGATGGGATTCGGCGCCGGCCCCGATTCGCCGCGGCTCGTGCCGCACATCTCGCGTCGCACGGGTGAGCGGCGGTGGACGGTCGCGGCGGCCAACGACGGCGACGCGCCCGGCCGGTTCGACACGTTCGCAATCTGCGCGAAGCGTGCCCCGAGGCTGATCCAGGCCTCGCGGACGAAGTCGCTCGCCGCCGGGGCCACCGGTGCTGTCAGCGCCGCGTGCAGGCGCGGGACGGAGGCGGTCTCGGGTGGATTCAGGAGCCCGCTCAGAGCCGTCGACTCCTCGGCCGCGGGTTCGTTCCCGTTCACGTCGCGACGCGCCAAGTCGCGCCGGTGGCGGGGGGCGTATTACGCCACCGAGGGCGGGCCCAGCAAGGCGACGACGATCGTCTACTGCGCGGCCTGAGCGCGGTCGGGGCCGGCCATCCCTCGTCGGCGCGGGGCTCAGAGCCCGAGCGTCTTGGCGATGATGTTGCGCTGGATCTCCGACGTGCCGCCATAGATCGTCGAGACCAGGGTCGCGCGGACGAGCCGCTCCATGTCGTACTCCGACGAGTAGCCGTAGCCACCCATCATCTGCATCCCCTCGAGCGCCGCCTTCTTCGCCGTCTCGGTGACGAACAGCTTCACCATCGACGCCTCGCGCGGCAGCATCCGGTCGGGGTCCGCATCGACCTCGGTCGCGACCCAGTAGGTCATCAGCCGCGCCGCCTCGAGCTCGGTCGCGAGGTCGGCGAGCCGATGCTGAAGCGCCTGGAACGAGCCGATCGGCCGGCCGAACTGGCGCCGCTCCTTGACATACGCGAGCGCGTCGTCGAGGGCCCGCTCGCCGATCCCGAGCATCGTCGCGGCGAGGATCAGCCGCTCGACGTTGAGCCCGGCCATGAGCTGGGTCCAGCCGGCATCGACCTCGCCGAGGACGGTGGAATCCGAAACGGCGCAGTCGGTGAAGTAGAGGTAGTTGGTCTCACGGCCACCGAGCGTGTCGATCGGCTTGACCTCCATCCCATCCGCGCCCGCGGGCACGAAGAGCATCGTCAAGCCCTCGTGCTTGGAGTCGGTCCGCGTCGTCCGGCAGACGACGAGGACGTGGTCGGAGATGTGGGCGTTCGAGCAGAAGACCTTCTGACCGTTGAGCACGAAGCCGCCGTCGACGCGCTCGGCGGCTGTCGTCAGCGAGCCGACATCGGATCCGGCCTCGGGCTCGGTCATCGCGATCGCCTCGACCGAACCCGAGGCGATCCCGCCGAGGATCCCGCGCTTCTGCTCCTCGGTCCCGAACCGCTGCGTCGCCCCGGCGACGATCAGCGTCGTCGCGTAGCCGTTGATCGGCGCCAGCCCGCGCGAGGTCTCCTCCATGAACAGGCAGGCGTCGACCATCCCACCGCCCGAGCCGCCGTATTCCTCGTCGATCGACACCCCGAGCCAGCCGAGCTCGGCGAGCTTTCCGTAGATCTCGGCCGAGTGGAGCTCGGTGTACCCCCTGGTCAGCCGCTCGCGCTGCTCCGTCGTCCCGCATTCGCGGCGGCAGAAGTCGCGGATCGCCTCGACGAAGTCGCGCTGCTCGTCGGTGAGGGAGAAGTCCACCCCGCAGAACCCTACCGCCGGGTCTGTGGAGAGCTAAGCGGCCGCGGCCCGCGAGACGCTCACGCGACGAAGCCCGGAGCCGGACTCGAACCGGCGACCCCCTCCTTACCATGGAGGTGCTCTACCGACTGAGCTATCCGGGCGCGTCCCTGAGCCTAGCGCGTGCCGGCGGCCTCGACAGCGTCGCGCGCGGCGGCGGCGAACGCGTCGACGTCCTCGGGCCGGGTGTCCCAGGCGCACATCCAGCGGACCACCTCCGGCCGGTCCGGGTCGTCGGAGCGGATGTAGCCCTCGACGTGCTCGTCCCAGACGTAGAAGGGCTGCTCCGACGGCCACGCGGCGAGCAGGCGGTCGATCGCGGCGCGGGGGAAGCGGGCGAAGATCGCGTTCGACTCGACCGGGTGGACGATCTCGATTCCGTCGATCGCGGAGACCGCGTCGGCGAGGCGTGTCGCCATCGCGTTCGCGTGGGCGGCGTTTCGCAGCCAGAGGTCGCCCTCGAGCAGGGCCTCGAACTGGGCCGCGAGGTAGCGGGACTTCGACGCGAGCTGGCCGAGCTGCTTGCGGACGAACTCGAAGCCGTCGCCGAGCTCGGGGCGCACGAAGACGACGGCGTCGCCGAACATGAGGCCGTTCTTGGTGCCTCCGAACGAGACGAGATCGACGCCGGCTTCGGTGGTGATCTCGGCCAGCGACGCGTCGAGCCGGGCGGCGGCGTTGGCGAGCCGGGCGCCGTCGACGTGGAGCAGCATCCCGCGCTCGGCCGCAGCGTCGGCGATCGCCCTCGTCTCGGCGGCGGTGTAGACGGTGCCGAGCTCGGTCGCCTGGGTGATCGAGACGACGCGCGGCTGGGCGAAGTGGTCGTCGCCGCGGCGGCTCTCCCAGCGAGCGACGTCGGCGGGTGCGAGCTTGCCGTCGTCGGTCGCAACCGTGAGCAGCTTGGCGCCGGCGATCCGCTCCGGGGCGCCGCACTCGTCGACGTGCATGTGCGCGGTCGCGGCGCAGATCACCGACTCGAAGCCGCGGGTAACGGCGTCGATCGAGGTGACGTTGGCGCCGCTGCCGTTGAAGACGAGGTACGCCTCGGCGTCGGTCCCGAAGTGGCGGCGGAAGGCCTGCCGCGCGCGCTCGGTCCAGCGGTCAGCGCCGTAGGCGGGGGCGTGACCCTCGTTCGCGGCGGCGATCGCCGCAAGCACGTCGGGATGGACGGCGGCGTGGTTGTCGGACGCGAACCCGCGGCGAGCGTCGCTCGCCGCCGGGGCGCCTCCCGCTGCCGCGGACTCGCTCACGGGTGGAGCGGCAGGCGCTTGCCGTTCATCCGCGCGCCGGCGTCCGAGCAGACGAACTCGATCGCCGCGGCGATGTCCTCGGCGGGGGTGAAGGTCTTGAATGGCTTGTCAGGGTTCTGCGCGCGCATCTGCGGAGTGAGGATGGCGTTGACGACGACGACGTTCGCGGTCGCCGCCGAGCCGGTGTCGCGGAACGACGCCGCGAGCGCGAGCGTCCACGCCTCGGCGGCCGCCTTCGCCGCGGCGTAGGAGGCATTGGTCCCGTCGGGATTCCCCGCCTGCGCGGAGGAGACGAGGACGAAGCGCCCGCGCTCGCTCGCCGCGAGGTGCGAGTAGAAGCCGCGGCTTGCGTGCTGGACGGTGCGCACGAGGAGATCGTGGAGCCAGTCGTAGTCGCTCAGCGGCGTCTCGGTGATCGGGTCGCCGCCTCGCCAGCCGCCGACGAGGTGGACGAGGCCGTCGACGCGACCGAAGCGGTTGGCGATCTCGCTTGCCCACCGTCCCGCGGCGTCGGGGTCGAGGAGGTCGACCACTCGGGTGTCGAGGCGCTCGCCGTCCAGCCCGAGGTCGGCGGTCAGCGAGTCGAGACGCTCCGCGGCGACGTCGGTGCAGGCGAGGGTGGCGCCGGCGTCGGCGAGGCGGCTGCAGACCAACGGCCCGAGACCGCCGGCGGCGCCGGCGATCGCGATCACCCGGTCGGAGAGATCGGTCATCGGTGAGGCAGCCTAGCCCCGATCGCGTCGCCTGGGTCCGACGCGGAGCGGCGAGCCGCCGTCAAGCGGCCTCGGGGGTCGCCAAGCCGTCGCGCGGGCCGGCCAGCACCGGCTCGAGCTTCGGCTTGAGCTGGGCGTAGAAGAGGCTGAGCGGGAACTCGTCGTCGCGGACGAGGTCGACGAGCTGCTTCGGCTCCGGGACCTCGGGCAGCTCGCGCCGGTCTGCCGCCCAGACCGAGCTCTCGGCCGGGGGGACGTACTCGGAGACGAGGTCGTGGGCGGCGATCCACTGCGAGAGCTTCGGGCGGTCGATCCCCGTGTGGTAGAGGTCGTGGACGCGGACGCGGAGCGCGGCGACGCCGTCGGCGACGCGCGGCCAGTCGACCGTCAGCCGGTTGTCGGTCCAGTGCACGTAGCCCTCGCGATGGAGGAACGCGAACAGGAGCTGGCCGCCGAGGCCGTCGTAGTTGCGCACCCGCGAGCCGGTGAGCGGGAACCGGAACAGGCGGTCGAAGAGGATCGCGTACTGGACGTGGCGGGCGAAGGCGAAGCCCTCGCGCTCGAGCTCGACCGCCTCGCCGAACGCGGTCAGGTCGCAGCGGAGCTCCTCGAGCGCGTACATCCAGTACGGGCTTCGCTGGCGGATCATGAACGGGTCGAAGGGCAGATCGCCGCGCATGTGGGTGCGGTCGTGGACCAGGTCCCAGAGGATGTAGGCGTCCTCGGAGAGCCGCGGCGAGGAGAGCAGGCAGGCGGCGTCCGGCGGCAGGTTGAGGCGGAGGATCTCGGCGGCGGCGCCGGCGACCCGGCGCAAGCGCTCGGCCTCGCGGTCGCAGAAGATCGCCCCGAAGTGGCTCGGCGGGCGCTCGGCGGTCGAGAAGGTCTCCGGGAAGAGCACCGCGCACTCGGACTCGTAGCCGGAGGTGTAGTCGACGAGCTTGACGGGGAGGAACTTCGGGTTCTCGTAGCGGGTCCGCTCGAGCTCGGCGACCCATTCCGGCCACGGGACGCGGACCCACAGAGCCTCGAAGCAGGTGTCGCGGGATGCGTTCTGCTTGTACATCGGCATCAGGCAGAGGTGCTCGACGCCGTCGCGGCGATCGCGCTCGGGCCGGAACGCATCGGTCGAGCGATCGAAGGCGGGCCGCGCAAAGCCGGCCTCGACCCACCCGGCGAGGTCGGAACGCACGGCGTCGAGGTAGTCGTGCTGGTGGGGGAATCGAGGAGCGAGCGCGGCGAGCGAGGCATCGATCTCGCCGACCAGCCCGCGGAGGCGATCGGGATCGTGCTCGGCGGTGTCGACCGAGCCGTCGGGGCGCTGGCGGGACCGCAGCTCCTCGGTCGCGCGCTTGAGCGTCGCCGACGCCGGGTCGGCCGTCGCCTCGGAGGAGGGCCGCGCCGGCTCGGCCGCGAACGCGGGGCGGGCGGCCCAATGGAGGAGGTTGAGCCACAGCGCCTCGTGGTCGAGGTCGCCGATGCAGTCATCACCGAAGAGGTCGGAGTCGGCGAGGACGGCGACGTGGCCCGCGCCGTGGCCGGCGACGGCGGCGAGCGGAGCCCCGGGGGCCGACGACGACGGGTGGGCACGGGCGACGACGCGGGCGCCGTTGCGGAGCGCGAGCGTCCCGGCGCGGTAGAAGCAGGCGGCCTCAACCCCGACGAGCAGGTCGGTGTCCGGGCCCTCGCCCGTGCCGATCGGCTCGGGGGCGGTGAGGTCTGCGAGGACCCACGAGGGAGCGTCGCGGTGATGGCGCTCGTAGTCCTGGATCGTGTCGTTCTCGACCCGGATGCCGAACCGGCCGAGAAGCTCGTTGAGGTTGTTGCCGTACTTGTCGTGCTCGGTCTCGGCGAGGACGACGAGGCCGCCGCCGGCGTCGACGAACGCCTCGATCGCATCGAGCTCCTCGGGCGTGAGCCGGGGCGACCCACCGTCGACCGTCGCCTCCCACTTCGGGTCGGACGGGTGCGCGATGACGAGGACCGAGGCGCCCGCGAGGGCGCCGGCGTCGAGCGGGCCGCGCTCGTGGACGGCGACCTCGAAATCGTGCTCGGCGAGGGCCGCGGCGGCGCGGGCGAGCGATGCGTCGGCCGGGTGGGCGGGCTGGATCGCGGCGGCGACGTCGGGGCGGATCGTCCACGCCTCCGAGTGCGATTCGTCGAAGACGACGCGGGCGAGCGGTGCGCGGGAGGGCATGGATCAACGGTAGAGGCGGGGCTGGACGGCGTCAATGGTGACGATTGCACGCACATGCGTAAGAATCCTGCGAATGGACGCCACTGATCGAAGGATTCTGTCGCTGCTTGTCGAGGACGGGCGGCGCACCTACGACGACATCGCCGGCCAGGTGCGGCTGTCCCCGCCGTCGGTGAAGCGGCGGATCGACCGGCTGCGGGCGAGCGGCGCGCTGCGCGGATTCACCGCAGTAGTCGACCATGCCGCCCTCGGCTGGGGGACGGAGGCGCTGGTCGAGCTGTTCTACCGGCCCGGGACGACGCTCGACGAGGTCGCGCGCACGCTCGGGGGGCATCCCGAGGTCGTCGAGGCGTGGAGCGTCACCGGCGAGGCCGACGCGATCGCCCGGGTGCGGACCGAGGACAACGCCGACCTCGAGCGCCTGATCGTCGACCTCCAGCGGAACGGCCTCGTCGCCCGGACCCGCTCGCAGGTGGTGCTGTCGCGGCTCGTCCACCACGGGCCGGCGGGGTAGGTAGATGCAACGCTGCCGGGTCGAAAGGATGTCAAGTTCGCAAGGCCCACTCATCAAGCCCAGATTGCGTCCGCTTGCGAACGTACGTTCTGGTTATGGACCGGCTCATCAACCGCAGTCGGCAGGGCGACCTTGGCGAGGCGTCGGCGATCGAGTGGCTGACGAGCATCGGCGCGACGGTCCTGATCCCGTTCGGCCACAGCCCCCACTTCGACCTCGTCGCCGAGATCGAGGACAGCCGACTGGTGCGGGTGCAAGTGAAGACGTCGGTTTGCCGCCGTGTAACGCCAGACGGCCATGGGCGGTGGGCGGTAACGCTGGTGACGAATGGCGGGAACCGGAGCTGGTCAGGGGTCGCGAAGAAGCTCGACCCGCGGCGGTTCGACTATCTGTTCGTCCTCGTCGGGGACGGCCGACGGTGGCTCATCCCCTCGCCTGCGATCAAGGCCTCGACGGGCATCATCCTGGGCGGCCCGAAGTTCTCGGAGTTCGAGGTCGAGCCAGGTACGCCAGTCGCAAAGCTGGTCTACGGGCCCGAGCGACACGCGTCTAGAATCGAACGCCCTTCCGGGGGAGCGCCGACGTGGGAGAGTCGGGCTGGACTGTAAATCCAGTGCCTCTGGCTGAGTGGGTTCGAATCCCTCCTCCCCCATCATCCTGAGCGATATCGAGCCCGGGCGGGCTTCGCCCGCTGGCTATGTGATCTACGCGAGAAAGCGGACGGCGCCGCCGAGACGACGCCGTCTGCCGAGGGTAGGGTGGGGTAAGGCGGGGGACGACCTCCTGGGCCGCTAACCCCATATGTCAGTACGGCGTCGATGCGGGACTCGGCGCCGCCCTGCCTGGATCAATTCCCGATCGGGCCCGATGCCAAACACGATCCGGCCGACTTCTCCCCTCCCCCCAAACGCCGACCCCAACCGCGGAGCGCGGCCGCCCGATCAGGCGAACTCGCGCAGCCGTTGCGCCTCCGGGAGCTGCTTCAGCTTCTTCAGCGTGTTGTTCTCGATCTGCCGGATCCGCTCGCGCGTGACCCCGAACGCCCGCCCGACCTCCTCGAGCGTGAGCGGCTCGTGTCCGCGCAGCCCGTAACGGAGCTCGATCACCTGCCGCTCCCGCTCGGGCAGCGCATCGAGCGCCCGCTGGATGTCCTCGCGGCGGACGTTCTCGGTCGCGACCTCGAACGGCTCCTCGGTCGCCTCGTCGGCGACGAAGTCGCCGAGCGAGGACTCCTCCTCGTCGCCGACCGGCTTCTCGAGCGAGACCGGCATCTGCGCGACGCGGAGGATGTCGCGGACCTCGCGAACCGGGACCTTGAGCTCGGCCGCGATCTCGTCCGGCTCCGGCTCGCGCCCGAGTCGCTGGACGAGCTGGCGCTCGACGTGAGCGACCCGGTTGAGCTTCTCGACCATGTGCACCGGCACCCGGATCGTGCGCGCCTTGTCGGCGATCGCCCGCGTCACCGCCTGGCGAATCCACCACGTCGCGTAGGTCGAGAACTTGTAGCCGCGGCGGTAGTCGAACTTCTCGACCGCGCGGATCAGCCCCAGCGACCCCTCCTGGATCAGGTCGAGGAAGGTCAGCCCCCGGCCGAGGTACCCCTTGGCGATCGAGACGACGAGCCGCAGGTTCGCCTCGACCATGTGCTGCTTGGCGACCATGTCGCCCTTCTCGATCCGCCGCGCGAGCTCGATCTCCTGGTCGGCGGTGAGCAGGTCGACACGGCCGATCGAGCTCAGGTAGAGCCGCAGCGAGTCGAGGCTCGGCTCGACGGTGAGGTCGAGCTCCCCCTTCCGCCCGGAGCCGCTCGCCCCGTCGGCCTTCTCGGCTGCCGCGGCGCCCTCCTCGGCGACGACGTCGACGCCGTGCTCGGTCAGGTAGGCGTGGAGGCCCCGAACCTGCTCCTTCGTCACCTCGATCTCCTCGAGCGCGCTCGAGATCTCGCCGTAGGTCAGGAACCCGCGCTCGCGGCCGAGCCCGATCAGCGACCGGAGCTCGTCCGAGTCGGGAAGTGGGAGGTCGCCGTTCGTCAGCGCCACGTCGACGTCGACGTCCCGCTCGACCGTGCCTTCGTCGCTCACTGCTGCCTCGGCCTGATGATCGGCCACAACCCGTCCTCTCGTGCTCCGGGCGGCGCGAAGTATAGGTGCAATCCCGGCTGATGGAAGCCTTCCGTGACCGTTCTCACAACCCGCTTCGGCGCCCCGACCGCTGCCGGAGACCGCTTCCGCCTACCCTTGACGGGGATGACCGACACGAGCCAGGCACTCGACCCGTCCGTCGCCGACGTCCAGGCCTCGCGGCCCGCGACCGAGGTCAGCCTCAGCCGCGTCGGGGTGCGCGGGGTCGAGAAGGTGATCCGCGTCGTCGGCGGCAACGCTCGCGGCTCGCTGTTCTTCGCCGAGCTCGAGTGCTTCGTCGACCTCAACCCGCAGCAGGCGGGCGTCCACATGTCGCGGTTCGAGGAGGTCGTCAACGAGGCGATCGACGACGTCGTCCTCTCCGAGACCCTCCGCGCCGAGGAGCTCGCCGCCCACATCGCCCAGCGGGTGCGCGAGAGCCAGGGCGGCCTGCGCTCGGAGGTGCGGATCGCCGCCCGCTATCCGGAGACTGTCGCCGCCCCCGTCTCGGGCCACTCGACCCAGGAGATCTACACCCTGCACGGGGTCGCCGTCGTCTCCGAGCGCGGGACCCGGACGCTCACCGGCGTCGAGGCGCAGGGGATGACCGCGTGCCCGTGCGCCCAGGAGCTCGTCTCCGGCCGGGCGCGGGAGCGGCTCACCGCCGACGGCTTCACCGACGACGAGATCGCGCGGGTGCTGCGGGCGGTGCCGGTGGCGACCCACAACCAGCGCGGCATCGGCGTTCTGCACCTCGGCCGGCCCGAGGGCCTCGAGCTCGACATCGACGCCCGCGAGCTGCTGCACATCGTCGAGCAGTCGATGAGCTCGGAGATCTACGAGCTGATGAAGCGCTCCGACGAAGTCGCGGTGGTCGAGAAGGCGCATATGCAGCCGCGGTTCGTCGAGGACTGCGTCCGCGAGATGATCCGCCGCGTCGCCGCGCGCTATCCCGCGCTCGCCGACGGCGGCTTCGTCCTCGCCCGGCAGGAGAACCTCGAGACGATCCACCGGCACTCGGTTGTCGCCGAGCGCTCCGGGATGCTGACCGAGATCCTCGCCGAGCTGGGCGCCGGCGAGCACTCGCGCCACCACACCACCGAGCGCGAGTGGCTCGAGGCGCCCTCCGCCTGAACAGCTACGCCGCCTCCTCTGCTCTCGCCTCGAACACCTGGCCCTCTCGCCTCGAACACCTGGCCCGCGGCGTAGCCGCGGGCACTTTCATGCTGCTCCCGCGTCCGGGGGCGGCTGGATCCTGTCGACGCCTCCAGCGGCCGCCGCTCGCGCCGCCGCTACTCGCCGGCGCAGGCCGAAGAAGTAGTCAGCGCCCGAGATCACCGTCACCCCGACCGCCGCGTAGACGAGCACCTCGACCCAGATCGGCGCCGGCTCCCAGATGATCAGCGCGAAGATCGCCAGCACCTGCAGCACCGTCTTCAGCTTTCCAAGCCAGCTCGCGGCGATCACCACCCCCTTCTCCGCGGCGACCCCTCGCAACCCCGTAACCGCCAGCTCGCGAGCGATGATCACCATCGCCACCCACGCCGCGAGCCGGCCGAGCGACACCAGCGAGACCAGCGCCGCGACGACGAGCAGCTTGTCGGCGAGCGGGTCCATCAGCTTCCCGAAATTCGTCACCGTCCGCCGGCGCCGCGCGATGTAGCCGTCGAGGCCGTCGGTGAGCGCGGCGAGCGCGAACACGATCGCCGCGATCAGGTCTCCGTTCGGCGTCTCCCCGAGCAGCGCGACGACCAACACCGGGACCGCGAGGATCCGCAGCACGGTGAGGACATTGGGGGCGTTGAGGGGGAACATCGAGACCGCCTCGCCCAGTATGCGGCAACTACGCCTGCCCGGCGAGGTCGCGGGCGCGGGCGAAGACTCCGTCGAGCATCTCCTCGGTGAGCTTGCCGGTGAACGTGTTCTGCTGCGACGGGTGGTACGAGCCGAGGAGCCGGTACGAGCCGACCTCGGCCTCGGCACCGTGCGCGAACCGGGGCTTCGGGCGCGTCGCGTGGCCGAGGGCCCGGAGCGCCCGCAGCGTCCCGTCCCACGCGTAGGCGCCGAGCGCGACGACGACTCGCGCCTGCTCGAGTAGCTCGAGCTCGGCGACCAGGTACGGGAGGCAGTTGTCGCGCTCGGCGGGCAGCGGCCGGTTGGCGGGCGGCGCACAGCGCACGACCGCGGTGACGTAGGCCCCGCCGAGCCTGAGGCCGTCGTCACGCGCGACCGACCTCGGGCGGCTCGCGAAGCCTGCACGGTGGAGCGCTCGGTAGAGCCAGTCGCCGGAGCGGTCGCCGGTGAACATCCGCCCGGTCCGGTTCGCTCCGTGCGCGGCCGGAGCGAGCCCGACGACGGCAACCGACGCGGCCGGGTCGCCGAACCCGGGCACCGGCCGCGCCCAGTAGTCCTGGTCGGCGTAGCGCCGCGGGGGCTCGGCCGCGACGCCCTCGCGCCAGGAGACGAGGCGGGGGCAGAGCGTGCAGGCGGTGACGCGGGCCGAGAGTCGGTCGAGAGCGGCGGACACGGCAACGAGTAGGGTGCCGCGTCGGATGTCGATCACGCGTCGTCACCTGCTCCCCCGCTCGGGCGCCGGCCTCGCGGCCGCCGGCGCCGCGACGGTGCTTTCCGCCTGCGGAGGCGACGGCCGGCCCGAGCGCAGCTCCGAGCGCGACGTCGAGCTGCTCCAGGAGGCGCTGACCGCGGAGGCGACGCTCAGCGCCGCCTACGAGACGGCGAGCGATCAGCAGCTCGGCGGCCGGGTCGCCGCCGCGGTGGCGGCGTTCGGCGATCAGTCGCGCGAGCACATCGCGCTGCTCAGCGCCGGGATCGAGGGTGCCGGCGGGAGCCCCGACGAGCAGCCCGGCGAGCCGGCGGCGGCCGAGAGCGCGGTCGAGGCGGTCAGGGCAGCGATCGAGGCATCGATCGCGGCCGGCCACCTCGCGGTCGGCGGGCTCGAGTCGATCGACGCTCGCCGCACCGTCTACCGGGTGATGATCGCCGACGCCGCCCAGCTCGCGGCCGTCCGCGGCATCCTCGGCGAGCAGCAGGTTCCGGTGGCGTTCGTAACCGGCGCTCCCGAGCCGCCGCTCGCGGTCGATCCCGACACCGGGTCGAGCGAAGGCGGTGGCTCGTGACCGCCGCGACGAGACGGGCCGCGCTGCGCCGGTGGATGCTCGCCGCGGGTGCGCTCGCGACGCCCGTCCTGCTGCGACCCCCGGTCGCCTCGGCTCAGGACGACGAAGATCCGGCCGTCCTCGAGGAGTTCCTCGTCGAGGCGATCGTGCTCGAGCAGATCACCGTCCTCGCCTACGCAACCGCCGGCGGCGAGCTCGAGGACGACCGCCGCCTCGCCCGGACGCTCGAGCGCTTCGAGCGTCAGGAGCAGATCCACGCCAAGGCGCTGCGGAGCGCGCTCGACTCGATCGGGGTCGAGCTTCCCGATGCGCCGGCCTCTCCCGACGACGTCCAGGCGATCGAGGACGCGGGCGCAATCGACGACGAGCGCGCGGAGGAGCTGACCGGGTTGCTCGGCGAGCTCGACGGCCTGACCGGCCGCGACGAGCTGCTCGAGCATCTGATCCGCCTCGAGGAGGAGCAGCTGCGCTACTTCCTCGACCAGGCGCCGACCCTCGAGGCCGAGGACATCCTCCGCACCGGGGTCGAGATCGCGGCCTGCCAGGCGCAGCACATCGTCGTCCTGCGGGAGGCGCTCGGCGCGAGCCCCGCCGAGGCGGTTCCCGAGGTCCCGGCGACCGCTGCCTCATCCTAGAGGCGGGCGCCGCTCGCTCCCTCTACGCTGGGGGCGCGCCGATGGCCACCTCGATCGACGGCTCCCGACTGCGAAAGCTCGCAATCGTCCCCGCCTACAACGAGGCGGGGATGGTCGGCCGCGTGATCCGTGACATCCGCCGCGCAGCCCCCGACTTCGACATCGTCGTCATCGACGACGGCTCGACCGACGCCACCCGCCAGGAGGCCGAGGCGGAGGGCGCCGTCGTCATCCGGCACCCGTTCAACCTCGGAATCGGCGGCGCGGTGCAGTCCGGCTACAAGTACGCGCTGCGGGGCGGCTACGACGTCGCCGTCCAGGTCGACGGGGACGGCCAGCACAAGCCGGCGCACCTCCACGACCTGCTCGCCGCGCTGCAGACCTCCGGCGAGCCCGACATGGTCTACGGCAGCCGGTTCCGCGGCGACCCCGGCTACCAGGTCCCGCTCGGGCGCCGGATCGGCAACCTGATCTTCTCGGTCGTCTTGAGCGCGATCACCCGCCAGCGGATCACCGACCCGACCTCGGGCTTCCGGATGACCAACCGTCGCGGGATCGAGCTGTTCGCTCGCGACTACCCGCACGACTACCCCGAGGTCGAGGCGCTGCTGATGCTGCACGCGCACCGTCTCCGCGTCCACGAGGTCCACGTGCAGATGAACGCCCGTGGCTTCGGCCGCAGCTCGATCGACTACCCCCGCAGCGCCTACTACATGGTCAAGGTCCTGCTGGCGCTGTTCGTCGGCCTGTTCCGGCGCCGCCCGACTCCGGTCGAGGCGACCGGCGAGGACGAGCCCGGGGTCGAGCCGCCGGCGGGGCCTCCCGGCGCGGCCAACGGCGACAGCCAGGCCGCGGGCGATCCGGCCGGCTCGCCGGTCGGCGGCGGCGAGCCGCGGGCGGAGGGATAGCCGTGGACACGGTCCAGGCGGTCGCGATCCTGTCGACGGCGCTCGTGCTGGCGCTTGTCCTCGAGCTCGTCCGCCGCCGGCGTCTGGTCGAGCGCTATGCGCTGCTGTGGATGGTGACCGCGGTCGCGATGCTGATCCTCGCGCTGCTTCGCGACGACGTCCTCGACCCGATCGCCGACCTGCTCGGGATCGCGAGCCCGGTCAACCTGCTGTTCCTCGCCGGGTTCGCGGTGATCTTCGTCGTCGTGCTCAACTTCACCGTCGCGATCTCGCGGCTCTCCGAGGAGACCAAGATCCTCGCCCAGGAGGTCGGCCGGCTCGAGCAGGAGCTGCGCGCGGCCCGCGGCGAGCTGCCGGGCCCGAACGGAGCGGATGCGGCCGCGGGGTCAGCGGCCGAGCAAGTCGAGCGCGGCGAGCGCGGCTGACCAGTAGCCCCGCAGGACGGCGCGCAGCAGCCGCGAGCGCCCGGCGGCGCCGAGGTAGGGGGAGGCGAGGTCCGGGGAGAGCGCGCGGGCGAACTCGCCCGCTCCGACCGCGCGCGCGGCCTGCACTTCCCGGCGCTCGCGCAGGAGCCGCGGCAGGGCCGCGATCGTGTCCCTCGAGGCCGCGGCCTTCTGTCGCCCCCACCCTCCTCGCAGCGAGATCGCCGCGAGCGCGAGCTCGGTGGCGGCAAGCGCCGGAGCGAGCACGGCGAACAGGGGGCCGGGATAGGTCCGGATCAGGGTCGCCCAGCGGTTCCGCTCGAGATAGCGCCACTTCGCCGGCCCCTTGTCGAACTCGTAGGAGTGATCGACTCTCGCCGCGGGCTCGACGCCGATCCGGCCCCCGGCGAGCCGGAGGCGCAGCGAGAAGTCGACGTCCTCGTGGTAGAGGAAGAACTCCTCGGCGAGGCCGGCGGCGGCGAGATAGCGCTCGCGGGGCACCGCCAGGCACGCGCCGGACGCGAACCCCGGCTCACCGGCGCGGATCGGGTCCTCATGGGCGCTGTCGCCACTCGCCGGCGCCGCCTCGCCCGCGCCGCCCGCCCAGGCGATCCCGGTGTAGTGGACGACGCCCCCGCGCGTGTTCACCAGCCGCCCGCCGCCGGCGGTGACCAGCGCCTGCCAGGCGGACCATCCACGCCCCTCGACCAGGGGGCGCTCGATCGCGTCGCGCCAGCCGGCGGCCGGGACGGCGTCGGGGTTGAGCAGGCACAGGAGGTCACCCGAGGCCTCGCGGGCGCCGCGGTTGCAGGCGGCGGCGAAGCCCGGATTGGCCTCGTTCGCGATCACCCGCGCCGCCGGCGCCAGCTCGCGCGCCGCCTCCGGGCTGCCGTCGCGCGAGTCGTTGTCGACGACGACCAGCTCGTCGCGGTCGCGGAGCTGCGCCGCGACCGCAGGGAGGGTGCGCTCGATCGCGCCGCGCGAGTCATGGGTGCCGACGATCGTCGACAGGGTCGGGGCGGTCGTATCCACTCCCGGCCTTATAGAGGCTGCCGGCGGCGGCGATGCGGATAATTGGGGTCGTGAAGCATCTCCTGCGACCGATCTTCGACCGGGTGATCATCAAGGAGCTCGAGCCCGACCGGGTCCGCCGCTCGGGGCTCGTCGTCCCGCCCGGCACCCACGAGCCCCCGCCTCAGCACGGGATCGTCCTCTCCGTCGGCCCCGGGCTCGACTGGTGGGAGAGCGCCGGGGTCGAGATGCCGGTGAAGCCCGGCGACCACGTCGTCTTCCCGGCGTCGGCGGGGGCCTGGGTCGAGGTCGACGAGGAGCGCCTCCTCGTCTGCCGGGTCGGCGAGCTGCTCGGCGTGATGGAGACGATCGACGTCTGCCCGTACTGCTCGGACCGCGACCTCCCTGGCGGCGACGCCTGCCCGGTCTGCGGGCGCGCGGCGGGGGATCGAGCCGCGTGAGCGAAAGCCGGCGAGCGGACTCGAACCGCTGACCCCTTCATTACGAGTGAAGTGCTCTACCAACTGAGCTACGCCGGCGACGACTCCGAGTTTAGGCGCCCGGCCAGCCCCGGCGCGGGATCCCCGCTCGGCGGTCCCGCCGCTGCTACTCCGGCTCGGCGAGCTTGTATCCGACGCCGCGGACGGTGACGACCAGCTCGGGCTGCTGGGGGTCGGGCTCGATCTTCTGGCGCAGGTTGGAGATGTGGACGTCGCAGGCGCGAACGTCGCCGGCGAACTCCGACTGCCACAGCTCCTCCATGATCTCGAGCCGGCTGAAGACCTGGCCCGGCTTCTCGGCCAACAATCGCAGCACCTGGAACTCGGAACGGGTGAGGTTGACCGGCTCGCCGCGAACCGAGACGAGGTGGCGGGCGAGATCGATCCGCACCGGGCCCGCCTCGATCGTCTGCGCCTCGCCCTCGCTGCTCGTCCGGTCGAGCTCGCGGCGCCGCAGGAGCGCGCGCACGCGACCGATCAGCTCGCGGATCGAGAACGGCTTGGTGACGTAGTCGTCGGCGCCGACCTCGAGCCCGACGACCTTGTCGACCTCTGCGTCCTTCGCCGTCAGGACGATGATCGGGACCGCGCTGCGGGCGCGGACGTCGCGGCAGATGTCGAGGCCGCTGCGCCCCGGCATCATGATGTCGAGGATCAGCAGGTCGAACCCGGGGTCGCCGTCGCCGAGCTTGCGATCGGCATCCTCACCGTCCTCGGCGAGCACGACCTCGAACCCCTCCTGGCTGAGGGCGTAACCGACGGCGTCGCGCACCGACGTCTCGTCGTCGGCGACCAGGATCCGGCTCATATGCCCGTCAGCCTAGCTTCTGCTCCCGCAGACCAGGCGCGCACCCGGACCCCGATCGCGCTCGCAAGCTCTGTTTCATCGCCGGCCGGGGCTCACGCGACCGGGGTCGCGGCGGGCTTCGCGACCGGAAGGCGGACCCAGAAGGTGCTCCCCACCCCGGGCTCGGAGTCGACCCCGATCTCGCCGCCCATCACGTCGACCATCCGCTTCGCGATCGAGAGCCCGAGACCGAACCCGGCCTTCTCGAGCGCCCCCGAGGCGCGGTAGAAACGCTCGAAGATCCGGTCGACCTCCTCGGCCGAGATCCCCGGCCCGGTGTCGGCGACCTCGACCACGACCTGGCCCTCTGCGTCGCGCCGGGCGATCACCCGGACCTTGCCCGGCGGCGGCGTGTGCTTGTAGGCGTTGGTCAGCAGCCCGACGACGACCTGGCGCAGGAGCACCGGATCGCCCTCGGCGAGGAGATCGTCTTCGACCTCGACCTCGGTTTCGATCCCCTCGGGCGCGCGCACGGCGTCGGCGGCGTCGGCGACGACCGCCGAGAGGTCGAGGACCTCGGTGCCGCCCTCGCCGACGGCCTCCATCCGGGCGAGCATCAGCAGCGACTCGGTCAGCCGGGTGATCCGGTCGACGTCGTCCGAGAGGCGGCCGAGGAAGTGCTCGCGCGCCTCGGGATCGTCCTTGGCGCCTGCCCGCAGGACCTCGATCGCGCCGGACAGGGCCGCGATCGGGTTGCGAAGCTCGTGGGCGGCGTTGGAGACGAACTCGCGCTCGGCGACTTCGCGGCGGAGCTCGTCGGTGCGGTCCCGGACCACCGCCAGCACCGCGCCCTCGGCCGGGACCTCGCGAGCGTTGATCGAGTAGACGCGGTCGCCGACGAGGAGCGCATCGTGCTCGGCCGACCCGCGGTGCTGGGCGCGCCGGAACCAGGGCACGAGCGGATCGATCACCGTGCCCTCGGAGGTGATCAGGTCGGCCGCCGACGGGTTCGAGAACCGGATCTCACCGGTTGCGGGGTCGACCACCATCACCGCCTCACCGAGGGCGTCGAAGATCGCGCTCAGGCGGTCGCGCTCGGAGCGCAACGCGCTGAACGTGCCGCGGAGCGCCTCGCGCATCGTCTCGAGCGAGCGTCCGAGATCGGTGATCTCGTCGCGCCCGCCGGTTCCCTCGAGCGGCTCGTCGAGCCGGCCTTCGGTGAGCCGGGCGGCGCTGTCGGCGAGCCGCTTGACCCGGGTCGTGATCGCGCTCGCGATCAGGAAGCTGAGCAGAACGGCGACCGCGAGCGCGAACGCGAGCGCGGTCAGGCGATCGCCCCGCGCGGCCTCGATCGCGACCTCGACCTCGGCCGAGCGCGACGAGCGGGTGAGGACCGTTCCCCCGAGCTCGGCGTCGCGGAGGATCCGAACCGCGGAGATCGTCACCGCGTCCTCGAGCACGTCGATGTAGCGACGCCCGTTCAGCGACGCCCGGACCGCGCGCCGCCAGTTCGGCACCAGGTCGAGGTCGACGCCGTGAACCACCCGCGGGGTGATCAGCTCCCCGCTACGGCTGAAGACCCACGCGGCGTAGTCCTCCTCCGTGAAGCCGGCGACGGTCGCCTCGGTCTCGCGACGAGGCCGGGCGCTGAGCTCGTCGGCGAGCCGCACCGCCCGGCCGACGGCGACCGAGGTCACCTCCTCGTCGGCGGCGCGCTCGCCGCTGTCGGAGACGACGAGGAACGCGATCCCGGCGGTGATCACCGCGACCGCGGCGAAGGCAAGGGCGAGGTAGAGCCGGACGCCGAGCACCCGGCGGCGACCCGAGGGCCGGCGCGGCGGTCGATTGTCGGTTCGGCGGAACACGTCTGGAGCCTCACCCGTGATGCGAAAGCGCTGCATAAGTGTGGCAGCCGCTACTTGCGCCGTGAAGTCGACGACGGTGGACGCGGTGGATGCGAAGCGGCATCGGCCGGTCAGTCCCCGAGCAGGTCCCCGAGCCGAAACGCGAGCGCCTCGAGCGCGAGCTCCTCGCTGACGTTGACGCGCAGGCGCCGGCGTGCCTCCATCGCCTCCTCGGCGCCCAGCCGGGCGGCGACGGGGTCGAGCCCGGCCGCCTGCTCCGCGAGCGCCGCGCCACGGTCGGCGTTGAGCGCCAGCTCGCCCCCGCCCCCGGCGGTCGCGGCGAGGTCGCGCAGCCAGGCGGCGACCAGCGCCAGCCCGAGGTCGAGCACCTCGGTCCGCGCCCGTCGCCCGGCCCGGCGTGCCGACTCCTCGCCTTCGCGGGCCCGGCGCCGGGCGGTCGCCGACCCTTCGACCTCGCCCGCCTCCTCGGCGAGCGTCGCGGCCGCGGCGCGCGCTTCCTCGGTCGCGCTCTCGCCGGCCGCCTCGGGGGCGGCCTGGAGGCGGCCCCAGGGCGCAGCCGCGAGCCGGTCGTCGCGCGCCGCGCCGACGAGGGCGATCGCA
>DATHVI010000137.1:0-1783 GCA_035461385.1 Solirubrobacterales bacterium
GGCGAAGTCGGGGAGTGCCGAGCGCTGGGGCCCGCTGTGGGGCGCCCGCCCCGCCGATTGGGCACTGAGCGAGGACCAGCAGGTCCCGACCTACGAGGCGGCGCTGCAGCAGGTCGAGGCTTGAGGCCGGCGAGCGGGTGCTCGACATCGGCTGCGGAGCGGGGGCGTTCCTTCGCCTCGTCGCCGACCGCGGCGTCGAGCCATTCGGGCTGGATGCGTCGGAGGCGCTGATCGAGCTCGCCCGCCCCCGTCTGCCCGCGGCCGACCTCCGCGTCGGCGAGATGGAGGCCCTTCCCTACCCGGACGACACGTTCGACCTGGTCACGGGCTTCAACGCGTCCTTCTTCGCCAACGACATGGTCGCCGCCCTCCGCGAGGCGGGGCGCGTGGCGAAGCCGGAGGCGCCGGTGGTTATCCAGGTCTGGGGTCCGTACGATCGCCGCGACCTCGAGGCGATGATGAAGATCGCGCATCCCTTCCTGCCGCCCCGACCGCCCGACGCGCCGCCCGAGCCCGAGCTCTGGAGGCCCGGCGTGCTCGAGGAGATGGCCACCCGGGCGGGGCTCGAGCCCGGGGAAGCGTTCGACATCACCTGGGCTTACGAGTACCCGGATTCCGAGACGCTGGGCCGCGCGATGATGGCCCCGGCCGGGATCGCCGCGGTGGTCGGCCCCGAGCGGGAGGCGGAGGTGAGGGCGGCGATCGTCGACGGGCTGGCGCCGTTTCGCACCGAGCAGGGGAGCTACCGGCTCCGGAACGAGTTCCGCTGCCTGATCGCCCGCGCCTGATGAGAGCAAACCCTGAGACCGGGCCAGGCCCGGCGTGAGGCGCCTGGCCCCGCCTCTCGCGCGCGGTCGCTAGGCGCGGTCTGAGACCCCCGAGACGCCGGCCGCCTCGGCGCAGTGCGCGCAGCAGAAGATCTTCCCGTCGGACTCGACCCCGTGGCCGATCACCCGGCAGCCGCAGTGCTCGCAGGTAGGCGCGAGGGCGTGGATCGCGCACTCGAAGCTGTCGAAGGTGTGGGTCTCGCCGCCGCGGGTGACCTCGAACGCCTTGTCGTAATCGTTCCCGCAGACCTCGCAGGTATCCATCTCGGTCCTCCTTCCGATCTCCCTCAGTCCCGTACCCCGCGGCCGGGAGCGAAAACCGCCGCGGCCCGCCGCGGCGATCCGCCGCCGGAATCAGGGTGTCCCGATGAGCTCGGCGACCCCGGTGTCGAACAGCTCGGTGTGGAGGTCGACGTCGGCCTCGCTCGTCTCCGGCGAGATCAGCGCCATGTTGTGGAACGGGGTCAGCAGCAGACCGCGGTTGAGCGCGTGCAGGTGGAGGTACCGCTCGAGCTCGGGCTCGGCGGCCGCGTGGGCGTCGCTGCCGTTGCGGGCCGGCTCGGGCTCGAATCGGTACTCGGCGCGGCAACCGAGCTGGGTCACGTTCCAGGGCACCGAACGGCGCTCGAAGATTCCCTGCAGGCCCTCGGTGAACCGGGTTGCGAGCGGGATCGTGCGCGCGAACGCCTCCTCGGTCAGCACCCGCTCGAGCGTCGCCCGCACCGCGGCGAGCGAGAGCGCGTTGCCGGCCAGCGTCCCGCCGACGCCGCCGGTGTCCTCGTAGTCGGCGCGCTCGCGGGCGAGCGCGTCGGCAGCGATCCGCGCGGAGAGCCCGATCGCGCCGGCCGGAACGCCGCTTCCGATCGCCTTGCCGATCGTCAGCATGTCGGGCTCGAGCGCCCAGGCGGCGGTGCAGCCTCCCGGCCCGGCGGAGAAGGTATGGGTCTCGTCGATCA
>DATHVI010000138.1:0-5256 GCA_035461385.1 Solirubrobacterales bacterium
CCCGAGGGCGCGGCGGATGCCGCGAACGCATTCGCGACCGCTGCGCTCGATCTCCGCGACGAGCAGCTCGCCGAGTCAGCCCAGGGGATCGCCGAGGAGCTCGAGATGCGGCTTGCGGCGACGCCGCGCAGCGACACCGAGACCCGCGCCCTGCTCGCCGCCCGCCTCGACCAGGTCAGATCGGTCGAGGACACCGGCGACCCGACGATGCTCCTCTCGCAGCATGCGACCCCCCCGACGAGCGCCGTGGGCGCTTCGAGCACCCTCGTTCTCGCGCTGGCGCTGATCGTCGGGTTCACGCTCGGGGCCGGCGCCGCCGTGCTGCTCGAGCTGACCACGCGCCGGGTCCGCGACGAGGCCGAGGCGCTCGCGTTCTACCCGCTTCCGGTGCTGACGCGCGTACCGATCGTCGCCCAGCGCAGGCGCCGCGCCCGGGACGGTTCGAACTGGTACATGCCCCCCTTGATCAGGGAGTCGTTCCGCACCCTCGCGGTCCAGCTCATGCAGCGTGATCGCCCGCCTCGCTCGATTCTGATCACCAGCGCGACGCGAGGTGACGGGAAGAGCACCTCGACGATCAACCTCGCGGTGACGCTCGCGGGGATGGGGAGGCAGGTAGTGCTGCTCGACTTCGATCTCCGCAATCCACAGGTCGGGATGGGACTCGGCCTCGCCGGGGGCCCCGGCTTGCGCGATCTCGTCGATCCCGAGGTCGAGATCGGCAGGCTGCTCGCTGCGCCGTTCGAGCTCGGGTCCCTGCGCGTCGTGCCGGTGCGGTTCGACCCGCCCGACGCGCCGCTGATCGAAGCGGCCCTGGCCGGCTTGCCGCGCCTGGTCGAGCAGGCTCGCGGGCTTGCCGACTACGTGATCGTCGACACGCCGCCGCTCGGCGAGGTCAGCGACGCCCTCAACCTCGCCGCGATGGTCGACGACGTCGTGCTCGTCATCCGTCCCGGCAACACGAATCGCTCACAGCTCGGAGTGACGCGGGAACTGCTCGAGCGGATCGGCGTCGCCCCGCTTGGCTACGTCGTGATCGGGACCGAGGATGGCCTCGGCGGGATCTCCTACGGACGCGGATACGGCGAGGCGGGACGGGGTCTGGTCATCGGTGAGGCCGGCGAGCCGGCACGCTCGTCCGAGGAGCGTGTCGCCCGGAGCTCGCCGGGGCGCCGCCCGTCAGCCCAGGGTTGACCCCGCCGTCAGCCTCGTCGCCGAGCCGTAGCTGCGCCACGGGTGCTCGTGGCGCCGTGCGAACGGCGCGACGATCAGCGGGCAACCGGCCCCGCCGACCAGGAGCCCCTTGCAGACCCTGCCCGGCGGCCTCCCGGATCCGACGTCCCCGCGGGAGCCGAGCAGCATCAGATCGAGAGCCGCGGTCCGGCTGAGCAGGGTGCGGGTCGGGATCCCGTAGACCGCTTCCTCGACGGCCCCGACCTCAGGCGGGATGCGGGAGAGTGCCTTCGACGCCGCGAGCTCGAGGCGCGTCCGAGGCGAGAGCTGGGGAAGCCCGGTGCCGGCGTCTCCGTCCTCGATCCCGGCGGGGGGGACCTCGAAGCGCGGCTCCGCAACCGCCAGAAGCTCGAGCCGGGCCTCGGCGGCGATCGCGAGGCCGGTTCCGATCTCGAGCGCCGCATCGGCGCCCCGCGAGCCGTCGTAGGCGATCCCGAGCTGGTGCAGCCGCGCCGGAGCGCCGTCGGCGAACCCGAGCGGCGCGATTGCGACCGGACCGGTCGGAGGAGTCAGCACCGCACGCCCGACGCTCGCCGGGAGGACGGTGCCCGGCAACGCCCGCGGCGCCGATCCGATCACGACGAGACCGGCGGGATCGTCGGCATTGAGCCGGCGGAGCGTCTCGTAGGAGACGGGACCAGGGTCGACGAGCCCTGTGCCGAGGACCTCGGCCAAGCGATGCGCGAGCGCGAGCGCATCCGCACTTCTCTCCGTCTCGCCATATCCGACGAGGATCCTGCTGAACAACGGCGGGCCTCCTTGCTCGCCTCGGCCCCTGCGACCGTGAGTGAGCTTCGGATCCTATAGCTTCGAAGCCGGAGGCTAGCCCGAGATCGGTGAGCGCACATCCGGTTCTCGCCCGGACGCGGCGGTCAGTAGAAATCCGCGAGGCAGCCTGGCCGCGTTCGCCCTGAGCCGTGGGGGATGGGGATTAGACTGCTCGTAATGAGCGACGACCTCGCCAGGGGGGACGACCCGTTGGAGCATCGCGGGGAGGAGGAGGAGGGTTGGGCCCCCGGCGACACGATCGTCGACGCGACCCTGGCCGGCCTCCGCCGCGCGGCCGAAGAAGTCGAGCAGATCGCCGCGATCGCCGAGACCCTCCAGCGCAGCCTGTTGAGCGAGCGCCTGCCGGAGATCATCGGGCTCTCGCTCGCGGCTCGGTATCGAGCCGGCAGTGCCGATGCCCAGGTCGGTGGCGACTGGTACGACGTGATCCCGCTGCGCAACGGCCGAGCCGGGATCGCGATCGGAGACGTCGTCGGCCATGGGATCGACGCCGCGGCCCGGATGGCGGCGCTGAAGAACGCACTCCGGGCCTACGCGCTCGAGGGGCTTCGACCCTCGGTCCTGCTCGATCGGATGAACAACTTCGTCCGCGAGCTCGAGGGCGACGCGATGGCGACCTTGCTCTACTGCGTCGTCGACGTCGACGAGCGCCAGCTGCGGCTCGCGACCGCCGGACACCCGCCGCCGCTGCTGATCGATCCGTCGGACGAGGCGCACTACGCCGAGGGCCGGGCGGGGAGCCCGCTCGGCGTCGTCGCGTTTCCCCGCTACGAGGACGCGATCATCCCGCTCGAGCCCGGCTCGGTCGCCCTGCTCTACACCGACGGACTGATCGAACGCGCCGGCACCTCCCTCGATGCCGGCCTCGAATGGCTGCGTGGGTTCGCCCGCGACGCTCCGCGTGACCCGAGTGAGCTCTGCATGGCGCTGCTCAACGCCTGCTTCGGATCGTCTCCACCGGCGGACGACGTCGCCCTCCTGGTCGCCCGGATCGACCCGGTCGACGCGGGACGCATCGAACTGACGCTGCGGGCCGAGCCCGAGTCGCTGGCGCAGATGCGCCGAGGGGTCGGACGCTGGCTGCGCGGGACGGGCGCGAACGACACCGAGGTCTACGAGCTGCTGGTCGCCTGCGGCGAGGCGTGCTCGAACGCGATCGCCCATGCGTATCCGCCGGGCGAGGCCTCCTACTGGGTCGACGGCACGGTGCGCGACGGCACCGAGATCGAGCTCCGGGTCGGCGACTACGGGAGCTGGCGCGAGCCTCGAGCGGGCTCGGCAGGCCGCGGCCTTGTGCTGATCGAGAAGCTCGTCGACCGGTTCGAGATCGACCGCGGCGCCCGCGGCACGGTGGTGACGATGGCCAGACGCCTCAACTCGGAGGTCGCGGCGTGAGGGAGCGACTGGCGGAGTTCGAGCTCGAGGCCCGCGATGACGGCGTCCTCATCGCCCGGCTTGGCGGCGAGGTCGACAGCTCGAACGCGACCGAGCTCCGCCTCGCGCTCACCGATCGACTCCCGAACGCGAGCACTGCGCTCGTCCTCGACCTCTCGCGGGTCGTCTACATCGACAGCTCCGGGGTGAAGCTGCTGTTCGATCTCGGGCGCAGGCTCTCGGCGCGACGGCAGGCGCTGCGGCTGGTGGTCCCCGAGCAGGCGCCGACCCGGCGCGTGCTCGAGCTCTGTGACGTCACCGACGTCGCGGAGCTGGACGACAGCCTCGACGCGGCCCTGGCCGCGCTCAGCTCGTAGTCGTCGACCAAGACGCGGCGAAGCGCCTGACGGTCATCTCGAGCTTCCGGTCGATGTCCTCCCCCGAGCTCAGGACCTCGGCGAGCCTGTTGACGAACGCCTGGACGACGAGCAGCTCGTTCTGCCCCGCCGGACGGGAGGTCCTGGCCGTCAGCCCGACCACGCCCACGAGCCGCCCCGCCTCCAGCATCGGCGCCGCGAGCGACGTACCCGAAACCGGGGGTTTCGTGTTCAGGCTCGAGATCACCGCCGCGCGCCGGTTCAGCGCGACGCGGCCGAGCGGGCCGTCCCCGAGCACGATCCGCTCGGCGACCCGGGGTCGCTCAGCCCCTTCGGCGGCGGCCAGCGCCGCGCGGCGGAGGCTGAGCCCGTCCTCCTCTGTGAGCAGGACGACCGCGCTGGCGATATCGGGCAGCTCGCAGACGTTGGCGAGCATCCCCTCGAGCGCGATTTCGAGCGCCTGAGTCTGCTTGAGACCGTGCGGCCGCTTGGCGGGCGACGGCCGGGGGCCGGGGGAGCCCCTGGGGGGAGCTGGGGAGGCCTCTTCGATCTGCTCGTCTTGAATCGCGAGCGCCACCGCTTGGGAGCGGGTCGCGGCGCCGAGCTTGCCCATCGCGTTGCGGATGTGGGTGCGCACCGTCTCCGGCGAGAGCACCAGCTTCGCCGCGATCTCGGCGCCGCTCAGCCCCTCGGCGAGCATGCCGACGATCTCGCGCTCGCGCTTGCTGAGCTCGCCCCGGCGCGCCCGGGTCGGCCCCGCATCCCGTGTAGTCGTTTCCCTCGTGTTCACCCCACTAGCCCCTAATCGGCCGTTGGTCGAAGCGATCGTTAGCCGTTTTGTGGTATTCGAGCCCGGGTTCTACGTAGTTCATGGCGCCAGACCTTGCCCCCGGGTGGACATGCCCCTTTAATCGGCATGTCCGCCAATAAGTAAAGCACTCGCTTCGCTGGCGCACGCCCACTTGCCACCACTCAAGTCCTGGGGTCAGATCGGAAATGACGCCTCCGGCAGGGTCCGGCAGGGGCTGGCCGTCCGCGAAAGACGAGGGGGTGTTCGAAATTAGGATTCAACGAAATACAGATAGAACCCGCCGCGGCTGGGCGATCCCGGTCGTCGCGATACTCGCGATGGTCGCGATGGTCGCCGGACCGCAGGTCGCGGCCGCTCAGCAGAGCATCAGCCCGACGCAGGACCAGTACGACCCGAGCCAGGAGCAGATCGATCAGCAGGTCGGCGGCGGCAACGCAACGCCGACCGGCGGCGATTCCGCCGAGCCGTCGAATCGCGTCATCTCGGGGCTCCCGTTCACCGGTCTCGACATCGGGCTTCTCGCCGCCGTCGCGGTGCTGCTCGGTGCCTCGGGCCTCGCACTCAGGCGCTTCGCCGGAGGGGCCAGCCGCTAGCGGTCGCGGGGGGTAGCTCGGGAATGAACTCCGCGACCACCATGGCGGGCGCCGCGGCGCCGGCGCCGGCGCCGGCGCC
>DATHVI010000139.1:0-1570 GCA_035461385.1 Solirubrobacterales bacterium
ACCTCGAGCGGCGGGTCGAGCTCGAACGCGCCCTTCATCTCGTCGGCGGCCAACTCGCCCGCCGACTCGATCTCGCCGGCGGGGCCCTCGAACAACAGCTCGTCGTGGATCTGGAGCACCAGCCGGGTCTCGCTGCCCTCCTCCGCGAGACGGCGGTGGCAGCGAACCATCGCCACCTTGATGATGTCGGCGGCGGTGCCCTGGATCACGGTGTTGACCGCGAGCCGCTCGCCGAGCAGGCGCGTCTGCCGCTGGCGGGCGCGAAGCTCGGGAATCATCCGCCGACGCCCCATCAACGTCGTCACGTAGCCGTCGCTGTCTGCCTGCTCGATCGTCTCGTCGATGAACCGCTTCACGGCCGGGAAGCGCTCGAAGTAGCGGTCGATGTAGGCGGCCGCCTCCTCGCGCTCGATCTGGAGCCTGTCGGCGAGGCCGAACGCCGACAGCCCGTACGCGATCCCGAAGTTCACCATCTTCGCCTTCGAGCGCTCCGCCGGCCCGACGCCGTCCTCCGCAGCGCCCAGCACCTCGGCGGCGGTCGCGGCGTGCACGTCCTCGCCGCGGGCGAAGATCTCACGCAGCACCTCCTCCCCCGCCACGTGGGCCAGCACCCGCAGCTCGACCTGGTTGTAGTCGGCCGACAGCAGCCGCCACCCCTTCTCGGCGAGGAACGCGGCGCGCAGCGGCCGGCCGAGCTCGGAGCGGATCGGGATGTTCTGGAGGTTCGGGTTCGTGCTCGACAGCCGCCCCGTGGTCGTCGCCACCTGGTTGAAGGTCGTGTGGATGCGTCCGGTGTCGGGATCGACGAGTCCCGGGAGCGAGTCCAGATACGTGTTCTTGAGCTTCGTCAGCTCGCGCCAGCTCTCGATCTTCTCGACGATCGGGTGCTCGTCGCGGATCTGGGACAGGACCCTGGCGTCGGTCGAGAAGCCGGTCTTGCCGCGCCGCTTCTTCGTCAGCCCGAGCTCGTCGAACAGCACCGGCGCGAGCTGCTGCGGCGAGCCGATCGTGAACTCGTGCCCGGCAAGCTTCCAGATCTCGACCTGGAGCTCATCCGCCCTCCCCGCGATGCTCGCGGTGATCTCCTCGATCCGCTTCGCGTCGACCTTGACGCCGGTCCGCTCCATCGCCGCGAGGACCTCGATCAGCGGCATCTCGACGTCGGTCAGCAGACGCTCGAGCCCGAGCTCACGGATCCGCTCGCGCTGGCGCCGCGCGATCTCCCACACCAGGCGCGCCTCGGCCGCCGGGTCGGCGGGCGCCTCGCCCTCGGTGCCCTCGAGCGCGAGCTGGTCGCCCGCCGGGCGCGCCGCGGCCAGCCCCTCGGCCGCCGCGAGATCGGCGAGCTCGTACACGCGGCGAGCCGGGTCGAGCAGGTACGCGGCCACCATCGTGTCGTGCTGGAGATCGAGCCCGTCGGGGCCCGCCGCCGCCATCAGGCCCTCGCGCGGGCCGCCGCCGGCGGACTTGAAGTCGTGCGCAATCAGCGGCCGGTCTCGGATCGCCGTGACGAGCTCGCCGAGGGCGGGTGACTCACCGGCCACCAACCGCTCGCCGTCCGTCGCGGCCC
>DATHVI010000140.1:0-1992 GCA_035461385.1 Solirubrobacterales bacterium
GGTATGTCCCTCCCCCGGTCACGGGGAGCTCGAAGTCGGGCGCCGGATCGCCTGGTCTGAGCTTCGTCATCGGCGCCGAGGCGCTGCGCCCGCTCAGCTGCGCTCGATCGTCACCGACTCGATGACGACCGTCTCGGTCGGCTGCTCGGAGGCGTCGCCGAGCTGGCCGATCCGCTCGACGACGTCGAGCCCCTCGCCGACCTGGCCGAGGATCGCGTACTCCGGGGGCAGCCCGGCGTCGGCGGGGGCGGTGACGACGAAGAACTGGCTCCCCGAGCGGCCCGGCGGTTCGTCGGCCGCCTTCGCCATCGCGACCACGCCGGTGAGGTAGGAGACGCGGGCGGGGGGCGGCTCATCGACGGAGTATCCGGGCCCGCCGAACCCGGTCCCGAGCGGATCCCCGCCCTGGACCACGAATCCCGGCGCGATCCGGTGGATCAGGGTGTCGTCGTAGAAGCCCTCCTCGGCGAGGAACGCGAACGAGTTCGCCGTCTTCGGCGAGCGCTCTGTGTCGAGCTCGATCGTGAAGCTCCCGCAGTTCGTCTCGACCGCCGCGCTCGCGGCCTCGCCACGTCGCAGCACGTGCTCCGGGCGGTTGAACTCGACCTCCTTCGGCTCAGGCGGGGCGACCTCGGCGCAGCCGGAGGCGCCGGGCCCGCTCGCCTCCTCGGCCGGTTGTGCGTCGTCGTCGCCCCCGCCGCATGCTGCGAGCGCCACGGCGGCGGCGAGGGCGATCGGAAGCGAAGCCCGCTTGCGCATCGGCGCGGAGGCTAGATGATCGCTCGCGCCGGCACCCGAGCTCGATGCCCGCCCGACGCCCGGAGCGATCATGATTGGACCGTGAGCGCGCCACCGAAGCCGCCCGGCACCCGGATCCGGCTCAGCGGGCGGGCGATCAACGCCCTGGTCGTCCACGTCCCGTGGCTGTGGCCGGTGCTGCGGGCGCCGATCCGGCGCTACTTCGCGCAGCTCGCCCCGGGATGGGACGAGCGCGTGGGCGCCGGGTCGGTCGACCATCTCGCGGCGCTATCGGTCGCCGTCACCCGCGTCGACGGCGAGCCCGAGCGGCTCCTCGACGTCGGCACCGGCACCGGCGAGGCGGCGCTGTTCCTCGCCCGTGAGTACCCGCGCGCGAGCGTTCGCGGCGTCGACCTGTCGGAGGAGATGGTGAGCGTCGCCCAGGGGAAGGTCGGACTCGACCCCGAGGGCCGGGTCGCCTTCCGGGTCGCCGACGCCGCGGCGCTGCCGTACGGCGAGGGCTCCTTCGACCTCGTCGCCCAGGTCAACATGCCGCCGTTCTTCGCCGAGGTCGGCCGGGTCCTGCGGCCGGGCGGCCACGCGATCGTCGTCGCAAGCTCGGGCGACCTGACGCCGTTCTACACCCCGCCGGCGGCGCTCGACCGCGGCTTCGCCCGAGCGGGGATCGAGCGGGTCGACGCCGGCGCTGCCGGCCGCGGCACCTTCTGGGTCGGGCGGCGCCGCGGAGGCGGTGGCTAGGCTCCCCCGCCGATGGCAGAGCACGTCGTCCTCGTCAACCCGTCGTCGGCCGGCGGGCGCATCGTCGACCGGCTTCCGGAGCTCGAGCGCGCGCTCGCCGAGCACGGCCTGCGCCACCGGATCGTGCTCACCAAGAGCCTCGAGCACGGCTGTGACGAGGCCCGCGCAGCCGTCGCGATCGGAGCGGTGCCTGTGGTGATGAGCGGCGACGGGCTGCTCGGACAGGTCGGCGGGGCGATCGCCGGCGCAGGCGGCGTGCTGGGGCTGATCCCGGGCGGTCGCGGCAACGATCTCGCCCGGGTGCTCGGAATCCCGACCGAGCTCGAGCCCGCCGTCGCCCTCCTCGGCGCCGGGAGCGTGCGCGAGATCGACGTCGGCGAGGTCAACGGGCGCCGGTTCCTCGGGATCGCGAGCTGCGGCTTCGACTCGGTGGCGAACCGGATCGCGAACGAGGCGAAGTGGGTGCGGGGCAACCTCGTCTACGCCTACGCCGCC
>DATHVI010000141.1:0-8893 GCA_035461385.1 Solirubrobacterales bacterium
AGCTCGAGGAGCTCGTCGACGCAAACGCCACCCGAGCATTCGGATGGTGAGCACGGAAGACAGCGGACCCCGCCGCCCCCGGACGCGAAGCGGAGGAGGCGGCGGTCGGTGATGGTCCGGCTCGGGCAGAACCTGCTCGCCGATCCGAACCTGCTCGCGGCGATCGTCCGCGACGCCGAGCTCACCGGCGACGAGGTCGTGCTCGAGATCGGCGGCGGGGAGGGGGCGCTGACGGCCGAGCTGGCGCCGCGCGTCGCCGCCGTCCACGTGGTCGAGATCGACGAGCGCTTCCGCGACTCCCTCGAGGCCCTCGCCCGCGAGCACCCTGGAGTCCGGCTCGCCTTCGGCGACGCGATGCGCCTCGACCTCGCCGGCCTCGACCCGAAGCCGACCGCGGTGGTCGCGAACCTGCCCTACTCGATCGCCACGCCGATCCTCCTGCGGACGGTCGCCGAGCTGCCCTCGATCGGCCGCTGGACGGTGATGGTCCAGCGCGAGATCGCCGACCGGCTCCGCGCCGAGCCGGGGACCCGCGCCTACGGCGCGCCGAGCGTCCTCGTCCAGATCGCCTGCGAGGTGCGGCTGCTGCGGCCCGTCGCCCGCACCGTCTTCACCCCACCGCCGCGTGTCGATTCGGCGCTGGTGCGGCTCGAGCGCACCGGTCCCGCGGCTGCGGAGCCGGTCGCGAGGCTCGTCCGCGAGGCGTTCGCGCACCGCCGCAAGTCGCTCGCCCGATCGCTCGAGCACGCCCGGCCGGGGAGCCGCGAGGCGGTCCGCGGCGCGCTCGCCGACGCCGGCCTGCCGGCGGACGCCCGCGCCGAGCAGCTGACGCCGCGCCAGTTCGTCGATCTCGCCGCGGCACTCGCCGGGGAGGGGGCGTCGCGGTGATCGTTCGCGCCCCGGCGAAGCTCAACCTCTGCCTCCACGTCGGGCGGCGCCGCGACGACGGCCTCCACGAGCTCCGCTCGCTGTTCTGCCCGCTGGTTCTCGCCGACCGGATCGAGGTGGTGGAGGCGCCCGGCGAATCCGACGAGGTGGCGTGCGCGGGAGTCGAGGGCCCGAACCTCGCCGCGGTCGCGCTCGACGCGCTGCGCGGGCGAGGCTGGGCGCGCCCGCCGCTGCGGGTCGAGATCGACAAGCGGACGCCGGTCGCCGCCGGGCTCGGCGGCGGCAGCGCCGACGCCGCCGCGGTGCTTCGTCTCGCGGCCGGCGAGGTCGAAGGGCTCGCCGAGCTCGCCGAAGCGCTCGGCGCCGACGTGCCGTCGCAGCTCGAGCCGGCGTTCGCGCTTGTGTCCGGCGCCGGCGAGCGGGTCGAGCCGCTCGGCGACCCGGGGGAGTTCGCGCTCGTCCTGATTCCAGCCGCGGAGGGCCTCGCGACCGCCGAGGTCTACGCCGAGGCCGACCGGCTCGGGGCCGGCCGCGACCCCCGCGAGCTGGCGCGGATCGAGCGCAGCCTGCGGGAAGCGGTCGAGGGGGCGGCGTCGCCGCTCGACTATCCGGAGCTGCTCGTCAACGACCTCGAGAACGCCGCGCTGTCGCTGCGACCGGAGATCTCCGAGGCGCTCGCGGCGCTCGAGGAGGTCGGCGCCGTCCGCGCGCTCGTGACCGGTTCCGGCCCGACGGCGTTCGGGCTGTTCGCGGACCTCGCCCGGGCCGACCGCGCGGCGGCGGAGCTTCCGCCCCGCTACGCGGACGCGATCGTCACCGCTCCGATGCGCTGGTCATGAGGCTCTCGCGGCCGCGGCTAGAGGGGGAGGCGCGCGACCGCGCGCGGCTCGCCGCGCTCGTGATCGTGCTCGTGATCGGGGTGCTGATCTTCTTCCGGGTCGCCGAGAGCCTCGACGTCGAGGGGTGGCTCGAGAGCATCGCCGGCCGGCTCGGCGACTGGATCTATCCGCTGGTCGGGGCGATGGCGTTGCTCGAGACCGGGGCGTTCGTCGGCCTCGTCGCGCCGGGGGAGACCACCGTGATCCTCGGCGGCGCGCTGACCGCGAAGGGCGACCAGTCGCTGGCGATCATGCTCGCCGTCGTCTGGGGCTGCGCCTGGGCCGGCGACGGGATCAGCTTCCTGATCGGCCAGCGCCTCGGGCGCGGGTTCGTCCTCCGCCACGGGCCGAAGCTGAGGATCACCCGCGAGCGGTTCGCCCAGGTCGAGGCTTACTTCGAGCGCCACGGGGGCAAGACGATCCTGATCGGCCGGTTCATCGGCGTCGTCAGGGCGCTGGCGCCGTTCGTCGCCGGCAGCTCGGGGCTCCCCTACCGGGCGTTCCTTCCCTACAGCATCCTCGGCACCGGGCTCTGGACGGCGACGTTCGTCCTCCTCGGGTACTTCGGCGCCGACGCCCTCAACCAGGCGATCGACCTCGCCGCCCAGGGAACCTTCTACTTCGGCGCCGTCGTCGCCACGGTCGTCGCGCTGATCGTCGCCATCCGCTTCCTACGCAAGCGCGAGAACCGCGAGCGGGTGGTGGCGCGGATCGAGGCCGTTCCGGTGATTCGCCGGGCGCTGCCTCAGGCGCGCTTCGTCTGGCACCGGCTCACCCCTGGGGGCCTCGGGCTCGAGTTCACGAGTCTCGTCGCCGCGCTCTCGGTCGCCCTCTTCGTCCTCATCGCCTACGCCACGATCGTCTCCGCCGATCCCGGCCCGACGCCCGGCGACGAGCAGGCTCTCGAGCTCGCCGACCGCCTCCAGGCCGGGTGGCTCACCGACGTCGCCGACCTGCTAGCGGCGCTCGGTTCGGTGCCTGCCACCCTCGCGGTCGCCCTCGCCAGCGCGGCCGTTCTCGTAGCCTGGCGCCGCTGGTCGGAGCTCACGGTCCTCGCCGCCGCGGTCGCGATCATCCACGTCACGCTCGCGGTCCTCGGCGGGGCGATCGAGCGCGCCGGCCCCGGCGGCTCCCTGGTTGGTGACCCGGGCACCGAGTTCCCGAGCTCCGAGGCGGCGCTGGCGACCGTCTACCCGTGGCTCGCGCTGACGCTGACCATCCGCCTGCGACCGCGGATGACCCACGCCTCGGCGCTGATCGCCGCCGGGATCGTCGTCGCGGCGGCGATCGGGGCGAGCCGCGTCTACCTGCGCGCCGACTACATCAGCGACGTCAACGCCGGCTGGGGGCTCGGCGTCTCGGCGTTCGCGGCCTGCGCGGCGTTGGCGATGGTCACGGCCCACGTCAACGGCATCAGACAGAATTGATCGATGCCCGACCTGCCAGCGATCGGCACTGAGTACGCCCTCTTCGGCGCCGCCGGCCTGATCAGCCTCGTCGCCTTCTGCGCCCTGATCCTCGTCCCGGCGCTGGGAGCGTACGGGCGGAGCTGGGAGAAGGCGACCGCGGCGCTGGTCTCGCTGTTCGTCCTCGTCGCGCTGGTCGGGGTCGGGATCGCGCTCGGGGCTCTGATCGTCTACTTCTGGGACGACATCTCGCAGCTGCTCGACTGACGGCGGCAGCGGCATGGCGATCGGCGACCTGAGCGCAGAGCCCGGACGGGGGAGCGGCCTTCCCGGGGCGAAGCGCGATCCAAGGTCCGTTCGGGCCGAGGTGGCGATCGTCGCCCCGCGCGAGGTGATCTTCTCGTTCCTCGCCCGGCTCGAGAACCACTGGCAGCTCACCGATCGCTGGATCGAGGTCGTGAGGCTCGACTCCGACGGGGGCGACGGTGCCGCCCTGAACGGGGGCGCGGTGCGAGTCCGCACGCCGCTCGGCCTGTCGCGGGTCGTCCGCACGCGGGTGGTCGGTGTCGACCCACCGGAGCGGATCCACGGCATCGCCGAGCTCGGGCGCGTCACCCGCGCCGAGGTCACCTGGACGCTGCGGGCAGACGGTCGCGCGACGAGGGTCGGGCTCGAGGCCGAGGTCGCCTCGCTCGCTCCACTCGACGCGGCGCTGTGGGCCCTCGGCGGGCGGGCGTGGATGCGCCGGCGGCTCGAGGCGGTGCTCGCCGGACTGACGCGGCGGTTCGAAGCTCCGCGCTGAGGGTCCGCGGAGGCCTCCCGCGGCACCGCTCGCCAGCCCCTGCCGGACCTCGGAGGCGACATAGAATCGCTCGGTGACATCAGGGCTGCGCCGAATGGAGCCGCGGTGAGCGCGGAGCCGGGACCCGGGAGAGGCGACTCCGGGGAGGCGCTCGAGGCGCTGTCGGAGGCGATCGAGTCGGGCGCCGGCCTACCCGCGGTCGCCCGCGCCGCCGCGAAGGCGCTCGGCGCGAGCGTCGCGCTGATCGACCGTTCGAGCGCGGTGCTCGCCGTCGCCGCATCGTCCTCGGCCGAGGAGAGCCGATTGCTGGCCGGCGAGGCGGCCGACGTCTCGAGGCTCGAGCTGCGGGTGGCGGACGCCGCGGTCGGCGAACTCCGCTACCGATCCTCCGGCGCCGCCCCGCCCCCGGCGGTGATGCGGATGGTCTCGACCCTGCTCGCGCTCGAGCTCGAGCGCTCGCGGGCGCCCGAGTGGGCGAGCGACGAGGCGGCGGGCGAGTTCGTGCGCGCAGTGCTCGATCGCGACCTCGCCGACCCCGAGGCGATCGTCGCCCGCGCCGCCGAGCTCGGGCTCAAGCTCGGCGACGGCGCGGGGGTGCTGATCGTCCGCGCCGCGCCGCGCGCCGCCCAGCCCGTGGAGTGGCGCTCGCGGGTGCTCGTCGTCGCGCTGCGGGCGCTGCGGGCGTCGAGCTCGGGCGCCGTCGCGGGGGTCGAGGACGACGCCGATCGCGCCGAGGTGACGGCGATCGTCCCTGCCGCCGACGAGGTCGCGCTCGATCGGGCGTCGCAGGCGCTCCAGCGCGAGCTCGCCGCGTCGCTGCCCGGCTTTCACCTCACGATCGCCCACAGCCGCCCAACCGCCGACCCGGCCGATCTCTACCGTGCCGGCAAGGAGGCGCAGCTCGCGGCGAACGTCGCCGAGGCCGACGGGGTCGAGCGGCTCGCGTTCGAGGACACGGGCGCCTACCGCCTGCTGCTCCCGGCGATGAGCGAGGACCCGGGCGAGCTCGAGCGCTTCTACGAGGAGACGGTGGCCCCGCTCGCCGCCTACGACGAGCAGTACGAGACCGAGCTCGTGGCGACGATCGAGGCCTATCTCGACAACGACGCCAACGTCACGCCGACCGCTGGCCAGCTCTACACCCACCGCCACACGGTCCGCTACCGCCTCGAGCGGGTGAAGGAGCTCTCGGGCCACGACATCACCTCGACCGCCGGTCGCGAGAAGCTCGGCCTCGGACTGAAGGCGATGCGCGTCCTCGGCATCGCCCCACCCCGCGGCCCCGCCACCGAGCCCGGCACCGAGGCGGGCCGGGCGAAGGTGCGGCGAGCGGGGGAGGATTGAGGGCCGCCCCCGGCGATCTCGGAGAGCCCGTCCTCGGAGCTCTCGGGACACCGTCGCGAGCCGCGGTAGCTCCGGGGGAGGGAATCGAACCCAGACTCGCCTTCAGGACCAAAACCTGACGTGCTGCCACTACACCACCCCGGAATGGCGCAGTTCAAGTCTAGGTGGGCCGGACGAGGTTGAGTTCGGCCCCCTCCGTTTGTGTGAGACCCGAGTTCGCCCCACGCCCAGCATCTGCGAGAGTCGCGTGATGCCGCCCGGCCTCGCGCTCAGCATCACCGCGCTTGCCGACCAGCTCGCGATCTGGCGGGTCGGCCCGCGCGAGCCGTTGCCGGCCGAGCCGAAGGCGGCGTCGTTATGGGCCGTCGTCCGCACCGCCGACGAGCTCAGCGTCGTCGGGCCCGAGGGCGAGGTGCCCGAAGGCGTCCCGGTCGAGCGCGGCTGGCGAGCGCTGATGGTCGCGGGCCCGCTCAACTTCGAGCTCACCGGCGTCCTGGCCGCCCTGGCAGCGTCCCTTGCCGAAGCTGAGATCTCGATCTTCGCGATCTCGACCTACGACACCGACTACGTGCTCGTGCGCGAGGACCGGCTCGACGACGCGCTGGAAGCTCTCCGCGCCGGTGGTTTCGAAATCGCGTCGTGAGCGCCCGCAGGGCCGAGATCGGCTCGAAAGCAACGTTCTCCTCGATTACCGGGGTCAACGTCGCATTCGACGCCGAGCCCGTGCCCCCGCACCGGCCCCGTGCGGATTACGATTCGCTGGTGAGCGCCGCCGCCAGCAACGACGCTCCCGCGGTCCTGATCATGGCCGCGGGGGAGGGGACGCGGATGCGCTCGTCGCTGCCGAAGCCGCTCCATCCGGTCTGCGGGCGGCCGATGGTCGCTTGGCCGGTGCTCGCCGCGCGCGAGGCGGGGGCGGGCCGGGTTGCGGTCATCGTCTCGCCGAACCACGACCTCTCGAGCGCGCTGCCGGAGGGAACCGAGACCTTCGTCCAGCCCGAGCCGAACGGGACCGGGGGCGCGGTTCGCGCCGCGCTCGACCTCGTCCGCGCGTCCGGGACCGTCGTCGTCGTCAACGGCGACCATCCGCTCGTCTCGGCTGCGGTGATCCGCGAGCTGCTCGAAGCTCACCGCGCCGCCGGTGCCGCGGCGACGGTGATGTCGGTGCTCCGCGACGACGCCGAGCAGCTCGGACGGATCGTGCGCGGCCCGGACGGCACGTTCGAGCGGATCGTCGAGACCAAGCACCCCGAGGGCGTTCCGCCGGAGGTGCTCGAGATTCGCGAGGTGAACACGAACCAGTTCGCGTTCGAAGGCGGTGCCCTCGCCGACGCGCTCGGCCGGCTCGAGAACGACAACCCCGCCGGCGAGTACTACATCGGCGACGTCCTGCCCCTGATCCGGGCGGCGGGAGGCGAGGTGATCGCGCACCGCACCGACGACCTCAACGCCAACCTCGGGGTGAACTCCCGGCTCGAGCTCGCCCGCGCCGCCGAGCTCGCGCGGGAGATGATCCTCGAGCGCCACATGCTCGCCGGAGTCGGGGTCACCGATCCGGCCTCGACCTGGGTCGACGCCGGGGTCGAGCTCGCCGCCGACGTCACCCTCGAGCCGGGGACGATGCTCCGCGGCGCAACCAGCGTCGGCGCCGGCTCGGTGATCGGGCCGCACTCGACCCTGATCGACGTCCGGGCCGGCGAGCGGACCCGGATCCCGCACTCCTACCTCACCGAGTGCGAGGTCGGCGACGACGCCCAGGTCGGGCCGTTCGCCTACCTGCGCCCGGGCACCCGGCTCGCCACCGGCGCGAAGGCGGGGACGTTCGTCGAGATCAAGAACTCGGAGATCGCCCCCGGCGCGAAGGTCCCGCATCTCGCGTACATCGGCGACACCGAGGTCGGCGCCGGCACCAACATCGGCGCCGGGGCGATCACCGCGAACTACGACGGCTTTCGCAAGAACCGGACGAAGATCGGGGAACGTGCGCGAATCGGCGTCAACAACTCGCTCGTCGCCCCCGTCGCCGTCGGCGATGATGCCTACACTGGCGCTGGCGCAGTGATTCGCAAGGACGTCCCGCCGGGCGCACTTGGAGTGAGCAAGGTCCAGCAGCGAAACATCGAGGGCTACGCCGAGCGAAAGGCACGCGAGATGAGCGACGATTCCGAAGCCCCACGCGGCGAGCGCAGGGAGGAGGACTGATGGCGACGGTCGAACGCCAGCCCCAGGTCGTGAGCTCGATCCCGCACGACTACGTCAAGCGGCTGATGGTCTTCGGCGGCCGCGCCTCGATGGAGCTCGCAGCCCGGATCGCCGCCCGGCTCGACGTCGATCTCGGCCAGGTCGACCTGCGGACGTTCGCCGACGGCGAGGTCTACTGCCGCTACGAGGAGTCGATCCGCGGCGCCGATGTCTTCCTCGTCCAGTCGACCGCTGCCAACGCGGCGCAGAGGATGACGCCGAACGACTCCCTGATGGAGCTGCTGACGATGGTCGACGCGGCGAAGGGCGCGTCCGCGCACCGGATCATCGCCGTCATCCCCTGGTACGGCTACTCGCGCCAGGACAAGAAGTCGGCACCGCGCGAGCCGATCTCGGCTCGAGTCGTCGCCCAGTGCCTCGAGGCGGTCGGCGTCGACAGGATCCTGACCATGGACCTGCACTCGGGCCAGGTGCAGGGGTTCTTCAGCGTTCCGGTCGACCACATGACGGCGATGCCGATGCTGACCCAGTACTTCATGGACCAGGCCTTCCCCGAGGAACTGGTGATCGTCTCGCCCGACGCCGGCCGGGTCAAGGTGGCGCGAAACTTCGCCCGCAAGGTCGGCTGCCACTGGGCGGTGATGGAGAAGGAGCGCCCCGCGCAGCAGGTCGCCGAGATCGGCTATGTGGTCGGCGACGTCAAGGGCAAGACCGCGGTGCTCGTGGACGACATGATCGACACCGCGGGGACGCTCACCGCCGCCGCCCGCACCGTGCTGGACGAGGGGGCTGCGCGTGTGATCGCCTGCGCGACCCACGGGGTCTTCTCCGGGCCGGCATACGAGCGGCTCGCCTACGAGAGCTCCGGGATCGAGCGGATCGTGGTCACCGACACGATGCCGCTTCGGCCCGGCGCTCCGGGAAACGTCGAGGTGATCTCCACCGCGCAGACCCTCGCCGACTCGATCCGCCGCATCTTCACCGACGACTCGGTCTCCGAGATCTTCGCCGGCGAGAACCAGCTGTTCTAGCGACCGCCAGGCCGCCCCACCATGAGCGAGGGGCGCAGCCCCGAGCGGTTGTGGGGGGCGGCCGCTGCGTCGCGGTCTGATGGCGAAGCCGGTTAGGCAGTAACCGCGCGCGGTTCCCGCCGCGGAACCGCTGGGATCAGCGCGGCGGCGACAATCACCGCCGCGAAGGCGGCGGAGCGCGCGACGATCGCCAGCGGGCTGGAGCCGAGCGGGTCGCCGAAGACCAGCACCCCGCCGGTGATCGCGGCCAGGTTGACGGCGATCGAGGAGACCACGATCACGTCGATCGCCCGCCGAGCTGAAGGGCGCGGGCGAGCGCGTAGAAGGCCCCGAGACCCGCCA
>DATHVI010000142.1:0-21621 GCA_035461385.1 Solirubrobacterales bacterium
ATCCCGAACTCGCGGGCGACGACCGCCGGGTGGGAGACCGCGCCGCCTGCCTCGGTGACCAGTCCGGTGATCTTCGTGAACAGGACCACCCAGGCGGGGTTGGTCATCCGGCAGACGAGGATCTCGCCGTCGCGGACCTGGTCGAACTCGTCGAGCGAGGCGACGAACCGCGCCGGCCCCTCGACGACGCCGGGCGAGGCGGCCAGGCCCCGGACCTCGCCCGTCGTCTCCGGCTCGCCGGCATAGAACTTGTCCGGGAACCCCCAGAGGGCGTTGTAGGGGAACTCGAGCGCCGTCTTCGTCGCCGTCCCGACCCACGAGGGAGGGCGTCGCTCGGCGGCTGCCTCGCGGGCGTCGCGACGTTCGGAGACGATCTCCTTCGCGTCGAGCGCCGACTGGTCGGCGACCAGCAACCGCAGCTCGTTGTAGCGGAGGTACATCACGTCCTCCGGGTCGTCGAGGACGCCGGCGTCGACGAGCTTGCCTCCGATCGCGACCAGGACCAGCCGCAGGCGCGCGTTCGTTCCCTGGTCGACGTAGAAATGGTGGTCGGGCGTGAGTGGGTTCATCCCCAGCGACAGGTCGAGCGCCGTCCGCAGCCGCTCGGCGGATTCGCCCTCGACCTCCTCCATCACCTCGCGCTTGGCAGCCTCGAGGTCGTCGCGGACCGAGGCGATGTTCGACGGGTAGTCGTAGTCGGTCGCGAGGTAGCCGCGGACCGCCTCGAGGATCGGCGCCGGGTCCTCGCGCCAGGTCTTGAACGCGAACTCGTGCGACCAGATCGCCTTGTAGCCGAACGCCTTCTGGTGAGCGACGATCCGCTCCTCGATGAACCTGCGCCCGCGCTCGGATCCCTCGAGCGCGGAGCGAACGTCGACGGCGGTCTCGCCCTCGAACGCGGCCGAGAGCTCGCCGTCGCCCTTGATCTCCTCCTTCATCTTCCAGAGGTCCTCGATCGAGTCCCAGTTGCGATCCTCGAGGCTCGACTGCAGCCGCCCCATCAGCCCGGGATCCTCCTCACCGCGAACCTCGGCGATGACCGCGTTCAGGTCCTGGGTCGAGGCGAACTGGGCGAAGTTCAGCATCCAGTGGATCTTCCAGTGGCGATCGTGGACGTCGATCGCGTCCTCGAGGTAGACCGCCATCTCGCGCAGGTTCGCGGCGTCGTAGTCGATCCCGTCGAGGTAGGCGAAGTTGCGCTCGATCTCCGGGCGCAGGCGCTCGCGCCACCAGCTGAGGAAGTTGCCGGCGTACTCGGGCAGCACCCAGCCGAGGTAGGCGCCGATCTTGGCCGCGTGGTCGGGGTCGCGGGGGACCCGGGGGACGTAGCGGGACTGGTACTCGGTCGCCTCGGCGTGGAGCTCGGGGTCGCAGGGCACGGCTGCGGTGTAGACGTAGCCGTTGATCTCCTTCGCGATCCAGTCGCAGGCGAACGGCGTCCCGAAGCGCCGGAACATGTGATCGCAGGTCAGCCACCAGCCGCCGATGTCGAAGAACATCGGCGAGACCGGGTTGGGGATGTGGAGGTCGTCGTAGATCCAGAAGAGCTCGCGCTCGCCCTCCTTCCAGTCGATCGGGAACTCATCGGACCCGTGGAACGTCCCCAGGGCCTCCTCGGTAACGGCCATCTCTCCTCCTCTCGACTCTCCGGGGGAACATAGATAATCGATGATCCCTGCGCAAGCGATTTCGAGCGATCTGGTCGACCGTCCGGGCGCGGGGACCAACTGCCCCCGACGCCGGGGTTGACCACCTCTGCGACCAGAACTACGCTGGGATCGACCACGAGGAGAAGGAGGCCCGATGCCATACGCGAGGGTGACCAGGATCGAGGCGGATGCGGATCAGCTCGACGAGATGGCGAGCCAGTTCGAGGAGCAGACCGTGCCGCTGATTCAGGGGCTCGACGGCTACCGCGGCTATGCCCTGCTCGGCGACCGCGGCAGCGGGGCGGCGATGGCGATCACGTACTGGGAGTCGGAGGACGCGATGCGCGCAAGCGAGGACGCCGTCAAGCCCGAGCGCGACCGCGCCGTCGAGGCCGGCCAAGCCAGCGGCCCGCCGTCAGTCGAGCGCTACGAGGTGGTATCCCAGGGCTGAGCCCGGCGACCGGTCCCCCGCCGCGGCGCGGTCGCCTAGTCGCGCTGCTCGCGCTGCCCCTGCGGTGGCGGGATCACTCGCTTCGGTCCGGTCGAGACCGGCGCTACGCCCATCGCCGCGGCATCGGCCGGGGTCTGCGGCACCCGGCGGCCGTCGCGGCGGCCGAAGATCGCCTCGTCGCCAACCGATCGACGGGCGATCGTGAGCACGGTGAGGACGAACGCAAACGCGCCGAGCGCGAGTCCGACCTCGACCAGCACCGACCCGTCCGCGGGCGGCGCCTCGAGCCCGCGATCCTCGTCGAGGTAGGGCCACAGCGCCCGCAACGACCCGACCATCAGCCCGAGCAGCACCGCCATCGTCGCGTCGTGGCGGTTGATCAGGAACCAGTCGAGGACCTTCGAGAACGCCCCGAGCCCGATCGCGGCCCCGAGCGCGAAGACCGCCAGGTAGCCGATGTCGCGGTCGTTGACGGCGGCGATCGTCGGCGCGTACATCCCGAGGACGAGGAGGATGAACGAGCCGCTCACGCCGGGGAGGATCATCGCGCAGATCGCGACCATCGCCGCGCCGAGGACCGCGAGCCGGGAGGGATCGCCGATCTCGGTCTCCGGGAGGCCGGCGAGGACGAAGGCGATCGCGGCCCCGGCGACGGCGAGGAGGACGCGGCGGGCGTCGCGGAGCCCGCCGCCGCGGCGCCAGGGGACGATCAGCGAGCCGCAGATGAGGCCGAAGAACACCGCCCGCGCCTGGACGGGGTGGCCGGTGTCCTCCTCGAGGATCGGCTCGATCACGCGGGCCAGGGTCACGATCGCGACCGCGATGCCCGCGACGAGCGGCACCACCAGCCACCAGTCGATCTCGGCGAAGCGGGCGCGAGCGCGGTCGCGGTCGCCCCGGACGACGGAGAGGAGGACGTCGACCGCGGCGCGGATCGAGTCGATCAGGCGCTCGTAGATCCCGACGACGAGCGCGACCGTGCCGCCGCTGATCCCGGGGACGACGTCGAAGCTGCCCATCAGCAGGCCGCGGAGGGCGTTCGCGGCGGCGGTGCGCGTGGGGTCGGAGAGCAAGGCCGCCGCAGCGTAGTCGAGGCCGGCGCCGCGCAATCGGGCTCTTTCCCCGGTGAGCGGGAACCGGGTACGGTGCGGGCTCAAGCGTTGACCGCGTCCGACCGATAGCCAACCACGTGACCTCGGCGGGGCCCTTCCGGGCACGCGTGCGCCGCGGCGCGATCGCCGCCGCGATCGCGGCGATCGCTGCGGTTTCGGGGATCGCGGGCTCGGCCGACGCCGGATCGGCGGGCGGTGCTCCGGCCCGCGCCGCGCTTGCGCCGCCGACCGCGGCCGAGGTCCGCGAGGCGACGCGCGAGTTCCTCTCCCGCCATCGCGACGCGGATCCCGACGAAGTCCGGCCGCGTGCCGGGGCCGGTCCCCCCCGGCCGGGGAGGGAGATCTTCCCCAGCCAGCGGGTCGTCTCCTTCTACGGCGCCCCGCAGCTCACCGCGACGGTGGTCGGGCGAAACAGCCCCGCCGAGGCGGGCCGGAAGCTGCTCGACCAGGCGGCGGCCTACGAGGGCCCGAACCGCCGGCCGGTGATCCCCGCGATCGACCTGATCGGGGTGATCGCGACCGCGAGCGCGGGGAGCGACGGCAAGTACCGGACGCGCCAGTCGTCCCAGATCATCGACACCTATCTCGCGCGGGCACGGCGGATCGGCGCCCGGCTGATGCTCGACATCCAGCCCGGCCGCGCGAACGTGCTCCGCGAGCTCAAGGCGCTCCGTCGCTACGTGGTCCAGCCCGACCTCGATCTCGCGATCGACCCCGAGTGGAACGTCGGGCCGCGCGGCGTACCGGGCCGGACCCGGGGCTCGATCACGGCGCGGAAGCTGAACCGGTTCTCGAAGCGGATGCAGCGGCTGATCAAGCGCCGCGGACTGCCGCCGAAGGTCCTCGTCGTCCATCAGTTCCACAGCCGCAGCGTGCGGAAGCGGAACAGGGTCCGCCAGCGCCCGCGCGTCGCGGTGACGCTCAACTTCGACGGAATCGGCAGTCCGGCGGCGAAGCGGGCGGGCTACGTGGATCTCCGCGCGCGCCGCACCCACGACGGCTTCTCGATCTTCTACAGCCGCGACAGGCCGCTGATGAGGCCGCGCGACGTGCTCGCGCTCGAGCCCGAGCCGGACTTCGTGCTCTACCAGTAGCCGCTCGTCTCCACCGTCGCCGTCCACCGGCGGGCCCGGCGCCACCGCGGGGCGGTTCGGGAACCGTGAAGGGAAAGCCGGACGGGGCGCGAATCAACCCGCCGTGAGCAAGACCGCAACCAAGTCTCGTCCGGCGCCCCGCGCCCGAGCCCGCGGCGAGGGCCACCGGCCCGCCTCGCGCTCGCGCCGAGCGCGCCCGAACGGGAAGGCACTGTCCGACTACATCACCGAGCGCTTCGACGAGTTCTCCCGCTCGCAGAAGGAAGTCGCCCGCTACATCGTCGACCATCTCGACGAGGCGGCGTTCCAGACCGCCGAGGAGCTGGCGCGGCGCGCCGACACCTCCTCGTCGACCGTCGTCCGCTTCTCCCAGGCGCTCGGATTCGAGGGCTATCCCGAGCTTCAGCAGGCGGCGATCGAGGAGTACCGCAGCCGCACGCCGGGCGAGAACGGCGCCGCGCCGCTGTTCGACTTCGACCACTCGGAGTTCGAGGCGGCGCTGGCCGCCGACCACGCCAACGTCGAGGAGACGGTCCGCAACCTCACCCGCGAGCAGGTCGACGCGTGCGTCAGCGCGCTCGCGGAGGCCGAGCGGGTGATGATCGTCGGGATCGAGCAGCTCGCGTTCTTCGCCAGCTATCTGCGCCACCTGCTGGCCCTGCTCGACATCCGCGCCGAGGTCGTCGCGAGCCCGCGCCAGGACTCGATCACCCGCCTCAGTCGCGTCGACGAGGACAGCCTCGTGATCGCGTTCTCGGCCGGCCGCGCCCACCCGATCGTCGTCCGGGCGATGAAGCTCGCGCGACACCGCGGCGCCCGGACGCTGGCGATCACCGACGCGACGCTCTCGGACGTCGGCGAGCACGCCGAGCTGACGCTCTACTACTCGTCGAACGGGCCATCATTCACGCGCTCGAACACCTCCCTGCTCGCGATCGTCCAGGCGCTCGCCTACGGCGTCTACGCGCGCGACAAGGGCGCCTACAAGGACCGGATCCGCGCCTACAAGCTGAAGTAACCGCGCGGCGGCACGATCACGGGGCATCGCCCCGTGAGGGCGCTTCGCCGTCCGGGCTCGCACCGTCCTCGGCATCCATGCACTGCGGATGCCCTCCCGGAGCGACGCCCCGTGCCAGTACCGGCTGTGTCGGCGCACCCCGGCTATATTCAGGCCATGGCCGAGCGGGCGACATTCAGGGTCAAGCGCGGGCTTGCCGAGATGCTCAAGGGCGGGGTGATCATGGACGTGACCACCGCCGAGCAGGCGCGGATCGCCGAGGATTCCGGGGCGGTCGCGGTGATGGCGCTCGAGCGGGTGCCGGCCGACATCCGCGCCGCCGGCGGCGTCGCCCGGATGGCGAGCCCGCGGGTGATCAAGGAGATCCAGGAGGCGGTGACGATCCCGGTGATGGCGAAGGCCCGGATCGGCCACTTCGCCGAGGCCCAGGTGCTGCAGTCGCTCGAGGTCGACTACGTCGACGAGTCGGAGGTCCTGACTCCCGCCGACGAGGCGCACCACATCGACAAGCACGCGTTCGAAGTCCCGTTCGTGTGCGGCGCGACGAACCTCGGCGAGGCGCTGCGGCGGATCGGCGAGGGCGCGGCGATGATCCGCTCGAAGGGCGAGGCGGGGACCGGCAACATCGTCGAGGCCGTTCGCCACCTGCGTGAGATCGTCGGCGGGATCAAGCAGCTTGGAACGCTTCGTCCCGAGGAGCTCGCAGGCGCGGCGAAGGAGCACCGGGCGCCGATCGACGTCGTCGAGGAGGTCGCGAGGGCGGGGTGGCTGCCGGTGCCGATGTTCTGCGCCGGCGGTATCGCGACCCCCGCCGACGCCGCGCTGACGATGCAGCTCGGGGCCGAGGGGAACTTCGTCGGCTCGGGGATCTTCAAGTCCGAGGACCCCGAGCGCCGGGCGCGCGCGATCGTCGAGGCGACGACGCACTTCAACGATCCGGAGCGGGTCGCCGCCGCGTCGATCGAGCTCGGGGAGCCGATGCGCGGCGACGACATCGCGCAGCTCGCCGCCGAGGGCGAGCTCCTCCAGCAGCGGGGCGCTTGAGGGCCCGCGAGCCCAAGCGCGCCCCCGAGTCGAGCCCGCTTGAGGCCGCCGGCGAAGCGCGGCTGCGGGTCGGGGTGCTCGCGAGCCAGGGGGACTTCGCCGCCCACGCCCGGATGCTCGCCGGCCTCGAAGCCGAGCCGGTCGAGGCTCGCACCGCCGGCGACCTCGCCGGTCTCGACGCGCTGGTGATCCCCGGTGGCGAGTCGACGACGATCTCGAAGGCGATCGAGCGTGACCGGCTCGAGCCGGCGATCCGCGCGCATGCCGAGGCCGGGCGGCCGATCCTCGGCACCTGTGCCGGGATGATCGTCTGCGACCGGAACCACCTCGGCCTCCTCGACGCGACCTGCCGGCGGAACGCGTTCGGGCGTCAGCTCGCGAGCTTCGAGGCCGACCTCGAGATCGACGGGATCGGACCCGAGCCGATGCGAGCGGTGTTCATCCGCGCCCCCTGGATCGAGGATCACGGCGAAGCGGTCGAGGTGCTTGCCCGGGTCGGCGGCCACCCGGTCGTCGTCCGTCAGGGAGCGATCCTCGCCTGCTCGTTCCATCCCGAGCTGACCGACGACTCGCGGCTCCACGCGCTGCTGATGGCGCTCGCCAGCGCAGCAGAATCGCGGGCCGGCTCGGGGAGCCGGACGGCCGTACAGACAAAGGAGGAAGACGGTTGAGAGATCCACGCGTCACCAACCTCGCTCGAATCCTCGTCCGCTACTCGACCAAGGTCGGCGACGGGGACACGTGTCTGATCGAAGGCCCGAGCGCGGCCGAGCCGCTGGTCGCGGCGATCTACGCCGAGGTGCTCGCGGCGGGTGGGCACCCGGTCGTCTCGCTCGGGTTCGAAGGCCAGCAGGTTGCGTACCTCGGCGCTGCGTCCGATGCCCAGCTCGAGTGGATCTCGCCGCTCAGTCGCTGGGCGGCCGAGGAGTCGGACTGCCGGATCGCGATCTGGGCCGACACCAACACCCGCGAGCTCTCGGGGATCCCGCCCGAGCGGCAGACGAAGCGCCGCGCGGCGACCCGGCCGCTGATGGAGGCGATGATGAAGCGCGCTGCCGCGGGCGAGCATCGCTGGGTGGGGACGATGTACCCGACCAACGCCCACGCCGCCGACGCCGAGATGAGCCTGGTCGACTTCGAGGACTTCTACTTCCGCGCCTGCCTGGCGACCGACGACGACCCCCTCGGCGCCTGGCAGCGGGCATCGGAGGAGTGCCACCGCCTCGCCGACTGGATCCAAGGCCACGAGGAGGTCCACATCACCGCGCCGGGCACCGACCTGCGGCTGGGGATCGCCGGGCGCAGGTTCATCGCCGCCGACGGCGAGCACAACATGCCCGACGGCGAGTTCTTCACCGGCCCGATCGAGGACTCGGCCGAGGGCGAGGTCTCCTTCCACCTGCCGGCGACGATCGGCGGGCGCGAAGTCGCCGGCGTGCGGCTGCGGTTCGAGGCCGGCACGGTCGTCGACGCCTCGGCCGAGCGCGGCGAGGAGTTCCTGGTCAGCATGCTCGACACCGACGACGGCGCCCGGCGGCTCGGCGAGCTCGGAATCGGCACCAACTACGGGATCGAGCGCGGGACGCGGTCGATCCTCCTCGACGAGAAGATCGGCGGCACCGTCCACCTCGCGGTCGGCGCGAGCTACCCGGAGACGGGAGGCGAGAACGAGAGCGCCGTGCACACCGACCTCGTCTGCGACCTCCGCCGCGGCGGCCGGATCGAGGTCGACGGCGAGGTGCTCCAGGAAGACGGCGAGTTCAGGGTCTGAGCCCGCCCCGCCAGGGGGCCCGACACCGCAACTTTCGATCGCCACGGCTGTTTGCAGTACAGCGCGCCGCTCTCGAGCTTCGAAGGCCAGGGCGAAGGCGGGAAGGCGACGCGGCTTGGGATGCCGACTGGGGGCGCCGCGGCCGGAGAGAGAGGCCGGCCGCGGCGCGAGCCCTTCCCGCCCCGAGGGCGGCGCCGCCGGGCGCGATGCGACCGCTTTTCTAAGATCGGGTGCGTTCTCATGTCCGGTCACTCGAAATGGGCCTCGATCAAGCACAAGAAGGCGGCGACCGATGCCAGGCGCGGGCAGCTGTTCACGAAGCTCGCCCGCGCGATCACCGTCGCCGCGCGTGAGGGCGGGGGCGATCCGGACGCGAACTTCACCCTCGCCGCCGCGATCGAGAAGGCGAAGAGCTTCTCGATGCCCAAGGACAACATCCAGCGCGCGATCGATCGCGGCACCGGCGCGGGCGATGCCGGCGCCCAGATCGAGCGGGTCGTCTATGAGGGCTACGGCCCGGGCGGTGCCGCGATCCTCGTCGACGCGCTGACCGACAATCGCAACCGGACCAGCGCCGAGCTGCGCCACGCATTCGACAAGAACGGCGGCAGCCTCGGCGAGCCGGGGTCGGTCGCGTGGCAGTTCGAGCGCAAGGGAGTCGTCATCGTCGACGCCTCGCGCTACGGCGAGGAGGACCTGCTGGCGGCGATCGACGCCGGCGCCGACGACGTCGTCGCCGACGGCGACCTCCTCAAGGCGACCGCCGATCCCGCGAGCCTGACGGCGGTCAGCGAGGCGCTCGCCGAGTCCGGGGTCGAGGTCCAGTCGGCGGAGCTGTTGATGGAGCCGAAGACCGTGGTCGAGGTGACCGCCGAGAACGAGGTGCGGGCGCTGATGCGGCTGATGGACTCCCTCGACGACCACGACGACGTCGAGGCCGTGCACGCGAACTTCGACATCCCGGCCGAGCTGCTCGAAGAGGCCGAGGCGGCGGCCTGATACCGGCCGGCCGCCGGCGGCCGGGCTCGCATAGCCTGCCGCAGGGCAAGCGGCGAGAACTTCGACCAGGAGGGCACACGAGATGCGGCACGTGCGGTTGGGAGAGACGGAGCTCAACGTCTCGCGGATCTGCTTCGGGACCTGGCAGACCGGCGGCGAGTGGGGAGCGATCGACACCGAGCAGGCGAAATCCGCCGCCCGGCGGGCGCTCGAGCTCGGGATCAACTTCTTCGACACGGCGCAGGCGTACGGCTGGGGCATCTCCGAGCGGCTGCTCGGCGAGGCGCTCGCTCCGGAGATCCGCTCGCGCCGCGACGAGATCGTGATCGCGACCAAGGGCGGCCTGACCCAGGACGATGACCGCCCCCGCAACGCCGGGCGCGACTGGCTTCGCCGGGGCATCGAGCAGAGCCTGCGCGAGCTCGGGACCGACTACGTCGATATCTACCAGCCCCACTGGCCCGACCCCGGCACGCCGATCGAGGAGACCGCGGGAGCGCTGCAGGAGTTCGTCGACGAGGGGAAGACTCGCTACGTCGGGGTCTCGAACTTCGGCGTCGCCGAGCTCGAGGCGCTCGGCGAGTATCGCCGCGCCGACACCCTCCAGCCGCCGTACCACATGCTCCGTCGCGAGATCGAGGACGAGATCCTGCCCTACTGCCGCGAGCACGCGATCGGGGTCCTGGTCTACAGCCCGCTCGCCTCGGGCCTGCTGAGCGGCAAGTTCGATCCCGAGCGCGAGTTCGCCGCCGAGGACTGGCGCAAGGGAAGCAGCACCTTCGACCCCGACGCGATCGAGCGCAACCTCGCGATCATCGGCGAGCTTGGCCGCTACGCCGAGCAACGCGGCTGGACGCTGCCGCAGCTCGCGATCGCCTGGGTCCTCTCGGCGCCGGGCGTCGACGTCGCGATCGCCGGGGCGAGAGTTCCCGAGCACATCGAGGGCACCGCCCCGGCCGGCGACTTCGAGCTCACCGAGGAGGACCGCGGCGAGATCGACGAGATCCTCGAGGGCGCCGTCCCGCTCGGCGGCCCCTCGCCGGAGTCGAAGTAGCCGCCGAGCGCCCCGGCCCCCGGCGAGGGGTGAGGCGGATATCGCGGCTGAGCGCGACAAGATCCCCCTTGCGCGGAGCGCCGGGGACGGGTGAGGCGGATGTTGCATCACAGCGATGCAAAATCCGCCTCACCTTGCGTTGGGGGAGGCACCGAGCGTTGGGGGACGGAGCTGCGGAGCGCCGGCGGGGGGTGTATTCCCGGAAGGCATCCGGGGGCGCAGCCAGAATCAGTAGGCGTGATCGTCGTCATGGGGATCGATCCGGGCATCGCGAGCACCGGCTTCGGGGTCGTGCGCGCGGCGGGCGGCAACATGGCCGCGGTCGACGGCGGGGTGATCGAGGCACCGGCCGGGGAGCGGCCCGAGGACCGGCTCGAGCTGATCCACTCCGAGGTCGGCAAGCTGCTCGGCTGGCACGAGCCGGCGGCGCTGGCGCTCGAAGACGTCTACTTCGGCAAGAACGTGCGCTCGGCGATCGGCGTCGGGCAGGCGCGCGGGGCGGTGATGCTCGCCGCCGCCCAGCGCGGGGTGCCGTGCTTCGACTACACGCCGCAGGCGGTGAAGATGGCCGTCTGCGGCAGCGGCGCGGCGGAGAAGAAGCAGGTCCAGCGGATGGTCGCGGCGCTGCTCGGATTGCCGCGGCCGCCGGCGTCGGACCACGCCGCCGACGCGCTCGCGGTGGCGATCTGCCACGCCGGGCACGCGAGCTCGCAGGCGGCAGCCCGCTCCGCGGAGGTGGGGGTCGGATGATCTCCTCGGTGCGCGGTGAGGTGCTCGTCCGCCGGCCAGACCACGTCGTCGTCGAAGCGGCCGGCGTCGGCTACCGGCTGACCGTGTCCGCGGAGACCCTGAAGGCGGTCCCGGCGCGGGGCAAGACGGCGACCCTCCACGCCCACCTCGTCGTCCGAGACGACGCGATGCACCTGTTCGGGTTCGCGAGCGAGGAGGAGCGCGACCTCTTCCTCCACCTGATCTCGGTCTCCGGCGTCGGCCCGAAGGTCGCGATCGCGGTCCTCTCCGGCGGCGCCCCCCGCGACCTGCTGCGGGCGATCGCGGCCGGCGACGCGAAGCGCTTCCAGGCCGCCCCGGGGGTCGGCAAGCGCACCGCGGAGCGGCTGATCGTCGAGCTGCGCGAGAAGGTCGCCGGGGAGCTCGAGGAGGGGGTCGCGGCGTCGAGCGCAGGGGCCGAGGGCGGGGACGATCCGCGGCTGCTCGCCCGCGACGGCCTCGTCGGCCTCGGCTACTCGGTGGTCGATGCCGAGGAGCTCCTCGCCGGCGCCGAGGGCGGCTCGGCCGAGGAGCTGATCAGTGCCGCGCTGCGCGGCGCGGCGAGGAGCGGGGGAGGGGCTCGATGAGCGTCGAGCGTGACCCGAGCATCGGCGGCGGCGGGGCGCCGGAGGAGCCGATGGCCGAGGCGCGGGCAGCCGGCGCCGACGACGACCTCGACCGCTCGCTGCGGCCGCGGACGCTCCGCGACTTCGTCAACCAGGAGCAGGTCACCGCCCAGCTCGAGGTCTTCATCGAGGCGGCACGCGGCCGCGGCGAGCCGCTCGACCACGTCCTTCTCGCCGGCCCGCCCGGGCTCGGGAAGACCTCGCTCGCGCACATCATCGCCGCCGAGCTCGACGCGCCCGTCGTCCAGACCGCGGGGCCGGCGCTCGAGCGCAAGGCGGACGTCGCCTCGTTCCTGACCTCGCTCGAGCCCGGTTCGGTGTTCTTCGTCGACGAGATCCACCGGCTGAACCGCGCGATCGAGGAGACGCTCTACCCGGCGATGGAGGACGGGCGGCTGCCGATCGTCCTCGGGCAGGGCGCCGGGGCGCGAACGGTGACGCTCGACCTGCCGCCGTTCACGCTCGTCGGCGCGACGACCCGCACCGGGCTGCTGACGACGCCGCTTCGCGACCGCTTCGGCGTCTGCCATCGGCTCGAGCACTACCACGACGAGGCGCTGCGCGAGATCGTCCGCCGCTCGGCGGCGATCCTCGAGATCGAGATCGAGCCGGCGGGGGAGCGCGCGATCGCCGAGCGCTCGCGGGGAACGCCGCGGGTCGCCAACCGGCTGCTGAAGCGGGTTCGCGACTTCGCCCAGGTGCGCGGCGGCGGGGTCGTGACCGGCGAGATCGCCGCCGAGGCGCTCGGGCTGCTCGAGGTCGACTCCGCCGGGCTCGACCGCCACGACCGCACGATCCTCGAGACGATCGCGGCGAAGTTCTCCGGCGGCCCGGTCGGCCTCTCGACGCTTGCGGCCGCGGTCGATGAGGAGCGCGACACGATCGAGGACGTCTACGAGCCCTACCTCCTCCAGCAGGGGCTGCTGAAGCGGACCCCGCGCGGCCGGGTGATCACCGAGCGCGGCTACGCGCACCTCGGCATCCCGGCGCCCGAGGGCGCGGCGAGCCTGTTCTGAGGCAAGTGACAAGCCCCGCCGCCCCCGGACGCGGGAGCAGATCAAAATGCCCGCGGCGTAGCTGCGGGCAAGTTATTCGAGCGGGAGCAGAGGAGGCGGCGGGCAGGTGTTTACTAGCCTTGCAACCGTGCCCTACTTCATCTGCCCGAACTGCGGGAACAGGGAGATGAGCGGCGAGCGGACCGCCGGCCTCTCCTCGCGCCCGAAGGGCTGCTCGAAGTGCGGTTTCGGCTTCGTCTTCGAGCTCCTCGACGACTACTATCCCGCGCCTGATGCGGCCTTCTTCACCTGCGACCGGGAGGCGCGCATCCTCGACGTCGGCCGGGGCGGGTTCGAGCTCACCGGGCTGCGCGACGAGCAGGTGATCGGACGCCCGGTGAAGGAGGTGCTCGGCCTCGAGTGGCACGACGGCGGCAACGACGGCGGCAGCGCCGGCGATCCGATCGAGACGACGCTCGAATGGGGCGTGCGCTCGCTCGGCAAGCGCGTCTCCGTCCACGCCGAGGGCGACCTCCCCGCCGAGGCGGTCGCCGACGTCTTCCCCGCCTACGACGATGACGGCGGGCTGCTGCTCGTTCTCACCCCCGAGTAGTCGGGCATGGGAAGCCGCCGCCTCCATCTGATCGTGCTCACGCTGGTGGTCGCGCTGATCGCCGGCGCCGTCTACGAGATCACCAACCGCCCGACCGTGCTCGGGCTCGACCTCCGCGGCGGCACCGAGCTGGTCTACGAGGGGCGCCCGACCCCGCAGGTGCCCGAGGTCACAGCCGAGGACGTCGACCGGGCGATCGAGATCATCCGCCAGCGGGTCGACGCGTTCGGCGTCGCCGAGCCCGAGATCACCCGCGGCGGCCAGACGCAGATCAACGTCGCCCTGCCCGAGGTCCAGGACGCCGACCGCGCCGCCCAGCAGGTCGGGACGACCGCGCAGCTCTACTTCTACGACTGGGAGCCGAACGTGGTCCCGTCGGATCCCGACGTCGAGGCCCCGGAGGACCGCGGCTACAACCGGCTCTACGAGGCGGTCCAGGCGGCGAGCAAGCGCGAGCCGGAGTGCCAAGGCTGTACCGCCAACGGCCCGACGCTCTACGTCTTCGACCAGGACTCGCTCGAGCTGCTCGCCGACCCGGTGACGGTCGAGCCCGAGGATGCAGCGGCTGAGGACGCCCCCGGCGACGAGGGGCTCACCCCGCGCCAGCGCGCCGAGGAGGATCTCGCCTCGCAGTTCCCCAACGACGAGCTCCCGGAGAACTCGGAGATCGTCGCCGTGCCTCGGGGCACGGTAGTCCTCGGCAGCGAGCTCGAGCCCGGACAGGAGCTCGCCCCCGAGGACCCGCTCGCGCGGGTCGGCGTCGCCCCCTACTTCATCCTCCAGGACCGCCCGGCGCTGAGCGGCGACGAGATCCGCAACCCGGAGCAGAACTTCGACCCGACGACCAACCAGCCGAACGTCACCTTCGAGTTCACCAGCGAGGGCCGCGAGGCGTTCCACGACGTGACGCGGGAGATCTCCCAGCGGGGCGCGAACGACTACTTCAACGCCACCGGCCAGTCGCCGACCGCCGCGCCCGCGGACGCCGCGAGCCAGTTCTCCGGCAGCTTCGCGATCATCCTCGACGGCAAGATCCAGTCGCGGCCGATCATCAACTTCGCCGACAACCCGGACGGGATCGACGGCCGCACCGGCGCCCAGATCACCGGCAACTTCACCGTCCAGTCGGCGCAGGACCTCGCCGAGGTCTTGAGGATCGGCGCGCTGCCGATCCGGCTCGTGCTGATCAGCTCGAGCACCGTCTCGGCGACGCTCGGCCAGCAGGCGCTCGAGCAGGGCCTGCGGGCGGGGATCGCGGGCCTGATCCTCGTCGTCCTCTTCCTGATCGTCTACTACCGCTTCCTCGGCATCGTCGCCGCGCTCGGCCTTCTGACCTACGCGCTGCTCTTCTTCGCGCTGATCAAGCTGATCCCGATCACGCTGACGCTCCCGGGGATCGCCGGCCTGGTGCTGACGATCGGGATCGCGGCCGACTCGAACGTCGTCATCTTCGAGCGGATCAAGGAGGAGGTCTGGAAGGGCAAATCCCTGCTCTCGTCGATCGCGACCGGCTACCGCGCCGGGATCGCGACGATCGTCGACGCGAACGTGATCATCCTGATCACGGCGTTCATCCTCTTCGTCCTCGCGACCGCCGGCGTGAAGGGGTTCGCGTTCACGCTCGGGATCGGCACGATCGTCTCGCTGTTCACCGCGGTGCTGTTCACCCAGGCGGTGCTCGGGATCCTCTCGCGGGCGCGGTTCATGCGCTCGCGCCGGTTCCTCGGCGCCGGCGAGCGCAAGGTCGCCTGGAACTTCGACTTCGCCGGCGCTGCGCGGTGGTTCTTCTCGATCTCGGGGGCGATCCTCGCGATCGGCGCGATCGCGTTCGCGACCAGGGGCTTCGAGCTCGGGATCGACTTCGAGTCAGGCGCCAGGATCAACGCCAGCCTCGAGCAGGAGGCGACGATCGAGGAGGTCCGAACGGCGCTGTCGGAGGCGGGAATCCCGGGCAGCGACTCGGCGAAGATCCAGGAGGTCGAGAATCCCGACTTCGGCGAGAACGTCGTCCAGATCCAGGCGAAGGTCCCGCCCGACCGGGTGTCCGACGTCGAGGCGGCGCTCGCCGGCGAGTTCGGGCTCGAGGGCGGCGAGGAGGGCTTCGACTCGACCAGCGTCGGGCCGACGTTCGGGTCGCAGATCGCCCAGAGCGCCGCGTTCGCGATCCTGTTCTCGCTGCTCGTGATCTGCGCCTACGTCGCGCTGCGGTTCGAGGCCAAGTACGCGGTCCCGGTGCTGATCGCCCTCATCCACGACATCCTCCTCGTCGCCGGTGTCTACGCGCTCTCCGGCCGCGAGGTGACGAGCGCGACCGTGGCCGCGCTGCTCACCGTCCTCGGCCTGTCGATGTACGACACGATCATCGTCTTCGACCGGATCCGCGAGAACGTGCCGCGGATGCCGCGGGCCGCGTTCTCGCAGATCGCGAACCGGTCGATGAGCGAGATCCTCACCCGGACGATCGTCACCGGGCTGACGACCGTGTTCGTGCTCGGCTCGCTGCTGTTCTTCGGCGGCGAGACGCTGCGCGACTTCGCGTTCGCGATGCTGGTCGGGGTGATATCCGGGTTCTACTCGTCGATCTTCATCGCCACCCCGGTGCTGACGCAGTGGAAGGAGCGCGAGCACGGCTACCAGCAGCGCCGCGCCCAGATCGTCGATTCGATGGGCTTCCTGCCGACCTTCCCCGAGGACAACGTCGTCCAAAAGCTCGGCACCGAGCCCGAGCCGGTGCCGGTCGGCGCCGGCGACGGGGCCGCGGAGGCCGAGCCCGTGGCCGCGGAGGCCGAGCCCGTGGCGCCCGCGCCCTCGCGCGCCGACGCGCCGCCGCCGGCCGCGCCGCTCGACAGCGGGACCGCCGAGCCCACCGCTCCCGCCGAGGAGGCCGACGGTGCCGGGGCCGGTGTCCCCGACCCCGAGCGCAAGGCGAAGCGCGAGCAGCGCCGCAAGCGCCAGGCCCGGCGCCGGCGCAAGCACGGGAGGCACCGATGAGGAGCGACCGCTGATGGCGGCGCTGATCTGGTTCACCGTCGGGGTCGCGCTCTGGCACTTCACGATCTTCCTCCCCGATCGGTTCTGGGGCGGGATCGTCGGGGCTCTGCTCGGCGCCGTCGCCGGGGCGATGGTCACCGGGGCGATCGCGCAGTTCGCGATCGGGGCGAGCATCGGCGATGCCGACCTCGGCACGCTGCTATTCGCAATCCCCGGCACGATCGCCGGCCTCGCGGTCATCTACGCGATCGGCGTCCGCTCGGAGGCGGCGCCGGCGTCGTAGCGCACCCCCGCCCGATTCCGTCCTGACGCCCGCCTACCTTCCGGCCAATGGCCGGATCGAGCCGGAAGGGAACCGGGGCGCGAAAGGCGTTCACGCTCGCGCCCTACGCGTACGCCGACGCACGCGCGCTCGTCGACGGGCTCAGGGTCGCCGAGCCCGTCGCCGTGACCCTGGTCCGCCGTGGCTACCGGACGCCCGCCGAGGCGCGTGCGTTCCTCGAGGCGTCCGAGTCGCACGATCCGCGCGAGTTCGACGGGATCGACGGGATCGTCGCCAGGATCCGGGCCGCGATCGACGCCGGCCGGCGGATCACCGTCCACGGCGACTACGACGTCGACGGGGTCTGCGCGACCGCGATCCTGGTCCGCTCCCTGCGCGCGCTCGGAGCCGACTGCGACTGGTACATCCCCGACCGCCTCGGTGATGGCTACGGGCTCACGCTCGCCGGGGTCGAGGCGCTCGCGGCTCGGGGAACCGGGTTGCTGATCACGGTCGACTGCGGGATCACCTCTGCGGCCGAGGTCGCGGCCGCGCAGGCGGCGGGAATCGAGACGATCGTCACCGACCACCACCAGCCGGAGTCGGAGCTCCCGGCCTGCCCGCTGCTCCACCCCCAGCTCAGCGGCTACCCGTGTCCCGAGCTCTGCGCGACCGGCGTCGCCCACAAGCTCGCCGAGGCGCTCCGCGGCAGCGAGGCGGTCGCGGGCGAGCTCGACCTCGTGGCGCTGGCGACGGTCGCCGACCTCGTCCCGCTGCGGGGCGAGAACCGCGCCCTGGTCCGCCGCGGGCTCGCGGAGGCGCGGCGCCTGCGGCGCCCGGGCCTCCGGGCCCTGGCCGAGGTCGCCGCGGTGAAGGCCGAGCGCCTCGACGAGGGCGACGTGGCGTTCCGGCTCGCGCCGCGGATTAACGCCGCCGGGCGACTCTACCGCGCCGACGCGGGGGTCGAGCTGATGCTGACCGACGACGAGGCCCGGGCGCGAGAGATCGCCGCCGAGCTCGAGCGGGCGAACCGCGAGCGTCGCGGCGTCGAGGACGAGGTGCTCGCCGGCGCCGAGCGAGCGCTCCGCGAGCTACCCGACGGCGGCGCCGATGCGGCGGGGCTCGTGCTCGCGGGCGAAGGGTGGCACCCCGGTGTGGTCGGGATCGTCGCCTCGCGGATGGTCGAGCGCCACTGGCGCCCCGTCGTCCTCGTCTCGCTCGACGGGTCAGGCCGCGCCCGGGGTTCGGGTCGGAGCATCCCCAGGTTCGACCTCCTCGGGGCGCTCCGCGACTGCGATCGCCACCTGATCCGCTACGGCGGCCACCGCGCGGCGGCGGGGGTCGAGCTCGACGCGGCCGAGCTCGACGCCTTCCGCGGCGCGTTCGCCGCCCGGGCGGCCGAGGCCCTCGATCCCGGCGACCTCGTTCGCACCGAGCCGGTCGACGCGGTCGTCGGCGGCGAGAGCCTCGGGCACGAGGTCGCCGAGCAGCTCGCGAGGCTGGGGCCGTTCGGCCTCGGCAACCCCGGCGTCCGCCTGCTGGTCCCGGGGGCGCGGATCGGCGACGTGCGGCCGATGGGGGAGGGCGACCGCCATCGCCGGTTCAGCATCCGAACCGGCGCCCGGGGCGCGCTCGGGGTCGCCTTCGGCGTCAACGGCGAGCTCGACGCCGCGGCGACGGCACCGCACGACGTCTCGGTGAAGCTCGAGCTCAACGAGTGGAACGGCGCGGTCGAGCCGCGGGTCGTCCTCAGCGAGGTCTACCCGCCCGAGGGCTCGCCGGGCGATCGGGCGGTCACCGGGGACGGGGCGCCGCACCCGGGTGCCGGAGCGCCGGTCGTCGAGGTCGAGGCGGCCGAGTTCTGGGCGCGGTTCGACGCCGAGCTCGGCGTCGACCTCGCCGACTGGCCACCGGCCTCGGTCGTCGCCGCGGCGCGGGCGCTCGAGGGCGGCGACGGCGCCGGGCCCCACGATCGGGGGGCGGGCCCGGGGCTCGGGCGCCGCGAGGTCGTCGACCGGCGCGGCGCCTCCGGGATCGCCACCGTCGCCGCGCTGGCATCGACTGGCGAGGCCGTCCTCGTGCTCTGCGCCGACGCCCTCCGCCGCCGGGCGCTGGTCGAGAGCGCTGTCCGGCCGGCGCGATTCGGCGGCGGCGAGGTCGCCCTGGTCGCGGCCCGGCTGTCGCTCGCGCTCGGCCGCGCGGCGGTCTCGCGCCTGCACGACCACGGTGGCGGCGTCGCACTCGCGGATTGGCCCGCTCTCGCCGCCAACCCGTCGCTGCCGCGCGGCTTCGCGCACGTCGTCGTCGTCGATCCGGCCCCGTTCGCCGACTTCGACCGCCTCTCGCGTGCGGGAGCGGGCTACCTCCACCTGGTCGCGGCGCCGGGCGACGACGAGCTCGCGCTGCGGGCACTGGCCGAGGAATGGCCGGGCCGCGAGCAGCTCGCGTTCCTCTACCGGGCGCTCCGACGCGCCGCCGACGACGAGGCGACGATCGGCGCCGAGCCGGCACTGGCGGCGCTCTCCGGCGCGCCGGGCCGCTACCCGCGCTCGCCCGAGGCGGCGGCGCGGCGGTTGCGGGTGCTCGCCGAGCTCGGGCTCGCCGAGGCCCGCGGCTGGGGCGCAAGTCGCGTGCTCAGGGTCGTATCCTCGGGGGCGACGGATCTCGAGCGCTCCGGTGCGTTTCGGGCGTACCGGAGGCGGCGCGAGGAGGGTGAGCGATACCTGAGCGCAGCGAAACAGAGGAGCTAGAGGACCGCCGCGACGCGCCGGCCGAGGACGAGCGGAGCGGGCACACCCGCGTCGGCGAGCTCGAGGCCAAGGCCGCGATCGCGGTGCCGGTCAACGATGTCACGCGCGGGCTCGGCGATGAGCAGCGCGCGCTGCTCGGCGACCTGTTCGCTGTCGTCGGCGAGCACTCGGCGAACGGCGCCCGATCGCTCGACCGCGACCGGGTGACGAAGGCGTTCGCGTTCGCCTGCGAGCGCCATGCCGACCAGCAGCGCGGCTCGGGCGAGGACTTCATCACGCACCCGGTCGAGGTGGCGAAGATCTGCGCCGGGCTGCGCCTCGACACCGAGACCCTTTGCGCGGCGCTGCTCCACGACACGGTCGAGGACACGAGCGCGAGCCTCGACCAGGTCGAGGCGGAGTTCGGGGCCCCGGTCGCCCAGCTCGTCGACGGGGTGACGAAGCTGACCGGGATCACATTCCAGAGCCGCGACGAGCACCAGGCGGAGAACTACCGGAAGATGATGGTCGCGATGGCCACGGACGTCCGGGTCATCCTGATCAAGCTCGCCGATCGCCTCCACAACATGCGCACCCTCGCCGGGCTGCCGAAGCAAAAGCAGCTCGAAAAAGCGCGCGAGACGCTCGAGATCTACGCCCCGCTCGCCCACCGGCTCGGGATCCACGCGCTCAAGTGGGAGCTCGAGGACCTCGCCTTCCAGCGCCTGCATCCCCGCAAGTACGACGAGATGAAGCAGCTCGTCGCCCAGCAGCGCGCCGAGCGCGAGCGCTACGTCACCGACGCCGGCACGTTCCTGCGCACCGAGCTGCGGAAGGTCGGGATCGAGGCGCAGATCTCGGGTCGCGCGAAGCACTTCTACTCGATCTACGCGAAGATGACCAAGAAGGGGCGGGAGTTCAACGAGATCTACGACCTCACCGCGATGCGGGTGATCGTCGACTCGGTCAAGGACTGCTACGGCGCGATCGGGATCATCCACTCGCTGTGGAAGCCGCTCCCGGCGCGGTTCAAGGACTTCATCGCGACCCCGAAGCTGAACCTCTACCAGGCGCTCCACACGACCGTGATCGGCCCCGAGGGGAGGCCGCTCGAGATCCAGATCCGGACCCCGGAGATGCACGAGACGGCCGAGTACGGGATCGCCGCCCACGTCCTCTACAAGGAGGGCCCGAGCAAGGGCGACCCCGGCCGCGACAAGATGACCTGGCTCCGGCACCTGCTCGAGGCCGAGAGCGAGCAGGAGCCGGCCGAGTTCCTCGAGTCGCTCAAGGTCGACCTGTTCGAGGACGAGGTGTTCGTGTTCACGCCGAAGGGGGAGGTGAAGAACCTCTCCGCCGGCTCGACCCCGCTCGACTTCGCGTACTCGGTCCACACCGACATCGGCCACCGCTGCGTCGGCGCGAAGGTGAATGGGAAGATCGTCCCGCTCCACTACCAGCTCCGCTCCGGCGACATCGTCGAGATCCTGACCTCGAAGCAGGACCGCGGCCCCTCGCGCGACTGGCTCTCGCTGGTCCGCACGACCAGGGCACGGAACAAGATCCGCGCCTTCCTCAAGCGCGAGCGGCGCGAGGACGCCGAGCGCCGCGGCCGCGAGACGCTCCAGGAGGCTCTGCGCAAGAGCGGTCTGCCGCCGCAGCGGATCGCCGGTTCGCCGCTGCTCGCCGACGTCACCCGCGAGATGGGCTTCCGCAAGGCCGATGACTTCTACATCGCGCTCGGCCAGGCGAAGATCTCGCCCCGCACGGTCACCAACAAGGTGCTGCAGCGGCTGAAGCAGGGCGAGGCGGTCGCCGGCGACGAGACCGAGGCCCGGCTGGCGGGCGTGCTCGAGGGCCGCGACGAGCGCCAGCGCCGCACCCAGGAGGCGTCGAGCTACGGGATCATCGTCGAGGAGGCCGACGACGTCATGGTCCGGCTCGCGAAGTGCTGTCGGCCGGTGCCGGGGGACGAGATCGTCGGCTACGTCTCGCTCGGCCGCGGGATCACGATCCACCGCGACGACTGCCGCAACGTCGAGGCGCTGCGCAAGGACCCGGAACGGTTCGTCGACGTCGCCTGGTCGGGCGACAACGCGACCTCCTACCGGGTCGAGCTCCAGGTCGACGCGTGGGACCGCACCCGTTTGCTCGAGGACCTCTCGCGGACGTTCGCCGAGGCCGGGGTCAACATCCTCGAGGCCTACTGCACGACCAAGCACCCGATGGTCCGCAACCGGTTCGTGGTCGAGGTCGGCGACTCCCAGCAGCTCAAGCAGGCGGTCAACCGCCTGCGGTCGCTCGACTCGGTGTTCGATGCCTACCGGGTCACCCCGACCGACTGAAGTGCTGCCCGCCATAGATACGACCGGTTTCGGCGGCACCCGGGCGCGCCTGGCACCACCCGGTGCCCGCCCACGTGCTACACAGCACGCGGGCAGTCAC
>DATHVI010000143.1:0-9763 GCA_035461385.1 Solirubrobacterales bacterium
CCGCCCGGCCCCGACCCGTGCGGCGCGGCGCAGCGGGTCGCGGCCGATGCAACCGCCGGCGCGAGCGCGATCGCGGCGATCGTCGCGATCGCGATCCCCGTGGCCCTCCTAACCCGGCCCACCGGAAGAACTTAGCTCGGCACGCGACCCGATGCGCCAGCTCCCCGGCGGCGGCGCTGCGGGCGGCCCTGCTCCCGCGATTGCCATCATCCGCTCGTGACCACGGCTCCCATGCGCTCTGAGCGGCGACTCCGGGCCGTGCTCCGCCAGGGAGCGAAGGTGAGGTTCCTCGAGCTCTTCTTCGACCTCGTCTTCGTGCTCGCCTTCACCCAGTGCACCGCGCTGATGGTCGAGCGCGGCAGCTGGGCGGGAATCGCCCAGGGGATGCTGGTGCTGGCGCTGCTGTGGTGGGCGTGGGCCGGGTACGCGTGGCTGACCAGCGTGCTCGACCCCGAGGAGGGCGCGGTCCGGCTCGTCATCTTCGGCGCGATGGCGGGGCTGCTGATCGTCGGGCTCTCGGTGCCGGAGGCGTTTTCCGACCGCGCGCTCGCGTTCGCGATCGCCTACGGCATCGTCCGCTACGCCCATCTCGCCCTCTTCGCGCTCGCCAGTCGCGACGATCCCGAGCTGCGCCACTCCGTCGTCACCCTGGCGGTGAGCTCGACGCTCGCGCTCGCAATCCTGGTCGTCGCCTCGTTCCTCGACGAGATCGCGCAGGGGGCGATGTGGGCGCTGGTGCTCCTGTTCGACTTCGGCGGCCCGGCGCTGTTCGGGGTTGCCGGCTGGCGGTTGGTCCCCGCCCACTTCGCCGAGCGCCACGGCCTGATCGTCATCCTCGCGCTCGGTGAGTCGATCGTCGTCCTCGGGATCGGGGCCGAGGTCGGGCTGAGCGCGGCGGTGATCGTCGCGGCGAGCCTCGGGGTCGCAATCGCGGCGGCGATCTGGTGGATCTACTTCGACGTCGTCGCCCTCGTCACCGAGCGACGGCTGACCGCGGCGTCCCCGGGACGGCAGCGCAACGCGCTCGCCCGCGATGCCTACTCCTACCTCCACCTGCCGATGGTCGCCGGGATCATCCTCGCCGCCTACGGGCTCGAGCAGACAGTCCATCACGTCTCCGACCCGCTCGAGACCGTGCCCGCGTCCGCGTTCCTCGGCGGTGTGGCGCTCTACCTGCTGGCCCACGTCGCGCTCCGGCTGCGCACCGCAGGCGCGGTCAACCGGCACCGCCTGCTGTTCGCGATCGCCCTGCTCGCGATGGTGCCGATCGCGACCGAGGTCGATGCGCTCGTCGTCGCCGCAGCCGTCGCCGGGATCCTCTGGACGATGATCGCCTTCGAGACCGCGGGCTACGGCACCGACCGCGCCCGCGTACGCCACCAAGTTGCAACCGAGCAGCCGCCGGCCTCGCCCTAAGGCTGAGGCCCCTTGCTGCCGATAGGGGGTGTGAGGTTTCGCCCGGCGCCGGCCCGAGCGCCGAGCTCGAGGCCGCCCGGTGGGCACGCGATCAGGATGGAAGCTACGCACGTGGATCGAATCTCGGCCCGGCGCGTTCGCGCCGCGGTCGCCTCCGCGATCGGCGCCCTCGCGTTGATCGCCGCCGCCCCGGCGGCGGGCGGCGAGGCGCGCCCGACCGACCGGGCGACCGGCGCCGATCCGCTCGTCGGCGGGCATGCGCCCGAGGCCGCGTTCGCCCCCGGGGAGCTGATCGTCGGCTACAAGCCGGGGGTCGGCGCCGAGCGCCGGCGCGCCGTGCGCTCTCGCCTCGATGCGACGCTCGCCGACAAGCTTCCGCTGCCCCGGCTCGAGCTCGTCGACCTCCCGCCCGGCAAGGCGGTGCGCGCGGCGGCGCGCCGGCTCGCCCGCCTTCCGGGGGTCGAGTACGCAGAGCCGAACTACTACCGCTACCGCGACCGGACTCCGAACGACGCCGACTTCGGCCGCCTGTGGGGGCTCGAGAACACCGGTCAGCGGGTCGCTCGCGTCGATGGGACCCCGGGCGCCGACATCTCGGCTCCCGGCGGATGGGAGGCGACCGTCGGCAGCAGGGCGGTCGGCGTCGCCGTCGTCGACGACGGGATCGACTACACGCATCCCGACCTGGCGGCGAACGTCTGGCGCAACCCGGGCGAGAGCGGCAGCGGTGGCGAGGCGAACGGAGTCGACGACGAGGGCAACGGCTGGGTCGACGACTTGCGCGGCTGGGACTTCGTCGGCAACGACAGCAACCCGGCGCCGGCGGGCCACGACGCCGATCACGGCACCCACGTCGCGGGGACGATCGGCGCGGTCGGAAACGACGGAACCGGGATCACCGGCGTCAACTGGCGGGTCAGCCTCGTCCCGGCGCGCGTCTTCGACGCGAACGGCGCGACGACGATCACGCGGCTCGTCAACGCCTACGGGTACGTGGCCGCGAACGCGATCCCGGTCGTGAACGGCAGCTACGGCGGCGGCGGGTACTCGACCACCGAGCGTAAGGCGATCGCCGCCTCCTCCGGGACCCTGTTCGTCGTCGCCGCCGGCAACTCGTCCCGCGACAACGACGCGACCCCGACCTACCCCTGCGCCTACCCGCTCGCGAACGTGGTCTGCGTCGCCGCGACCGACAACCGCGACCGGCTCGCGTCGTTCTCGAGCTACGGCTCCGAAAGCGTCGACCTCGCCGCGCCCGGCGTCAGCGTCCACTCGACCGTCCGCGGCGGCGCCTACGAGTCCTGGGACGGCACCTCGATGGCCACCCCCCACGTAGCCGGCGCGGCGGCGCTGCTCTGGGCGGCCGACCGGGACGCCACCGTCGCCGAGGTCCGCGAGCGACTGCTCGAAGGCGTCGACCCGGTGCCGGCGCTCGCCGACCTGGTCGCGACCGGGGGACGCCTCAACGTCGAGAGCTCGCTCGCCCTCGGGCCGGTGGCCGCCGGCAGTCCCGACGACGATGAGTGGTTCGCGCCGCCGCCCGGGGGCCCGGCCGTCCAACCCGACACCACCCCGCCGGCGACGCTGATCGCCAAGCGCCCGCCGCGAACGACGAAGCGGCGCCGGGCGGCGTTCCGGTTCCGGGCCTCCGAGCCGGTGCGCCACTTCCGCTGCAAGCTCGACCGCCGCCGCTGGCGCCCGTGCTCCTCGCCGCAGCGCTACCGCCGCCTCGCGGCTGGCCGCCACGTCTTCCGCGTCCGCGCGATCGACCTCGCCGGCAACGTCGAGGCGCCGGCGACGCGTCGCGTCTGGCGAGTCCGCAGGTAGCGACCCGGGGCGCGCTCGCTCAGCGCGAGAGGTCGACGTTCGCGTCGAGCTCGGCGGCGAACCCCGCGACGAGCTCGACCGCGGCCTCGACGTCATCGAGGTCGACCATCTCGACCGGAGAGTGCATGTAGCGCAGCGGGATGCTGACGAGCCCGGTCGGCACCCCGGCGCGCGAGACGTGGATCGCGTCGGCGTCGGTGCCGGTGCGCCGGCCGGAGGCCTCGACCGTGTAGTCGATCCCGAGCCGCTCGGCGGTCTCGCAGAGGAGCTCGAACAGCTTCGGCGACAGCGTCGAGCCACGGCCGATCACCGGCCCGGACCCGAGCGGGTGACTGCCGAGCTCCTTCTCGTCGACCCCGGGGGCGTCGGTCGCGTGGGTGACGTCGATCGCGATCGCGAGGTCGGGCTCGGCGGCGAACGCGCTCGTCGCCGCGCCGTTGAGGCCGATCTCCTCCTGAACCGAGGCGATCGCCGCCATCCGCCCCGGCGGTCCGCCGCGCTCGTGGCAGCGCCGCAGCGACTCGAGCGCGACGTAGGCGCCGAGCCGGTTGTCCATCGAGCGCGAGACGAGCCGGGTGCCGTCGAGGCCCAGCGGGTCGGCGTCGATCACCACCGGATCGCCGATCCGAACCAGCTCGAGCGCCCGGTCGCGGTCGCCGGCGCCGATGTCGATGTGCATGTCGCGCAGGTCGACCGGCTTCTTCCGCTGCTCGTCGCGCAGCAGGTGGATCGGCTTGCGTCCGGCGACCCCGGCGACGCTGCCGTCGCGGGTCGCGATCCGGACCCGCTGTCCGACGAGGATCTGCGCGTCCCAGCCGCCGATCGGGGCGAAGTAGAGGAAGCCCTTCTCGTCGACGTGGGTGACGACGAGCCCGATCTCGTCGATGTGGCCCACGACCGCGAGCAGCGGGCGCGCGCCGGCCTCGCCGATCGTCGCGATCGTCGACCCGATGCCGTCGACCTCGAGCTCGGCAAACGACGCCGCCTCGCGCCAGACCGACACGCCGAGGCCTTCGTAGCCGGACGGCGACGGCGCGGCGAGCAGCTTTTCGAGGAGCTCCGGAGCCAACGGGAAGCGGAAGGCTACGGCAACGGCGCCGAGCCGCTACGCGAGGACCGCCTTGCGCGGGTAGACGACCTCGGGATCGGTGAGGACGTTGACCAGCGCCGGCTTGCCGCTCTCGAACGCCCGCTCGAGCGCCGGGCCGAGCTCGGCCGGGTGGTGGACGAGCTCGCCGTGGCCGCCGAGCGCCCGCACGACCTCGTCGTAGCGGGTAGCCGGCCGCAGCTCGGCGGCGACCTGGTAGCCGTAGAGGAACTTCATCGGGTGGTACTCGAGCGCCCAGATGCCGTTGTTGCCGATCACCCCGACCACCGGCAGCCCGTGGCGGACCATCGTGTCGAATTCGAGCCCGCTGAACCCGAACGCGCCGTCGCCGAGCAGGAGGACGACCTGGCGATCGGGATGGGCGACCTTGGCGCCGATCGCCTGCCCCGGCCCGGCGCCGAGGCAGCCGTACGGACCGGGGTCCATCCAGGCGCCGGGCTCGTGCGTCTCGACGACCCGGCCTGCGTAGGAGACGAAGTCGCCGCCGTCGCCGATCACGATCGCGTCGCGGTCGAGCATCGCCGCGAGCTCGCGGTAGATCCGCAGCGGATGGAGCGGCGCCCGGTCGTCGTCGAGCTCCGGCCGCTCGCCCTCGCGCTTCTCGCGCTCGGTCGCCGCCAGCGCCTCGACCCACGGGCGGGTGGCGGCGGGCCCGGCGGCGGCGGGCGCGGCCGACTCACGCAGGGCGGCGAGGGTCGGGGCGATCGCGCCGACGAGCTCGATCTCGGGCCGTCGGGTTGCCGCGAGGTCGCTCGGCGCCTCGTCGAGGGAGACGAGCTTCGTCTCGTCGCCGAAGCTCGCGCCGAACCCGAGCCGGAAGTCGAGCGGCACCCCGACGACGAGCGCGACGTCGGCCTCCTTGAGCCCGCGTCCGCGGGCGCGCGAGAAGCAGTGCTCGTGGTCGGCGGGCAGGCAGCCGCGGCCCATCCCGTTGAGGAAGACCGGAATCCCGAGCGCCTCGGCGAGCGCCCGAAGCTCGGCCTCTCCGCGCGCCCAGTAGAGGCCGGTGCCGGCCATGATCACCGGCCGCTCGGCGCCGGCGAGCAGCGCCGCCGCCTCCTCGGCGCGCTCGGCGACCGTGCCCGGCTCCGCCGCCGGCGGCGAGGGGATCTCGGCCTCGGCCTCGGAGAAGACGACGTCGAGCGGGTAGTCGACGAACGCCGGCCCGCTCGGCTGCGCGGTCGCGGTGGCGAGCGCCTCAGCGGTCGCGGCCGGGATCGCCGCCGTCTCCTTGACCGTCCTCGCCGACTTCGTGAGCGGCGAGACGAACGGCACGTGGTCTATCTCCTGGAGCGACCCCGAGCCCCAGCGCATCTCCGGGGCGCGGCCGCCGAGGACGACCAGCGGCGAGCGGTTCTGCTGGGCGCCGGCGAGCGCGCTGATCGCGTTCGTCACCCCGGGCCCGGCGGTGAGCGCGGCGACGCCCGGCGTGCGGGTCGCCTTCGCGAACCCTTCGGCGGCCCAGGCGGCGGCCTGCTCGTGACGGGTGTCGACGAGCTCGATCCCCTCCTCCCGGCAGCCGTCGTAGATCGAGAACAGGTGGCCGCCGGAGAGCGTGAACAGGTGCGAGACGCCGTGCGCCCGGAGCGTCCGCGCGACGAGGCGGCCGCCGTGGACGCCCGCATGCTCGCCGCCGGGCTGCTCGGCACCTGTGCCTGGCTCGGTCGTCGCCATCGCTCCCCACCCTAGCCGCTCACCGCCGCCGGGACCCCCGCTCGGCCGCGCCTGCGCGGCGCGCCCGGGAGCGCGCGCTCCGTATGCTCACGCCGCCTTGCCCGCCGAGGTCGTCCCCGTCACACCCCGCCGGCGCGCCGCGACCGCGGCGGCGATCGCCCGCGGGTTCCTCGACAACGAGGTCTGGGTGTGGATGGTCCCTGACGAGCGGCGCCGGCGCCGTTTGCTCGATCGCTACTACCGGGTGATGATCAAGCGGATCTTCGCCCCGCGCGGCGGCGCATGGACCACCGCCGACGCCGCGGGGGGAGCGCTCTGGGCACCGCCCGGCACCTGGCCGCTGACCCCGGCCGAGACGCGCTGGGACCTCTACGCCCTCCTGCCCTGGATCGGGATCGGCGGGATCAGGCGCGGCCACGACGTCGACCGGGTGATGGGCGGCCGCCATCCGAAGCGGCCCCACTACTACCTCCAGACGCTCTCGATCGACCCCGCCCGCCAGCGGCGGGGATACGGGTCGGCGCTGCTGCGGCCGCTGCTCGAGCGCTGCGATGCCGAGGGGATGCCCGCCTATCTCGAGACCCAGCGCGAGTCGAACATCCCCTTCTACCGCCGGTTCGGGTTCGTCGAGGACACCCCGATCCGGCTCCCCGGCGGGCCGCCGCTGTGGCCGATGTGGCGCGAGCCGGCGGTCGCCGCCGGGCCCGAGCACGCCGACGCCGCGGTGGGCGAGCCCGCCTGAGGCTCAGCGCGACGGCGCCGCGGGCTCCGCCGCGCCACTCGCCGCCCGGACGCTGGGCGCGTAGACCTCGACCGCCCGGTCGATCCCCTTGAGCTCGATCGTGCCGCGGCTCGAGGCGTCGATCCCCTCGCCGAGGCGGCGCCGGGTCTCGCCGGTGATCAGGACCTCGTCGCCGGTCTCGCGGGTGGCGCTCTCGACCCGCGCCGCGAGGTTGACGGCGCCGCCGATGACCGAGAAGTCGAGCCGGCCGCCGCCCCCGATCGAGCCGGCGATCACCGGCCCCGAGTTGACCCCGATGCCGACCTCGAGATCGCCCGCCTCGCCGTCGTGGTTCACCCGCCGGGCGATCTCGCACGCGGCGCGGACCGCGCGGTCGGCGTGGTCGGAGTACGGCTGCGGGGCGCCGAACACGGCCAGCAGGCCGTCGCCCTCGAACTTGTCGACGTGGCCGCCGTGCCGGGAGACGACCGGGACGATCACCGCGAACAGCCGGTTGAGCTCGGCGACCACCTCCTTCGGCGTCCCGGCGGCGGCGAACGCGGTGAAGCCGCGGACGTCGCAGAACAGGAGCGAGACGTCGATCTCGACCCCCTCCTCGGAGAACCCCTCGCTGAGGATGTACTCGGCGACGTCGCGGTCGAGGTAGGTCCCGAAGGCCTCGCGGATCCGTTCGCGCTCGCGCAGGCCCTCGACCATCGAGTTGAACGACGCCGCGAGCTCGCCGAGCTCGTCGCCGGTGGTCACCGGCACCTCGACGTCGTCGAGCCGGTCCTCCGCGACCGCGTGGGTGGCGCGGTGGAGGTCGGCGACCGGGCGCAGGATCGACTTCGACAGCAGCACGGTGAGCTCGAGCGAGATCGTCGTCGCGACGCCGACGGCGATCAGGACGTCGGCGCCGAGCGCGGCCCCGGCGGCGTGGTCCGACGTCAGCGCCGCGACGACGAAGCCGGTGATCACGTTGATCATCGGGATCGCGGCCAGCAGCCGGATGCGCAGCGGCAATCCCGCGTGCTCGAGCCGCCGTTGCGGCGGCAGGTGGGAGCTGATGTCGACGAGCACGGGCCGCAGGCCCGCCTCGAAGATCAGGTAGTGGAGGATCGCCGAGTAGCCGAGCGCGACCATCCCGCCGACGAACAGCGGGAAGAAGGCGAGCCACGACGCCTCGAGGATCAGGACCGCGGCGACGACCGCCGGGATGACGACGATGAAGACCGGGATCGTGACGTCCGTGCGGACCATCCCGAGCGGCAGCCTCACCGCCGCCCGCCATGCCTCCAGCGTCTGCTCGGGGCCGCGCGCGCCCTCGATCCAGCGCCGGATCGGCGTGATCCTCGGGCGGATCCGCGCCAGGGTCGCGGCGACCCCGACCGCGGTCAGCGCGAGGGCGATCCCGCCGACGATCACGAAGTCGGTCGTCGGAGCGTCGTGATAGAAGCTGAACAGGATCACCGCCCCGGCGCAGATCGGGAACGCGGTCAGCAGCTCGACCGCCAGGAAGCTGACCGGGTAACGGCCGCGAAGCTTGCTGTAGAGCCAGTTCAGGAGCCGCATCGCCACCGGCGGGGATTGTCCCAGCTTTGCGATCCCGTCCACACCGCTCAAGCCGCGGCTGAAGGGGCCCGATGGGGTCTACGTGACCGTGACCATGCCCGAAGAGCTGCACGCGAACGGCGGCTTCCCCGAGCCGCCGGCGTCGGCGCCCGCCCGCGTCGTCGCCGCGCGTCACGATCGCTGCGGCGGGAGCACCCGGGTGCGCCTGCCCAGCGCGGTGCCGGCCGGGGCGATCCGGCGCCTGCGCTGCGACGAATGCGACGAGGTATTCGAGGCCGACGCGACCGAAGACCTCGGGATCGAGTCCGCCGGGCGCGACGACCTCGAGGCGATGATGTCGGCGGCCGGGGACATCGCAGCCCCGCGCGCCGAGCCCGGGGGCGGCGGGATCGCTGCGACCGCGGTCGAGGACGTCGCGACCGCGACTCCCGATCCGGCGGGCTGGCGGCGGAAGCTCGGCTGGCAGTGGCTGAGCGCGCCCGTGGGCGCAGCGGCGGTGGTCGCGGCGCTGCTCCTGATCCAGGGCGGCGAGCAGTCCCCGCCCCCCGTCCCCCGCGCGGTCGAGGCGGCGGCCGGAGCGCCCGCCGGTGCGCGCGATCGGGCGCAGGCTCGCCGCGGCCGCGGCGAGCGCGCACGCGGCGACGCCCGGCTCCTGCGCGGCCCGGGCTATGCGCTCGCGCTGCCGCCCGGCTGGAGGCGCGACGGCGATCCCAGCGGCGGCGCCGCGCTGACGGTCGCCGCCGACGACGGCAGCGCCGACGCGACCCTGTGGGTCGAGCGCGCGCCCGACCTCGACCTTGCGAGCTTCGAGCAGCGCTCGCTCGACCAGCTCCGCTCGCTCGCCGGCAGCGCCGAGGTCGTCGAGCGGGTCTCGGCGCCCCGCCCGGAGGGGACGATCATCCGGCTCGCCGCCGACGCTCCGCCTGGCGAGCCGCGGCTCGAGGTTACGCTCCGCGCCGCGGGCCCGTTCCGCTACTACCTCGCGACGACCGTCCAACCCGATGCCCCGCCGGCGGCCGCCGACGGCGCCGAGCTGATCCACGGCAGCTTCACCCCCGAGCCCGGAGGGCAGGGCTGATGCGCGGGCGCCGGATGCTGCTGTTCGCCGCGCTCGCGCTCCTCGTCCCGCTGCCCGCGCTCGCGGTCAACCGCTACGAGGCGGCGGCCGGGGGCAATGCGGAGGGGTTCGGCGTCAGCGTCGCGCTTGACCGCTGCGCCCTGCTCGAGGCGCGGATCCTCTGCAAGCTCGATGTCTCCTACGCGCCGGTCGCCGACGCGACCAGCTACGTCGCCTCGGTCACCGGCCCCGACGGATCGGTCGTCGACGGCGGCGGGCTCGGTTCCGGCGGCGGGTCGATTTGGGTCGCCTACACCGGCGACGGCACCTACACGGTCGAGGTCTCGGCCTTCGGCGAGCCCGACGAGCCCGGCGGCGAGGCGAAGCT
>DATHVI010000144.1:0-3540 GCA_035461385.1 Solirubrobacterales bacterium
CGGCAGCCCGAACCGGATGAACACCTCCTCGAACACCCGGGACTGGGCGTTGGTGCGGTAGAACACCGCGACGTCGCCGGGGCGCAGGTCCTCCGTGCGGTACAGCCGGTCGATCTCCCGGGACACCCAGTCCGCCTCGGCGTGCTCGGTGTCGGCGACGTAGCCGACGATCTGCTCGCCGGCGCCCTCCTCGCTCCACAGCCGCTTCGGCTTGCGGCCGGGGTTGCGGTCGATCACGGCGTTGGCGGCGTTGAGGATCGTCTGGGTCGAGCGGTAGTTCTGCTCGAGCTTGACCACGCTCGCATCCGGGAAGTCGCGATCGAAATCGAGGATATTGCGGATATCGGCGCTGCGGAACCCGTAGACGGACTGGTCCTCGTCGCCGACCACGGTCAGGTTGCGGTGCTCCGAGCAGAGCAGCTGGAGCAGGCGGTACTGGGCGCGGTTGGTGTCCTGATACTCGTCGACGAGCACCCAGCGGAAGGCGCGCCGGTACTTCTCCCGGACGTCCTCGAACAGCTCGAGCAGGTTGACGGTGCGGACGAGGAGGTCGTCGAAGTCCATCGCGCTCGCCTCGACCATCCGGCGCTCGTACAGCGCGTAGACCCCGGCGACCGCCTCCTCGAACCCACCACGCCCGGCCGCCTCCGGTCCGCGTCCGGGGGCCACGCGGCCTGTGAAGGCCTCGGAGTAATCGGCCGCGTCGACGAGCTGGTTCTTGGCGCTCGAGATCGCGGCCTGCACGGCGCGCGGCGAAACCCGCTTCGGGTCGATCTCGAGCTCGCCCATGCAGCGCTTCACCATTCGCAGCGAGTCGGAGGCGTCGTAGATCGTGAACGCCCGCTTGTAGCCGAGCCGCGGCGCCTCGACGCGGAGGATCCGCGCGCAGGCGGAGTGGAACGTCATCACCCACATCAGCCGCGAGATCCCCCCGACCAGCGACGCCACCCGCTCGCGCATCTCGTCGGCGGCCTTGTTGGTGAACGTGATCGCCAGCACCTCGCTCGGCCGGGCGCGGGCGGTCGCGACCAGCCACGCAATCCGGTGGGTGAGGACCCTGGTCTTCCCGGAGCCCGCGCCGGCGAGCACGAGCAGCGGTCCCTCGCCGTGGGTGACCGCCTCCCGCTGGGCCGGGTTGAGGTCGGCGAGCAGGCGCTCGACCTGGTCGGCTCCGGGCGCGATCGGGGCGCCGTGGGCGGCGTCGGTCCTCACCCGGCCGAGGATAGTCCCGCCCGCGGCGCGGAAACACCTCCGCCGCCTCCTCCGCTCCCGCCCGGTGGTGTTGGGGCGCCGGCGTTGCGCCGCCGCAGCAGCGTGCAGCGCGCCGGAGGTGATTCGACATCGCCCGCGGCTACGCCGCGGGCTCTTTGATCTGCTCCCGCGTCCGGGAGCGGCGGGCCAGGGTCCTCAGCCGCCGGTCGGGGAGCGGCCGCGCCGGGGGTCGATCTCGGTGACCTCGCCGCCCGGGTCGCCGCCGTCGAGGTCGGCGAGCCGGCGCTCGAGCGCCGCGACCCGGGTCGACAGCGCCTTGATCGCGTCGGCGATCGGATCGGGGAGGTGGATCCAGTCGGTGTCGGGACCCTCGACCTTGCGGCCTTCGACCCGGACCGGGTGACCGGGATTCCCGACCACCGTCGTCCGCGGCGGCACGTCCTCGATCACGACCGTGTTCGCGCCGACCTTCGAGCCGTGTCCGACCGTTATCGGGCCGAGCAGCTTGGCGCCGGAGCCGATCGTGACGTCGTCCTCGACCGTCGGGTGGCGCTTTCCGCGGGCGAACCCGGTGCCGCCGAGGGTCACCCCCTGGTAGAGGGTGACGCGGTCGCCGATCTCGGCCGTCTCGCCGACCACGACCCCGGAACCGTGGTCGATGAAGAAGTCGGAGCCGATCCGCGCGGCCGGGTGGATCTCGACCCCGGTCACCGCCCGGCTCGCGTAGGCGATCGCGGTCGGGGCGAACGGGACGCCGGCCTCGCGCAGCGCATGTGCGACCCGGTACGCGAGCAGCGCCTGGACCCCGCCCCAGCCGGTGAGGATCTCGACCGCGCCGACGCCCTGAGCAGCCGGGTCGCGCTCGCGGGCAGCGCTCAGGTCGGCGCGGATCTCGCCTACGATCCGCCTCAGGGTCTCGATCCCGGGCATCGCCGTAGAGCTTACGCCGCCGAGCGCGATCGTCCTCGTTGCCCGGGCGGGTCGGAGGCCTAGAGGCCGAAGAACGGCAGCGACATGTAGCGCTCGCCGCCGTCGGGGACGACTACGACGATCCGCTTCCCCGCCATCTCGGGCCGCGAGGCGACGTCGAGCGCGGCCTCGATCGCCGCACCCGCCGAGATCCCGACCAGGAGGCCCTCGCGCTGGGCTGCTTCGTGGGCGCGCCCGAGCGCGGTCTCGTCGGCGACCGTGATCACCTCGTCGATCACCGACCGGTCGAGCACCTCCGGCACGAAGCCGGCCCCGATCCCCTGGATCCGATGCGGGCCCGGGGCCTCCCCGGAGAGGACCGCCGACGTCGCCGGCTCAACGGCGACGACGCGAAGCTCCGGACGGCGCTCCTTCAGCGCCTGGCCGACGCCGGTGATCGTTCCCCCGGTGCCGACCCCGCAGACGAGGGCGTCGACGCCGCCGTCGAGGTCGCGCCAGATCTCCTCGGCCGTGGTCCGGCGGTGGATCTCCGGGTTGGCGGGATTCGAGAACTGCTGCGGCATGAACCCGTCGCGCTCGGCGGCGATCCGCTCGGCGAGCTCGACCGCCTCGTTCATGCCGCCGAGCGAGGGGGTCTCGTGGACCTCGGCGCCGTAGGCACGCAGCAGCTTCGTCCGCTCCCGGCTCATCCCCTCCGGGAGCGTGAGCACGAGCTCGTAGCCGCGGGCCGCGCAGACCATCGCCAGCGCGATCCCTGTGTTGCCGCTCGTCGGCTCGACGATCACCGAGCGGCCGGGCTCGATGAGGCTGTCGCGCTCGGCGGCGTCGACCATCGCGACGCCGATCCGGTCCTTGACCGAGCCGCCGGGGTTGAGGTATTCGAGCTTCGCGACCACCTCCCCCGCGAGCCCCTCACCGAGACGCCGCAGGGCGACGAGCGGCGTGTCGCCGACCGCAGCCGAGGCCTCTTGGCCGAGCGCCGGTGGTGCGCCGCTCACGGCTCGCCTGGAGCTCATCGCTCCACCGTAACCGCAAACCGCAGCGCCACGCGTCCCGACGCGGGGGACTACTTGCCCGGGTTCAGCAACCCGCCGACGCCGTCAACCAGGCAGGAGACTGGCCCCGGGCAGCTCGATCCCGAGGAGGGAGCCGGCTCCGGCGGGGGCGGCTGCGGCTGTGGGCTCGAGGGCGGGCTCGACGGTGGCGGGCTCGGCGGAGGCTCCGGCGGCGAGCTCGACGCCGGGGGCGAGGGGGGCGCGGCCGGTGAGGCGGCCGGGCTCGGCGGCGGGGCGCTCACCGGCGCCGGCGCGGACGCCTCGGCCGCGGCCTGCGCCGCAGGCGCGCCCGCGGAGCCCGCCGACTTCGAAGACCCACCCTTGCGGCGGCGGTCGCCTCGCC
>DATHVI010000145.1:0-1899 GCA_035461385.1 Solirubrobacterales bacterium
CGACGATCTTCACCCTCGACACCGGGCCGATCTCGCCGACTCCGCCGTTCGTCGGCACGAACCCGAACCCGGACTGGAACATCGCCCCGGTCGGGCGGACGACGGGTCCGGGAGCGCAGCCGAACGACGGCCTCGATCCGCACGAGCCGGCGGCGACGAGCCCGGCGGCGCAGCAGATGGCGATCCCGTTCCTGCTCGGGCTCGGCACCTACGACGCCTGCGTCGACGAGGCTCCGGGGCCGGACGAGATGCCGCCTTGGGACGTTCCATACAGCGGCGAGCCCGAGCCGTGCTCGGCGCCGCCGGTGCACTCACCGGGGCAGGGACAGTGATCGCGAGGTGAGGGGGCGGCGGGGTCGCGATTGCAAAGGAACGGGCGCCCAACCCTCGGCCGGCGCCCGTGATCCTTGAGCGCAACCTGCGCTCCCCCTCTTCAGTGGTGAGACGGATCCAACCATCTCCCCATGCGCCGAGCATGATCGCGCCCCGGCCGGGCTGCGGCTACGGCCGTTTCTACCCCAATCGGGTGCGGCTTATTACGGATAGCGCGCGAGGACGACTGACCCCGCTTCGGGGCGTCGCAGCGCCGAAACGCAAAGCGCCCCGGCTCGGCCGGGGCGCTCGCGGTTGGTTGGACGGTTTCGTCGGGCGCGATCGCCCATGGTTGGAGATTCGGCGTCTGCCGGGGGCGTTCGAGCCCCTGTCGCGACGCCTGACGATGAGGTGAGACGGGTGCCTGCCCCAGTCGCGTCCTATGGGTTAGGGATCGGCCGCGCCGTCATCGCCTCGACGGCCCGAACTACGCGATCGGGTTGCGGGCGACTACGGGGACGACGGCCTGGCGGGTCGTGCCCGGACCCTGAGCGGAGGCGACCCGGGCGGAGGCAGAGCCGGTGCTCGCGCGCGGCGGATTGGCGACCGCGAGCCGGTCAGGCCGCGGCGAGCTCGCCGAGCCGCTCGCCGAGCCGGTCCATGCCGTGCTCGCGGGCGGCCGCGGCGCCCCCGGCGTAGTCGGTCGGACGGTCCGGCGGGCGCTCGACGCCGGCGTCGCGGAGCGTCGCGATGTCCTTGAACGCGAGCAGCTCCTCGCGCGAGCCGAGCAGCGTCGCGCGCAGCTTCGGCTTCGGCTCGCGGATCGCCGCGTCGAGCACCCCCTCGAGCGACCCGTGGGTGCGCAGGAGCTCGGCGGCGGTCTTCTCGCCGACGCCCTTCGCTCCCGGGATCCCGTCGGACGGGTCGCCGCGCAGGGCGATGAAGTCGGGGACGAGCTCGGGGCCGATCCCGTAGCGCTTCGTCACCTCGTCCGCGGTGACGAGCTCGGCGCCCCGGCCGCCGGTGCGGATGTAGAGCACCGAGACCCGGTCGGTGACGCACTGGAACATGTCGCGGTCGCCGGTCATGATCAGCGCCGTTCCCCCGGCCCCGGCCTCGACGCGGGCGAACGAGCCGAGCAGGTCGTCGGCCTCGAGGTCGTCGCTGACCGCGACCGTCCAGCCGAACGCCTCGAACAGCGGCCCGGCGGCGGCGAACTGCGGCGAGAGGTCGTCGGGGACCTCGGGGCGCTCGGCGTGGTAGCCGTCGTAGAGCTCGACCCGGTAGGTCGCCGCGTCGGGGCCAAAGCAGAGGACCACCGCGCGCGGATCGTGTTCGGCGACCTCGCGCAGGATCAGGTTCGCCGTCCCGAGCAGCGCGTTCACCGGCCGCCCGTCGGCCCCCTTGATCGAGTCGGGAAGCGCGTAGAAGGCGCGGAACAGCATCGACGGCGCGTCGACGGCGAGCAGCGGCCCGGGCATGACCGCACCGTAGCCGAGAACACCCGTTGGCCCCGCGCTCGGCCGAGCCGGCCCGGGCGGCGGGGGGGGCGCCCCGGCCGCCGGGCGGCTCGGGGTGAGGGGGGGT
>DATHVI010000146.1:0-14682 GCA_035461385.1 Solirubrobacterales bacterium
CGTCGACGGTTACGACCGCGGCGTTGACCCAGACGTCCTCGGAGGCGGTCTCGAACCGGATCGGGAGCTGGGTGCGGAATGACTCGAGCGCCTGCTCCCAGCGCACGCCGAGGACGCTCGCCCGCGACCCGGTCATCCCGACGTCGCTGATGAACGCGGTCCCGCGGGGGAGCACGCGGGCGTCAGCCGTCGGGACGTGGGTGTGGGTGCCGAGCACCGCCGCGACGCGGCCGTCGAGGTGCCAGCCCATGGCCACCTTCTCCGAGGTGACCTCGGCGTGGAAGTCGACGACGAACGCGTCGGCGTCGCCGGCGAGCCGGTCGAGCAGCGCATCGACCTCGGTGAACGGGGAGCGTGCGGCGCGGAGGCTGACCTGGCCGCTGAGGTTGATCACGCACACCCGGATTCCGCCGGTGTCGACGATCGTGTGCCCGCGACCGGGGTTCGAGGACATGTAGTTGGCGGGCCGAATCACGCGCCCGGACCGGTCGAGGAACGGATACGCCTCGCGGTGGCGGTAGACGTGGTTCCCGGTCGTGATCACGTCGACGCCGGTGGCGAAGATGTCCTTTGCCGTCTTCTCGGTGATCCCGAGACCCCCGGCGGAGTTCTCGCCATTCGCGATCACGAGGTCGGGGGAGTGGAGCCGGCGCAGCTCGGGCATCACCCGGTGCAGCCCGGCCCGGCCCGGCTTGCCGACGATGTCGGCGATGAACAGGACCTTCACGGTGACGGCAGGCTAACCGCCCCGGACCGCCGGCACCGGCACGGGGCCGTCATCTAGGTTTCCGCTGGTGAGCCGAGAGCCAGCCAACGGCGCGCCGGCGGTCGAGGCCCGCGGGCTCGAGAAGCGCTTCGACGGGACGGTCGCCCTGAGCGGCGTCTCGTTCACCGCCCGGCGCGGCGAGCGGCTGGCGGTGATCGGGCCGAACGGCGCCGGGAAGACGACGCTGCTGACGATCCTGGCCGGCGTCCGGCGGCCCGACGGGGGCTCGTTCCGCTCCGAGGGCAAGATCGGCTGGGTCCCGCAGGGGACGGCGCTCTACCACCGGCTGACGGTTGCGGAGAACCTGCGGCTGTTCGCCCGGCTCGAGCAGGTCGCCGACGTCGACGCCGCGGTCGAGCGGATGCTCGACCAGACGGGCCTCGGCGACCGCCGCGACGATCAGGTTGCGACGCTCTCCGGCGGCAACCAGCAGCGGATCAACATCGCCGCCGGTCTGCTGTCGGCTCCGGCCGTCCTGCTCCTCGACGAGCCGTCGACCGGGCTCGACCCGCGCCAGCGCGAGCGGCTGTGGGGGTTCGTCCTCGGACTCGCCGACGCCGGCACGACGGTCGTCTACTCGACCCATCACCTCCCCGAGGCCGAGCGCTACGCGACCGCGCTGCTGATCCTCGCCGACGGCGAGCGGTTGTTCGCGGGCACCGCCGACGACCTCCACGCGGCGGTACCGCCGTCGGCGGACAGCGACCTCGAGTCCGCTTTCGTCGCCTTCCTGCGCCAGTCGGGGCACTAGCGGTGCCGCGTACGACCCTGCACGCGAGGGGGCGCTGATGCGCTGGCTGCTGCTCAAGGACCTCCAGATCCTGCGCCGCTCGCCACTCGTGGTGGCGCTGCTCGTCGCCTACCCGGTCGCGATCGGCCTCCTGATCGGGTTCGCGCTCTCGGGCGACGAGGGCAAGCCTCGGGTCGCCTTCGTCAGCGAGGTCCCGGTCGAGGAGGGCGGCTTCGACCTCGGCACCGGGGCCGACGAGTTCGGTGCCGACGACGCGAAGGCTGAGCTGTGTAAGCGGGTCGAGTGCGTCGACGCCGACTCCCGCGCCGAGGCCGAGCGGATGGTCGAGCGCGGCGAGGTGCTCGGGGCCCTGATCCTCCCTCCCGACCTGCTCGAGAACCTGCGCTCGCTCGCGGGCCTCGATCCCGCCCAGCCATCCGTCGTCGTCCTCGTCAACGAGGACGACCCGGTGAAGGCCCAGCTCGTCGACGACCGGATCCAGGCGCTGGTCACCGAGGCGAACCTGATCCTCTCGCAGCGAGTTTCCGAGCAGGCCGCGGGCTACCTCGACCTGCTGATCGAGGGCGGCCGGTTCGAGCTCCCCTTCCTCGACCAGTCGTTCGACGTCCTCGGCCTCAGCCGCGCGGAGCGCATCCTGCGCGCGGTCCGCCGCGAGCTGCCACAGGGCAGCCCCGGGCGCGAGCTGATCGACGGCGTGATCCGGTTCGCCGGGCTCGCGCGTGAGAACCTCGGCCTCGCCCTGCCGCTCCTCGGGGCCGTCGCCGAGCCGATCGCGGTCTCGAAGACGGTCGTCGCCGGGGACGCCCCCTCGCTCGACGCGTTCGCGATCGCCGTCGCGGCGACGGTGACGCTGATGTTCGTCACCGTCCTCCTAGTCGCCGGGTCGCTCGCCCTCGAGCGCGAGGAGAACGCGTTCACCCGGATCACCCGCGGCCCGGTCGGAGTCACCGGGCTGCTCGGCGAGAAGCTCGTGCTCGGCGTGATCGCCTCGTTCGCGGTCACCGCCCTGATGCTCGCCGTGCTGACGATCCTGGTCGCGGTCGACTGGGCACGGGCGCCCTTGATCGCCGCTGCGATCCTCGCCGCCGGAGCGGCGTTCGCTGCCTTCGGGGCCGCGATCGGCGCCGCCGCGCGCGAGGTCCGCGCGAGCTCGCTGCTCGCGTTCATGGTCTCGCTGCCGATCGCGTTCCTCTCGCTCGTCCCGACGGGAGTCGTCAGCGCGACGGCCTACGACCTGCTTGAGGTCGTCCGCGGGCTGTTCCCGTTCGCCCCGTCGCTTGACGCGATGTCGAAGGGCCTCGACGCGGACGGGCCCGCGCTCGGCCTCGCGCTCCTCCACCTCGCCGGCCTCACCCTCGCCTACGGGCTCCTCGCCCGGCTCGCGCTGCGACGGTTCGCGTAGGACGCCCTGGCTGCCGTCACGGATCGAGCGGCGCCGGTCGCCCGATCACGTAGCCCTGAACGAAGTCGACGCCGTACTCGCGGAGGGCTTCGAGCGTCGGCTCGTTCTCCACCCCCTCGGCGATCGTCTCGAGCCCAAGCTCGCCGGCGAGGGCGACGACGCTGCGGACGAGCGCCTGGTCCTCGGGGTTTCGCAGCAGGTGGCGGACGAACCGGATGTCGATCTTCACGAATCGGACCGGGAGGTGGCGGAGATAGGTCAGCGATCCGTAGCCGGTGCCGAAGTCGTCGAGGGCAAACCGGCAGCCGAGCGGGAGCAGGGGCGCGATCAGGTTGCGCGCCGCCTCGAGGGTCTCGACCGCGGCCGTCTCGGTGATCTCGAACACCAGTCGCGGCGCGACGTCGGAGCCCGCGGCGACGATCTCGTGGATTCGCTCGACGAGCTCCGGGCTGCCGAGCGTCCGCTGCGAGAGGTTGACGTGGACTGCGGTGGCCCCAGCATGGGCCGCCTCGATCGCGCGCTCGAGCATCCACGTGTCGACGACGCCAACCAGCCCGAGCTCTTCGACCTCAGGCAGGAACTGGCCCGGGACGATCGCCTCGCCCCCCTCGCCGCGCATCCGCACCAGCAGCTCCTCGTGTTCGACGCGGTCGGTGCGCAGGTCGACGATCGGCTGGCCGTAGGCGAGCAGGTTGTCGCCCGCGAGCAGCCGGCGCACCTCGTCCTCGCGTTGCTTGTGGGCGGTGATGTCGAAGGCGACGGCGAACCATTGCTCTCCGTCTGACCGGGCGCTCCACCGGAGCCAGCGATAGCTGCCGTCGCGGTGGCGGCAGCGGTTCTCGAAGTCGACGAGTCGCTCGCCGTCGTTCGCGGCCCCGCCCGCGGCGGCCGCGGTGCGATCGATGTCGGCCGGGTGGACGAGGTCGGTGTAGCGGCGCTTGAGGAGCTCGTCGCGCGGCCAGCCGAGCACCGTCTCCCAGGCCATGTTCAGGGTCACGAATTGACCGTCACGGTCGGCGACGCAGATCAGGTCGCGCTCGACGTCGAATCGCCAGTCGCGCTGGTCCCCCGACTCGCGCTGGTCGGCAGGCATGCTCATCAACACCTCTCTGGGGAACGCCCGCAGGACGGGCCCCGTCCCGTCGGCAGTGTAGGAGCGTCGGCTCGACGCGGCAAGCGGGAACCGTCCCGGGCGGCAACTTGCAGTCAGCGCCAGGCGGTGCGATCGGGAGCGCGGGTAACCTTGGATCGTGGCCTTTCCCGCGACGCGAATGCGCCGCCTGCGACGCACGCAGGGGCTCCGCGACCTCGTCCGCGAGACCGAGCTCTCGCCCCGGCAGCTGGTCCAGCCCCTGTTCGTCGTCGCCGGCTCCGACGTCCGCGAGCCAGTTCCCTCGATGCCGGGGATCGAGCGGTTCTCGATCAACGAGGTCGTCGCCGAGGCGACCGAGATCCAGGCGGCGGGGCTCGGGGCGGTGATCCTGTTCGGGATCCCGTCGTCGAAGGACGAGCAGGCGTCCGGGGCCTACGACGACGAGGGCGTCGTCCAGATGGCGGTGAGGGCGCTCAAGGACGCGCACCCCGACCTCGTCGTGATCACCGACGTCTGCCTCTGCGAGTACACCTCGCACGGGCACTGCGGGTTCGTCCGCGACGGCGAGGTCGACAACGACATCACCCTCGAGCTGCTGGCGAAGACCGCGATCTCCCACGCCGAGGCCGGTGCCGACGCGGTCGCCCCGAGCGACATGATGGACGGCCGGGTGGCGGCGATCCGCCATCAGCTCGACGAGGAGGGCCACTCGAACGTCCCGATCATCGCCTACAGCGCGAAGTTCGCCTCGGCGTTCTACGGCCCGTTCCGTGACGCGGCGGAGTCGAGCCCCGGGTTCGGCGACCGCCGCGGCTACCAGATGGATCCGGCGAACGGTCGCGAGGCGATCCGCGAGGCGCTGCTCGACGCCGGTGAAGGCGCCGACGCGCTGATGGTGAAGCCGGCCCTCCCCTATCTCGACGTGATCCGCTCGCTGCGCGACGAGACGAAGCTGCCGATCGCCGCCTACCAGGTCTCGGGCGAGTACTCGATGCTCAAGGCCGCCGCCGAGCGCGGCTGGATCGACGAGCGGGCTGCCGCGCTCGAGGCGCTGATCGCGATCCGCCGTGCCGGCGCCGAGACGATCATCACCTACTACGCGAAGCAGGTCGCGGGGTGGCTGTAGCGCGTCCGAAGGTGCGCTCGCGCGCCGGCGGCGCCGCGATCCCGCTCGACGAGGTCGACAAGCGGGTGATGAACCTGCTCCAGTCGAGCTTCCCGCTCGACCCGGAGCCGTACCGGCTGATCGCCGCCGAGGCCGGGCTCGAGGTCGACGAGCTGCTGAGCCGCACCCGGCGGCTGCTCGACGAGCGGATCATCCGCGAGATCACCCCGATCTTCGACACTCGCGCGCTCGGCTACGAGTCGATGCTGGTCGCGGCCAAGGTCGACTCCGAGAACCCGCAACGCGCCGCCCGGGTCATCAACTCCCACCCCGGCGTCTCCCACAACTACCTCCGCACGCACGAGTTCAACCTCTGGTTCACGATCGCCACCCCGCCGGACTCCGAGCTCGGGCTCGAGGGCACCCTGGAGACGCTCCAGCGCCTCACCGGCGCCGAGTCGATCCGCCAGCTCCCGACACTGCGGCTGTTCAAGATCAACATGAACCTCGAGATGGAGAAGGACACCGAGGCGCTCGCGTCCGCGGTCGACGCCGCCCCGCCCCGCGAGCTCGAGGCCCAGCCCTACGACGAGCGGGACATCGCGATGATCAGGGCGCTCCAGGGCCCGATGGAGGTGGTCGACAGGCCCTACGACGATGCGGCCGCCGAGGTCGGGATGGCTACTGCGGACTTCCTCGCCCATCTCGGCTCGATGGTCGAGCGCAAGCTGCTCCGCCGCGTCGCCGCGATCCTCTACCACCGGCGGGCGGGGTTCTCGGCCAACGGGATGGGCGTCTGGCGGGTGCCCGAGGACCGGATCGTCGAGGTCGGCTCGCGGATGGCGGCGGTGCGGGGAATCTCGCACTGCTACCAGCGGCCGACGTACCCCGACTGGCCGTATTCGGTGTTCACGATGGCGCACGGCCGCTCGAAGCAGGAGTGCGACGCGATCCTCGACCGGATCGCCGACGAGCACCGCCTCCACGGCGACGACCGGGCGACGCTCTACTCGTCGACCGAGTTCAAGAAGATCCGCCTCCACTACTTCACCGACGACTACGCCGCCTGGGAGCAAGAGCACGCCGGTGCTTGACACTCGCGGCTCGGAAGCGCTCTACGCCCGGGCCGCCGGCCTGCTGCCCGGAGGCGTCAACTCGCCGGTTCGGGCGATGGCGTCGATCGGCCGCGACCATCCGATCTTCATCTCCCGCGGCGAGGGGTTCGAGCTGATCGACGTCGACGGGCACCGCTACATCGACTGGGTCGGCTCGTGGGGCCCGCTGATCCTCGGCCATGCGCACCCGGCGGTCGTCGCGGCGGTCGCCGAGGCGGCTGAGCGCGGCACGAGCTTCGGTGCCCCGACCGAGGCCGAGATCGAGCTCGCAGCCGAGGTCTGCGAGCGAATGCCCTCGGTCGAGATGGTGCGGATGGTGAGCTCCGGAACCGAGGCGACGATGAGCGCGCTGCGCCTGGCGCGCGCGGTGACCGGCCGCGACGTCGTCGTCAAGTTCGCCGGCGCCTACCACGGCCACGTCGACGGCCTGCTCGCCGATGCCGGGTCCGGCCTCGCCACCCAGGGGATCCCGGCGAGCCCTGGAGTGACGGCCGCCGCTGCCGGGACGACGATCGTCGTCCCCTGGAATCAGCACGCGCCGCTCGCCGCTGCGCTCGGCGAAAACGCGGTCGCGGCGATCATCTGCGAGCCGGTGCCGGCGAACATGGGGGTCGTCGAGCCGGCCGAGGGATACCTCGAGTTCCTCCGCGAGGCCGCCGACGACGCCGGCGCGCTGCTCGTCTTCGACGAGGTGATCACCGGCTTTCGGGTCGGTCCCGGCGGGGCGCAGGAGCGCTACGGGGTGATGCCCGACCTGACGGTGATCGGGAAGGTGCTCGGCGGCGGGCTTCCCGCCGCGGCCTACGGCGGCGGGCGCGAGCTGCTGAGCCGGGTCGCGCCCGCGGGCGACGTCTACCAGGCGGGGACGCTCTCGGGCAACCCGCTCGCCGTCGCCGCCGGCCTCGCGACCCTGGCCGAGCTCGACGAGTCCGCATACGGACGCCTCGGCGAGTTGACCCGGATGCTCGCCGACGGCCTCCGCGGCGCTGCGGCCGGCCGGCCGGTCGAGGTTGCCTCCGTCCCCGGTCTCGTGACCCCGTTCTTCAGCGCCGAGCCGGTGCGCGACTTCGCCGTCGCTTCCGCCTGCGACCTCGTCGCGTACGGCGCCTTCTGCCGCGCGCTCCTCGAGCGTGGGATCTACCCGCCCGCGTCGCAGTTCGAGGCCTGGTTCGTCTCCCTCGCCCACGACGAGGCGGCGATCGAGCGCACCGTCGACGCCGCCGGCGAGGCGTTCGCGATCGCTCTCGGCTGAGCGGCGCCGAGGGCCGCGTCCCGGCGGGGTGGTCGCGCTGTCTAAGCTCGCCCGGCGATGGAGCACCCCCGGGACGCGCTCAGGGCCCTCGCCGAGCAGCTTCGCGACGAGCGCTCGGTGATCGCCGAGCACGTCCTCGATCCCGGCGATGCCGCTCCCGCGCTCGGCGTCCTCGCCGCCTCCGGGCCCAGGACCGCGGCGGCCGGAGGCGAGTACGCGGTCGTCGTCGAGGCTGTCCGCGAGGGCTACCTGCTCCACCACGCCGAGCCCCGGCTGCTCGCCGCCGCCGATCCGGACCTCGCGCTGCTCGCCGGGGACTACCTCTATGCGCTCGGGATCGAGCGACTCGGCCTGCTCGGCGACCTCGACGCCGTCCGCGAGCTCGCCGACCTGATCAGCACCGCGGCCGAGCTCCACTCCCAGGGGCGTGGCGACGAGCCGGCGGAGGCACTGTGGCTCGCCTCGTCGGTGGCGATCGCCTGCGGGGTAACGCCGGGTCACGCGGACGGCAAGGCCGCGCTCCGCGAAGCCCGTTCCGGGGCCGCCGCCGAGCTGATCCGCAACGCTCGCTCGACCGCCGAGCGGGCCGGGATCGGGGAGGCGCTTGACGCCGCTGCCGAGGCAATAGACTTCGGCGCCCGACGTGGCTGACGCCGCCGACAAGCACGACCCCGGTACCCCCGGTGAGCCGGTGAAGCCGAACCCGCCCGGGTACTTCAAGGGCGAGACGATGACCCGCCGGAACGCGTTCATCGCCCTCGGGCAGGCATTCGGCGGCGTCGCCGGAGTCGCTGTCACCCTGCCCGTCGTCGGGTTCGCGATCGCGCCGATCTTCGAAGGCCCCGACGAGACCTGGCAGGGCGTGGGCTCGACCGACGACTTCGTCCCCGAGACCTACCGCCAGGCCGTGATCACCGAGGTCGGCGGGATGGGCGAGGCGGGAAAGACGACGGTCTACGTCCGCCGCGGCAGCTCCGAGCTCGACGAGGACCCGGACGAGTTCATCGCGATCTCGACCCGCTGCGCGCACCTCGGCTGCCCGGTCCGCTTTTATCCCTCGGCCGGGAGCTTCATCTGCCCCTGCCACGGCGGCGTCTACGACTTCGAGGGCAAGGTGACGGGAGGCCCGCCGGTCCGCCCGCTCGACCGCTTCCAGACGCGGGTGCGCGCCGGGCAGGTCGAGATCGGGCCGCGGTTCAGCGTCACCTCGCAGCTCGAGCCGGTTCGGACCCGCGACCCGGCGGCGTTCACCGGCGGCGTCTGGGAGTACCTCTACCCGCCGCGGCCGACGACGCCGCCGGCGCCGTGAGGTAGCCGCGTGGGCCTCCGCGACGCACTCACCCCCGCCGCCCTTCGCAAGCCGGCCAAGCCGGGCCAGGGCACCGGCAACGCCAACGGGGCCTCGCCGCTCGTCGAGCAGGCGAAGGAGGCCCCGGTCGACCTCGTCGGCTGGGTCGACGAGCGCACGGGCGCGACCCCGTTCCTCACCGGGCTCCTGTTCCGCAAGGTCCCGAAGGGGACGAACTGGTTCTACACCCTCGGCTCCGCGACCCTGTTCGCGTTCGTCGTCCAGGCGATCACCGGGGTGTTCCTGGCGATGTTCTACGTCCCGTCGCCGACCGAGGCCTACGACTCGATCACCTACATCAGCGAGGAGGTATTCCTCGGCGCCTTCGTCCGCGGCCTCCACATCTGGGGGGCGACGCTGATGGTGATCGTGATCTTCCTCCACATGGGCCGAGTGTTCTTCTTCGGCGCCTACAAGTACCCGCGCGAGCTGACCTGGGTGATCGGCGTCGTGCTCATGATCCTGACCATGGTCATGGGCCTGACCGGGTACCTGCTGCCGTTCGACCAGCGCTCCTACTGGGCGACCGTCGTCGCGATGAACATCACCGCGAGCGGCCCGGTGCTCGGCCCCTACCTCGCCGACTTCCTGCGCGCCGGCGCCGACGTCGGGCCGACGACGCTGCCGCGCTTCTACGCGATCCACATGCTGCTCGTCCCCGGGCTGATGATCGCCCTGATCGGCGCCCACCTCTACCTGGTGGTGAAGCTCGGCACCACCGCCCCGCCGTGGCTGCGGGCGGAGACGAAGCCGAAGTCGCTGCGCGAGGAGCAGGTCTGATGTCGCGACGCCGAAGGGGGCGCCGGTGAACCGCGCCGAGAAGGAGCAGTACCTCCGCGAGTACGAGGTTCTGAAGAAGCAGGGCAAGCCGTTCTTCCCCTACGCGGTGCTGAAGGACTCGGTGATGTTCTTCGTCGTCGTCGCGGTCGTGATCGTCCTGTCGCTCGTGCTCGGCGCCCACCAGGGCCCGCGCGCCGATCCGACGACGACTAGCTACGTGCCGCGGCCGGAGTGGTACTTCTTTTTCCTCTTCGAGCTCCTGCGGGTGATCAAGCCGCCCGCCCTCGTGCCGCTGGCGACCGTCGGCATCCCGACGATCGCGATGGTGCTGCTGCTGCTGCTGCCGTTCTACGACCGCAACCCCGAGCGCCGGCCCGAGCGCCGCCCGGTCGCGGTGACGGCGGCGATCCTGACGATCATCGCGATGGCGTACCTGACCTATCTCGGCGCCGTCGCCGGCTCGCCGACCGAGATCGACCTCGAGGCGATCAACGTCCAGCCGCAGTACGAGGCGGGCGCCCAGCTCGTCGCCGAGAACGGCTGCCTCGGCTGCCACAAGATCGGGGAGAACGGAAACGAGATCGCGCCCGAGCTGACCGACATCGGCGCGAAGCTGCCGGCCGACGGGATCGAGCGGACGCTACTCAACCCGGCCGGGATCATGCCCCAATACGGCGAGCTTCCGCAGGAGGACCTCGACGCGATGGTGGAGTTCCTCGCCTCGCTCCAGTGAGCGCCGCGCAGCCGGCGCCTCGAGCCGAACCCGCGGGCGAGGAGTTCGCGACCCAGGTGCGGTCGATGTTCGACCGGATCGCGGGCGTCTACGACCTAATGAACACCGCGATGACCGCGGGCCTTCATCACCGCTGGCGCGAGCGCGCGGCCGACCGGGCCGAGCTCGCCCCTGGGGAGGCGGCGCTCGACGTCTGCTGCGGCACCGGCGACCTGGCGATCGAGCTCGCGCGGCGCGTCGGACCGGACGGCCGGGTGGTCGGCTGCGACTTCTCCGAGCCGATGCTCGAGGCGGCGAGGAGGAAGGGCGACGGGATCGAGGGGCTGCGCTTCGAGTGGGCCGACGCGCTCGACCTTCCCCACGCCGACGGGAGCTTCGACGCGGTCACCGTCGGCTTCGGCGTCCGCAACCTCGCCGACCTCGAGCGTGGGCTCGCGGAGATGACCAGGGTGCTCAGGCCCGGGGGCCGGCTGGTGATCCTCGAGATCACCCAGCCGCGCAGGCCGCCGCTTGAGACCTTCTTCTCGCTCTGGTTCGACCGCATCGTCCCTTTGCTCGGGGCGGTTGCGGGCGATCGCGACGCCTACTCTTACCTGCCGGCGTCGGTGAAGCGGTTCCCGGACCCGCACCGCCTCGCCGCGCTGATGGCCGCCGCGGGCCTCGAGCGGATCCGCTACACGATTCTCGCCGGCGGGATCATCGCGATCCACTCCGGCACCCGTCGTGAGGTGCTCCCGTGAGCCGCACGAACGTCCCGCCGCCCGTGACCCGGGTCTTGGACGTCGCCCAGACGTGGCTCCCGCGCCGGATGGCGTCGGTCGAGGAGCGGCTTCGCGACCTCGCGGCCGGGCACGGCGAGCCGCTGCGGGGCGAGGCAGCCGCGACCCTCGCCGCCGGCGGCAAGCGCCTGCGGCCGCTGCTCGTGCTGCTGTGCGCGGGCAGTGACGCCGGTCATGAGGCCGAGCGGGCCGCGGTCGCGATCGAGCTCGTCCACATGGCGACGCTAGTTCACGACGACGTCCTCGACCAGGCGCCGCTCCGCCGCGGCCGCCCGACCGTGGTCGCGAGGTCGGGTCGGTCGATCGCGACGGCGGTCGGCGACATGTTGTTCGCGCGCGCGTTCGCCGAGCTCGCCGGCAGCGGCGCCGGGGCCGAGCGCAGGGTGGCGCTCCTCGCCGACGCTGCGACGGCCCTCGCCCGCGGCGAGCTCGCCCAGCGCCGCGACGCGTTCGATGTCTCGATCAGCGCCGAGCGCTACCTCGAGCGCTGCACGCTGAAGACGGCGCGCCTGTTCGAGTGCGCGTGCCGGATCGGCACCGGCGACGACGACCGCGAGCTCGCCTCGTTCGGCGATCAGGTCGGGCTCGCCTTTCAGCTCCTCGACGACGTCCTCGACGTCAGCGGGCCGCCGGAGCGAACCGGGAAGGCGCGCGGGACAGATCTTCTCGACGGGACGGTGACGCTTCCGTTCATCGTCGCCCGCGAGCGCGACCCGGCGCTCGCCGAGGTCGACCTGCGCGGGCTCGACGAGCGCGGCGCGGAGCAGCTCTGCGAGCGGATCGCCGCCAGCGGGGCGCTCGAGGAGGTGAGGGCCGACGCCACCGACCGGGTCGAGCGAGCGAAGGTCGCGCTCTCGGCCTCGAGCCTCGATCCCGAGCGACGCGAGCTGCTCGCCCTCGTCGCCGACGGCGTCGTCGAGCGGTACGCCTGAACGGCTCCGCCTCCTGCTCCGCTCCGGGGCGGCGGGTCGTCGAAGCCCTGCCTCGGCGTCACCGGGCGCGCCGCTAGAAGTCCTCTGGCAGGATCTGGTCTGCTTCGAGGGCGGCGACGAAGCGGTTGACCTCGTCCTCCATGTTCGCCCACCAGAGCGCCTTCAGGTCCTCGAGCATCTCCTCGGTACCGCGGTCGAGCAGGTCGTCGAGGCGGTCGACGGCCCCCTGCCCGTAGATCCCGCCGCCGATCCAGGCGCACTCGGGACAGCGGAGCGTGACGCTCCACTGCCTGCCGGTGACGGGCTCCCAGGTGAGCGGGTAGACGAGCTCGGAGCGACAGGCCGGGCAGACGTGGAGACCCTCCGTGCGAGCCTTGCCGGACACCGGCCGCGGCTGCTCGAACGAACTCGGCTCGATCCCGCTGTCGGAGCCGCGGACGCTGTCGGGCCGCGCCGATGTGCTCTGCCTTTCGTCCATCTCTGCCCGCCCTATCGGCGGCAGGGGACTGACCCTTTAGCAGCCTCGGGGACAGCCCCTGCATCGGTCTGTTCCGGGGCTCTCGAGGCCCCCTTACCGGGGGCGCGGCGCCCGGCCTCGGGGCCGACGGCCCCGCAGCGCTACCATGTCGGCGATGCCCAACGTTGGACCACTCGAGCTGGCGATCATCCTGATCATCGCCCTCGTCATCTTCGGGCCGAAGAAGCTTCCCGAGCTCGGCCGCTCGCTGGGCCGCGGGATTCGCGAGTTCCGCAGCTCGGTCTCGGGCAAGGACGACGACGACGACGAGAAGGCCGAGCTTCGCCCGCCCGCCCAGGACGACTCCGAGCCCGTCGAGGCCGAGGTCGTAGCCGATAACCGCTCCTGACTAGGGGCCACCCCGTACCGTGGCCCGTCTGAAGCCGGCGCAGTTCGACGAGCGCCTCACCCTCGTCGAGCATCTCGACGAGCTGCGGACACGGATCATCATCTGCGTCGCCGCGCTCGTCGTCGCGACCGCGGTCTGCTTCTGGCAGAACAACTTCCTGCTCGAGCTCGCCAACCGGCCGCTCCCGGACGATCGGATCCCGATCACCCTGTCGCCGACCGAGCCGCTGATGACGACGCTGATCGTCTCGGCGACCGCCGGCCTGCTGATCGCGCTCCCGGTGATCCTCTACCAAGCTTTCGCGTTCATCCTCCCCGCCCTCTCGCCGCTCGAGCGCAGGACGGTGATGCCGTTCGTGATCGCGATCCCGGTCCTGTTCATCGGCGGAGTCGTGTTCGCCTACATCGTCCTGATGCCGGTGGCCGTCAACTTCCTGCTCTCGTTCAACGAGTCCCAGTTCGGGATCGAGGTCCGCGCGCGTGACTACTACAGCTTCCTCACCCTGTCGCTGTTGGCGATCGGGCTCCTGTTCCAGATCCCGGTCGTGATGCTGGCGCTGACCAGGCTCGGGATTGTCACCCCCGACCAGCTCGCCGCCAACCGCCGCTACGCGGTGCTTGCGATCGCGATCATCTCCGCCGTCGTCACCAGCCCCGACCCGATGACGATGCTGCTGACGATGCTGCCGGTCTACCTCCTGTACGAGGGCTCGATCCAGCTCGCGCGCTGGTTCGGGCGCCCTCGTGAGGCGTTCGACGACGAGGCCGAGATGCTCCCCGCGGAGCGACCGGCGCCGGGGGGCGGCGGCGCCGAGGCCTGACCCTGCGAGACCGCCGCCACGCGATGGCGAGCAGCTAGGCTGAGCGCATGCTGTTCGACCTCCGGGGCAAGCGCCGACGCCTGATCCAGGTCGTCTACGCCTGCCTGGCGATCCTGATGGGCGGCAGCCTGGTCCTGTTCGGGATCGGCAGCGACGCCCCCGGAGGGATCCTCGACGGCCTCGGCGTGACCGACGGCGGCGGGGCATCGAACCCGCAGTACGAGCAGGCGGTCGAGGATGCGGAGGCGACGCTCGAGACCGATCCGACGAACCAGGCGGCGCTGTATGAGCTCTCGCGCAACCGCTACCTGCTCGCGACCGAGGGGATCGTCACCGACCAGGAGACGGGGGAGACCCAGTTGACCGACGAGGCGCGCGAGAACCTCGACCTCGCGTTCGACGCCTGGGACCGCTACCTCGAGACCGATCCGAAGCCGCCCGACCAGTCGATGGCGACAAACCTCTCCCGCGCCGGCGAGCTGTTGTTCTCGGACGCGCTCAGCCGCGGCGACGTCCGCGACGCGTTCGAGATCGCCGAGGAGACCGCGGCGACCGCCCAGATCGCCGCCCGCCAGGACCCGACCCCGGCCGGGTGGGCGACGGTGTCCCGCTACCAGTACATCGCCGGCAACGACGCCCAGGGCGACAAGGCATTCGACCGCGTCCTCGCACTCGTCGACGAGGAGGACACCGACCAGGAGGACCTCGAAAAGACGCTCCAGGAGCGGGCGGACGAGGCGAAGCGGCTGCATCGCCAGCTCAACCGCTTCCTCGAGACCGGCGAAGAGCCCGGCGGCGCGATCGAGGACCCGTTCGGCGGCCTCGGCGGCGGCAGCCCGCTCGAGCAGCCCGCCCCGTAACCGGGCCGCACCGTCGCTACCATCCCCGCTCGGGGCCGTTAGCTCAACTGGTAGAGCAGGAGACTCTTAATCTCAAGGTT
>DATHVI010000147.1:0-24183 GCA_035461385.1 Solirubrobacterales bacterium
CGAACCTCATACCGGGTGACACCAACGGCGTCCTCGACGTCTTCGTCCACGACCTGAGGACTCAGAAGACGAGGCGGGTGAGCGTGCGCTCGAACGGCAGGCAGGGCGGGGCGCGCAGCTCCTCGGCCTCGATCTCCGCCAACGGGCGGCGGGTCGCGTTCCAATCGCGCGCCTCCCTGACCCGGCGAGCGCGCAACGGCACCGACGACGTCTTCGTCCGCAACCTGAACACGAACAGGACGCGGCTGGTCAGCGCTAAGGAGGGCGGGGCCGGAGCGGGAGGCGGGCGCCCCTCGATCTCCGCCAACGGACGCCGAGTCACGTTCCACTCCAGTGGCCGCGGCCTGGCCTCGGGACCGCACCGCTCGTTCGACGTCTTCGTCCGCAACCTGAGGACGGGCAACGCGCGACGGGTCGTTCCGGCGGGCCGACGGAAGGTCGTCTGGACCTCCGACCCGTCGATCTCCGCCAACGGCCGCCGGGTCGCGTTCGAGTCCCTGGTCCGCGATCTCCCCGGCGATACCTACCGCGGCGAGAACGTCTTCGTCCACACTCTGAAGACCGCGCGGATGCGCTGGGTGTCCGTGGGCCTGGGAGGCGTCGCCGGGAACTGCGAGAGCCGCCTTCCGTCGATCGCGCCCAACGGCCGTCGGGTCGGATTCCAGTCGTACTCCTCGAACCTGGTGCCCGGCGATGAGAACGACGACTGGGACGTGTTCGTCCGGAACCTGCGCCGAGGGACCACGGAGCGGGTGAGCGCGGCCCACGACGGCGGCGACTCGAACGGCCCGAGCGGCCTCGACTGGGTCTTCGATCGAGGATGCCTGTAGTTGAACGCGCGCGGGATGAACGTGGCCCCGCTACGCCGGCGCTTCGACGCCCGCCACCGCCGCGAGGCGCTCGATCGTGTGCAGGCGCTGGGCCCGGTCGAGGTGGACCGGCCAGGCGATCAGCCGGTCGACGCCGGCGGCGGCGAGGCGCTCGAGCCGCGCCGCCACGTCGTCCTCGCTGCCGACCAGCGAAGTGACTTCGACGAGCTCGTCGGGGATCGCCGCATAGGCCTCGTCGCGCTTGCCGTCGAGGTAGAGCGTCTGGACCCGGTCGGCGGCGTCGCCGAAGCCGAAGCGGTGGGCGAGGTTGACGTAGAAGTTCTTCTCGCGGCTGCCCATCCCGCCGAGGTAGAGCATGAGCCCGGCGCGAACGACGTTGCGAGCGGCTTCGAGGTCGCCGTCGATCGCCACCTGCATCGCAGGCGAGACCTCGAACTGCTCGCGCGAGCGCCCGCCCCTCTCGAGCCCGGCCTCGATGTGCTCGCCCCAGGTCTCCGTGAATGCGTCGGCGCTGAAGAAGATCGGGATCCAGCCGTCGCAGATCTCGGCCGCCATCTCGACCGACTTGCGGCCGATCGCGCCGACGAAGATCGGGATCTCGTTGCGGAGCGGGTGGAAGTTGAGCTTCAGCGGCTTGCCCTGCCCGGTGCCGCCGTCGACTGGCAGCTTGTAGTGCTCGCCCTGGTATTCGAGGCGATCCTCGCGCGCGATGATCATGCGCACGATCTCGATGTACTCGCGGGTCCTCCCCCACGGCTTCGGATACGGGACCCCGTACCAGCCCTCGGAGACCTGCGGCCCCGAGGGGCCGAAGCCGAAGATGAACCGGCCGCCCGAGAGCATGTCGATCGTCGCCCCGGCCATCGCCGCCGCGGCCGGGGGCCTCGCGGGGACCTGCATGATCGCGGCGCCGAGCTCGATCGTCTCGGTCTGCGGGACGAGCCAGGCGAGCACGCTGACCGCGTCCGAGCCGTACGACTCCGCGACCCAGACCGAGTCGAACCCCGCCGCCTCGGCGGCGCGAACGATCTCGACAGCGTCGTCTCCTTGCGGCCCGATCCCCCAGTAGCCGAGGTTGAGTCCGAGCTGGAGCGGCACACGGGCACCGTACCCCACCCGGGTCGAACGGGCGGCCGAGCGCGACCTCAGCGGCGACGCGGCGCGATCGGCCGGGCGCAGCCGGGGGCGTGCCCGGAAGAGTCGTCGGTCATCGGCGCGTCGCGCGACTCGAGAGCTGGCGCTCGAGGGCGGCGAGCCGCCCGTCCCACTCGCTGCCGACCGATGCCATCCAGGTGACCGCGTCCGAGAGCGGAGCCGGGGTCAGCCGGTAGCGCACCTCGCGCCCGTCGCGCCGGGCAGCGACGAGGCCGGCCTCGGCGAGCAGGGCGAGGTGCTTGCTCACGGCCTGACGGCTGATCGGGAGCTCGCGCGCGAGCGCGCTCGCGCTCACCTCGCCGCGCTCGCCGACCAGCGCCAGCAGCCGTCGCCGGGTCGAGTCGGAGAGGGCCCCGAACACCGCGTCGGCGCGGGCGGTCATCAGCGCATCGCCATGCCCGCCGCAGCCCGCATCTCCGGCGCCGGCGGCCCGGCGGACCACAGCACCTCGAGGCCGCGGTCGAGCGTGGCGAGCGGGCGCGACTCGGTGATCGTGATCGTCGTCTCGCCGTCGGTGTCGTCGACGCCGATCTCGACCCGGGTCGCGGGGGCGCCGTCCTCGGACCACCAGAACGCGAGCGCCCTGCCCTCGTCGACCTCCTCGACGAACCCCTCCCGCTCGCGGCCGTCGGGCGTCCGGACGGCGAGATCGCCCCCGGGACTGAGGTCGGCCTCGACCTCGCCGAGCCATCCCGCCAGCAGCTCGGGATCGGTAGGCGACTCCCAGACCTCTTCGGCCGGCGCGTCAACGGTGAGGGTGCGCTCGATCGTCTCCATTCGGGGATGCCTCCTCTTCGCTGCTTTCTGGTACCGAGGCCGAGAATACTGCAACCGTTCGGTTGCGCTAGTATCCGCAACCGAATGGTTGCACTACCGATGGTGATCGAGCAGACCCCGCGCGGCGACCGATCGTTCGACATCTACTCGCGGCTGCTCAACGAAAGGATCGTCTTCGTCGGCCAGCAGATCGACGACGAGCTCGCGAACGGCGTCGTCGCCCAGCTCCTGCACCTCGAGTCGTCCGACCCCGACCGCGACATCGACCTCTACGTCAACAGCCCCGGCGGCTCGCTCTACGCCGGCCTCGCGATCTACGACGCGATCCAGTACGTCGCCTGCGATGTGCGGACGATCTGCTACGGGATCGCGATGTCGGCGGGCTCGCTGATCGTCGCCGGCGGCGCCGCCGGGAAGCGGCTGGCGCTGCCGAACGCGCGGATCCTCATCCACCAGCCGACCTCGGGCTTCCAGGGCCAGACGAGCGATATCGAGATTCACGCCCGCGAGGTGCTCGAGCTTCGCCAGCAGGTCGAGGAGATCTACTCCCGTCATACCGGCCAGGACACCGGCCGGATCCACGACGACTCCGAGCGCGACCGCTTCTTCACCCCCGAGCAGGCAGCCGAATACGGGCTGATCGACCGGGTGATCGAGGCGCGCGAGCTCCAGCGGCGATCGACCGGGTTGGCTCCGACGGCTGACCGGCGGCGACGATCTCAGCGCAGCGGCGTCGAGTCGATCCGCTCGAGCAGCGCCGCGACCGACTCGAAGACGTCGACCGCGCCGGCGTCGCGGAGCTCGCCCTCGCCGAAGCCGCCGGTGAGGACGGCGACGGTCTTCAGCTCCGCCCGCGCCGCGGCCTGGATGTCCCAGGTCGTATCGCCGACCATCACCCCGCTGAGGTCGCCGGCCTTGTCGAGCGCGGCGCCGACCAGGTCGGGCGCGGGCTTGGTCGCCGCGACGTCAGCCGACGTCGTCCACGCGTCGGCGAGGTCGCGGGCGTCGAGGAGATCGAGGTAGTGATCGACCTCGTCGGCCTTCGCCGAGCTCGCGAGGACGACGGTGTGCCCGCGCTCCTTGAGCTCGGCGATCAGCTCCCGGGCGCCCTCGAGCGGACGGACCTCGTCGATCATCTCCGCATACAGGCGGCCCTCGGCCTCGCGGATCGAGTCACCCTGGCTCTCCTCGACCTCGCGCCCGGCGACCGCGCCGACGAGCTGGTCGCCGCCCATCCCGACGTGGCGGTGGATCCGCCATGCCGGAGGCGAGACGCCGTGCTCGCGGAACGCCCGGTACCAGGCGAGCGCGTGGTGGTAGTTGGTGTCGACGAGGGTGCCGTCGATGTCGAGGATTGCCGCCAGGCCCACGGGGTCCGGTTACCCCGGGGCCCGACGAGCAACCGGCCGCCTCGACCCGGCTACTCGACGTAGCCGAACTCCTCGAGGTACGCGCGGGCGGCATCGGCCGGATCCTCCTGGTCGACGTCGACCCGTGCGTTCAGCTCCTGCATCACCTCGAGGCTGAGGTTCTCCTGGACCCGCTCGACGACCTCGCCGAAGTCCGGGCCGGCGGCCTCGACCGTCTCCTGGTTCGCGATCAGGAGCACGTTCCCGGCCGGGAGCACGGCGCGATCGTCCTCGAGGATCGTGTAGGTCTCGGAGTCGGTTGAGAGCTGGGCGTCGGTGGTGAACAGGATCGACAGGTCGGCGTCGCCCTGGTCGAGGACCTCGTATCGCAGCCCGATGTCGACCGGAGTGAAGCGGCGGAACTCGAGGCCGTAGTTCTGCTCGAGCCCGACGAGGCAGTCGATCCGCTGGCGGCACTCGGGGGACCCAGCGAGGACGAGGTCCTGCGAGACCCCCTCGAGGTCGGAGATCGAGCTCACGCCGAGGTCCTCGGCGGTCGAGGTGAGGAGGCCGACCGCGTTCGCGCTCGAGAACGGCGTCGGCGGGAACGCCTGGAGGCCGAGGTCGGCGAAGTCCTCCCGGGTCTCCTCGTAGGCCTGCTGGGCATCGCTCGGCACTTCCTCGGGCGCGAGCTCGAAGAACGAGGTCAGTGCGGTCGACGTGTACTCGGGGTAGGCGTCGACCTCGCCGTCGCGAAGCGCCCGCAGCGCGATCTGCTCGGAGCCGAGGTTGAGGTCGGTGCTGACGTCGTAGCCGGCAGCCTCGAGCGCCTGGGCGTAGATCTCGCCGAGGATGAACTGCTCGGTGAAGTTCTTCGAGCCGATCGTCAGCGAAACCTCGCCGTTGTCGGGATTCGACTCGATCAGCGTCGACGACTCGCCGCCGTCGGCGTCGCCGCCGTCGCCGCCGTCGTCGTCGCCGCCGCAGGCGGCAGCTCCGATCGCGAGCGCGAGGGCGGCGAGCAAAGCGAGCGGGGCGCGGAGGGCATGAGTGCTCATCGAACGTGTCCTCTCTCTGGACTGGTCGGGAACGCGCCGGGCGAGCCGGCGGGACGAAGGGCCATGATCCTAGGCGGATCGTCCGGACGGCGTCTCATGTCCGAGCGGCGACGGCGCGCTGCACCCGGACGCCCTTCGGGGTCAGCGCGGTCTGGACAGCAGACAGCACGAGCTCGACCGCGATCGCGAGCAGCGCGACGAGGATCGCCCCGGCGAGCACCCCCTCGTCGCCGTAGACGTTGCGGGCGAGGATGAAGTCGCCGAGGGTGACGACCCCGGCGAGCGGCGCGATCGTCGCCGTCGCGATGACGTTGATCGCGGCGGTCCTGACGCCGGTGATGATCGTCGGCGCGGCGAGCGGCAGCTCGACGCGCAGCGCCACCTGGAGCTCGCTCATCCCGACGCCGCGTGCGGCGTCGGTCGCGTCGCGGTCGACCTGGCGGATGCCGACGAACGTGTTCGTGAGGATCGGCGGGATCGCGAGCACGACGAGGGCGATCGTCACGTTGAGGAAGCCGACGCCGACGAACGCGACCAGGAACGCGATCAACGCCAGCTCGGGGATCGCCCGGCCGGCGTTGCCGATCCCGACCGCGAGCAGCTCGGCCCGGCCGCCGTGGCCGAGGTAGAGGCCGACCGGTAGGGCGAGCGCGATGCCGCCCGCCATCGCCGCGCCTGAGAGCTTCAGGTGCTCGAACGTGAGCTCGCCGACCTGACCGAGGCCGCCGACTTCCGTGCCGCCGCCGAACGACGGGCGCGGCGTGAAGATGAACTCGACCGCACCGGCGAACGCATCGAGGACGGCGAGCGGGAGGGTCATGCCCGCTCCGATCCGAGCGCCCGCAGCCGCCTCAGGCGCGGGCCCCGCGCCGAGCTCGTGCCCGCGGCGAGCCGCCATCGTCCCAGCCGCCGCTGGACCGCGAGCAGGACCAGGTCGAAGGCCACCGCCATCGCGACCAAGAGGGTGAACGCGACCACGATCCCGGTCCGGAAGGTGATGTTCGAGCCGGAGATGATCTCGTTGCCGAGCCCGCCGGCGCCGGCGAACACGGCGAGGCTCGCGAGCGCGACCGTGGTCACCATCGCCACCCGCACGCCGGCGACGATCTCCGGCAGCGCAAGCGGCAGCTCGATTCGCCACAACAGCTGGCGATCGGTCATCCCCATCCCCCGACCCGCGTCCTTGGCGTCGGCGGGAACGTTCGCGAGCCCGGCGACGATGTTGCGGTAGATGATCTGGAGCGTGTAGGCGGTCAGCGCGATGATCGCGGTCAGGTTGCCGCGACCGGTGATCGGCAGCAGCAGGAAGAAGAACGCGAGGCTGGGGATCGTGTAGAGGACCCCAGTCGCGCCGATGAACGGCGGCACCAGCCACCGGGCGCGGTGCGAGGCGACCGCCATCGCGAACGCGATCGCAAACCCGAGCGCGACCGAGACCGCGACGAGGTAGGCGTGCTCAAGCGTCGGGGTGACGTAGCGGTCGGCGTTCTCGATCACCCAGCCGGCGCAGAAGGCGCCGTTGTCGCGGATGCAGTCCGAGTCCGATCGGTCGCGGAAGAAGTCGGAGCCGGCCTGGGCGAGAGTGGCCGCGGTCACGGCTCGACGAACTCGCGCTCGGCGGCGGGGTGCTCGTCGGCCAGCGCCTCGTCGGAGGTGAGGAAGTCGGAGACGATCTCGACCGAGAGCACCCCGGAGATCCGTCGCTCGGCGTCGACCACCGGGGCGTAGTGGCTCTCGGCCTGGAGCAGGTCGGAGAGCGCGTCGCGCATCACGTCGTCGAGCTCGAGCAGCGGCTCGGGCGAGGAATCGGGACGGGCGGGAACGGTCTCGAGGGCGAGATCGGAGTCCGAGAGCCAGCCGAGCGGGCGCCGGTCGGAGTCGACCAGCAGGGCGTGCGGCACCTCGGCGCCTTCGAGCTTTGCCCGCACTTCCGATGTCGCCTGACCGACGAATGCGAGCGGCGCCTGCCAGAGGTCGATGTCGGCGACCCGGAGCAGCGAGAGTCGCTTGAGCGCCCGGTCGGCGCCGACGAAGTCCTCGACGAAGTCGTCGGCCGGCGCCATCAGCAGCTCGGCCGGGGTCGCGTACTGGGCGAGCCGGCCGCCCTCGCGCAGGACGGCGATCCGATCGCCCATCTTGATCGCCTCGTCGATGTCGTGGGTGACGAACAGGATCGTCTTGCCGAGCTCGGCCTGGAGGCGCAGGAACTCGTTCTGGAGCCGCTCGCGGTTGATCGGGTCGACGGCGCCGAACGGCTCGTCCATCAGCATCACGCCGGGGTTCGCCGCCAGCGCCCTGGCGACGCCGACCCGTTGCTGCTGACCGCCGGAGAGCTGCGCCGGGTAGCGGTCGATTAGGTCGGGGTCGAGGCCGATCAGCGCGACCAGCTCGTCGACCCGGGCCCGGGTGCGCTCCCGGTCCCAGCCGAGCAGCCCGGGAACGGTGGCGATGTTCTCGGCGATCGTCCGGTGTGGGAAGAGCCCGATCTGCTGAATCACGTAGCCGCTGTGCCGGCGGAGCTCAGCGGCGCTCCGCTCGCGCACCGACTCGCCGCCGACGAGGATGTCGCCCGCGGTGATCTCGATCATCCGGTTGACCATCCGGATCGCGGTCGTCTTCCCGCACCCGGACGGCCCGACGAGGACGGAGATCTCCCCCGCCGGCACCTCGAGGCTGAGGCCGTCGACCGCCGGCCGCTCGGCGCCGGGATAAGTCTTCGTCGCGCCACGGAACTCGACCGCGAGCGCATCCCCCGCGATGGCCTCGTCAGTGGGGTTTTCGCGAGCCTGCAAGGGCCGTGATCGTAGCGCCGGCGCGCAGCCGCCCACGACTGGACGGTTCTCCCGTTTCTGGACTCGAAAACCGACCAGTGGTCGCCGGTCCCGGTCAGCGGAGCGACCTCTCGAACCAGTGGTCGGCGAACGGCTCGTCGCTGAACCGGGGGACCTCGACGTAGCCCGCCGCTTGGTACATCGCGATCGCCTCGGTGAGGTTGCGGTTGGTGTCGAGACGCGTGGCGCGGGCTCCGTGACGCAGCGCTTCGGCCTCGAGCTCGGCGAGCAGCCGCCCGCCGATCCCCAGCCCGCGCATCGTCTCGGTGACCCACATCCGCTTGATCTCCGACGGCGCGTCGCCGTGATGCTTGACGGCGCCGCAGCCGACCGGCTCCGAGCGCAGGTAGGCGACCAGCATCAGGCCCGCCGGAGGGGTGAGCTCGTGCGGCTCGGCCGAAACCCCGGCGTCGGGGTCGAATCCCGTCTCCGATCGCCGGTCGAGCTCGGCGAAGTACGAGCGGATGCAGAGCCGGGCGTCGGGGTGGGTCGGATCGATCGGCCGGATCTCGACCATCGCCGCGGCCACCAGCCGCTCGAGCTCGCGCATCGCGTCGACGAGCCGCCGGCGCCGATCCCGGCTCAGCGGGACGAGGAACGACTCCGCGAGCTCGTCGCTGCGACGATCGAGCTCGGCCCGCTCGGCGAGCCCGGCCGGGGTCAGCCGCACCATCCGGGCCCGGCGGTCGCCGCCCGCCGCGTCGATCTCGACCAAGCCGTCGTCCTCGAGCGAGCGCAGCAGGCGGCTGGCATGGCCGGGGTCGAGATCGAGCCGCGACCGCAGCGCGCGCACCTCGCACCCCTCGGGGCCGATCTCCCACAGCACGCGCGCCTCGGCGAGCGGCCGGTCGCGGGCGAGGAAGCGGTCGTTGAGCGCCCCGACCCGCTGGGTGACGACCCGGTTGAAGCGCCGGACCTGCTCGACCATCGCACGGTCCATTCTTTGACTTTAGTCAACTAGCGTTGCGGAGGAGTACGCCCCCCACCGGCGATCGGACGGTCGAGGGGTCCACGGCGCGCGATCCAAATCGCCACGCGCATCGAGGTAGGATCGCCGCAGGGATGGCGATCGACGTCCGGACCGAGGTGGTGATCGCCCGGCCTCGCGACGAGGTGGCGGCTTACGCCGGCGACCCCGACAACGCCACCGCCTGGTACGCGAACATCGAGGCGGTCGAGTGGAGGACGCCCCCGCCGCTCACCGTCGGGTCGCGGCTGGCATTCGTCGCGCGGTTCCTCGGCCGCCGGCTCGAATACGTCTACGAGGTCGGCGAGCTGGTCCCGGGCGCGCGGCTCGTGATGGCGACCGCCGACGGGCCGTTCGCGATGGAGACGACCTATGCCTGGACCGATGCCGGCGAATCGGCGACCCGGATGAGGCTGCGCAACCGGGGCGAGCCGTCTGGGTTCGGGGGCTTGCTGGCGCCGGTGATGGCGCCTGCGGTGCGCCGAGCGAACCGCAAGGACCTCGCGCGGCTCAAGCAGATCCTTGAGGGCGGGCGCGACTCCACAACCGGCGCGGCGCCGGCCGGCGACTGAGCGTGCCCCTACCCGAGCGCCCGCGCGAGCCCCGTCGTCGCGGCGGCGACAACGACGACCGCGAGCACCGGGGCGCGGAGGGCCAGCGCGAGCACGGCGACGCCGAGGCCGAGCGCGCGCTCGCCGAGCACCAGCCGATCCCCGGTCGCGAAGGTCGCGGTGACAACGAGGCCGGCGAGGACCGCCGGCATAACGTACGGCAGGAGCGCGTCGATCCAAGCGGGGAGCCGCAGCGTCCCCGCGGTCAGCGGGCCTGTGGCGCGGAGCGCGTACGTCGTCGCCCCGAGCGCCGCGATCAACAGCCAGGCGCTCACGGTCCCGCCTCCTCGGCTGGGTCGGGCGCGGTCGCGGGATGCGGGCGCCCGCCGGCCTGCCAGGCGGCGGCCGCCCCGGCGGTCGCCACCACCACCCCGAGCCCGACCGGCAGCACGATCACCCCGATGCCGGCCAGCGCCGCCCCCGCGAGCGCCGCCCGGCGGGCGCCGCGCTCGACGCGAAGGCGCGGCCAGATCAGCGCCAGAAAGAGGGCTGGGAAGGCGGCGTCGAGGCCGAGGTCGGCGGGATCGCCGATCAGCCCGGCGCCCAGCGCCCCGGCGGTCGTGCCGGCGAGCCACCCGGTGAGCAGGGTGAGGCCGACGGTGCGAAAGCGCGGCTCATCGACCCGGGCCGCCTCGTCGGTCGCGAGCGCGACGCTTTCATCGATCACCAGGTGGGCATCGAACGCGCGGCGCGCGGCGCCGCCACCGAGCGAGCGGCCAACGACGATCCCGAGCGGTAGGTAGCGGGAGTTGAGCGCGATCCCGGCGAGCGCCGCCGACAGCGCCGAGGCGCCGCCGTCGAGCGCCGCGACCGCCGCGAACTGCGCCGACCCCGCGAAGACGATCGCCGACATCGCGATCGCCTGCGCCGCGTCGAGCCCCGCCGCGCGGGCGAGGACGCCGAACGAGATCCCGAACGCGAGCACGGCGAGCGCGATCGTGGCGACGGTTCGATCGATCCCGGTGACAGGAGGCATCTGACGGTTCTGTATAGATGGAAGCCGTGAACTCCGGTGGACAGCCGCAGGGCCTCTCGCACGCGGAGGCGGAGCGGCGCCTGACGAGGCTCGGCGAGCCACAGCCGCCGTCGAGCCGCTCAGTGGCCAGCATCGTCGCGGGCAACGTCTTCACGCTGTTCAACGCGATCATCGGCGTCTTCTTCGTCCTCATCCTCTCGCTGGGGCTGTTCGCCGACGCGCTGTTCGGGCTGATCGCGATCGTCAACTCCTCGATCGGGATCCGCCAGGAGCTCCGGGCGAAGCGGACGCTCGACGAGCTCGCGCTGCTGGTCGCGCCGCGGGCGAAGGTGCTGCGAGACGGGGAGATCGTCGAGCTCGGGGCGCAGGAGGTCGTTCCCGGCGACGTCGTCCGGGTCGAGCCCGGCGATCAGCTCGTCGCCGACGGCGAGGTGATCGACACCCGCGGGCTGACAGTCGACGAGTCGCTGCTCACCGGCGAGTCGGACGGGATCCGAAAGCGGGTCGGCGACCGGCTGCTCTCGGGATCGTTCGGGATCTCCGGCTCCGGCCACTACGAGATCGACGCCGTCCGCGAGCGAAGCTACGCCGAGCGAATCGCCGGCGAGGCGCGCGAGTTCCGCCATCCCCCCTCTCCGCTCCAGGTCGAAATCAACCGGGTGCTGAAGGCGACCGCGATCGCGCTCGGCCCGGTGGCAGTGGTCGTCCTCGCCGGCTTCAGCCTCCACAGCAAGCCGTTCCGTGAGGCGGCCCAGGACGCGACCGCGGGGCTCGTCACCCTCGTCCCGGAGGGCCTCGTGCTGCTGATGAGCGTCACCCTCGCGGTCGCCGCGATCCGGCTCGCGCGCCAGCAGACGCTGGTCCAGCAGATGGCGGCGACCGAGGCGCTGGCCGCCGTCGACACGATCTGCGTCGACAAGACCGGGACGCTCACCGACGGCACGCTCGAGCTGCTGACGGTCGAGTCCCCCGACCAGCCTTCGGCGGAGCGGGCGCTGGGCCGCTTCGCGGCCTCGGCCGGCGAGCGCAACCGCACCCTCGAGACGATCGCCGAGCGCTATCCGGCGCGCTCGGAGCGGGTCGTCGCCGAGGTCCCGTTCTCGTCGGTATGGAAGTGGAGCGGGCTCACCCTCGACGGCGGCGGCGCCCGGCGCAGCTATGTCCTCGGCGCCCCGGACGTGCTCGCCCAGACGGGGGCGCTGTCGCTTCCCGCCGGGCTCACCGAGGCGCTCGAGCAGCACACGTCCGCCGGGCGACGCGTGGTCGCCTTCGGGGAGAGCGTCGAGCCGCTCCCCGACGACCCCTCGTCCGCTCCCCCGCCCCGGCTCGAGCCGACCGCCCTCGTCGTCCTCGAGGAGCGGCTTCGCTCCGACACCGCGGAGACGCTCGAGTTCATGCGTACCCAGCAGGTCGACCTGAAGCTGATCTCCGGCGACGCGCGCGAGACCGTCACCGCCGTCGCCCACGCCGTCGGGGTTCCGCTCGACGCCGGCGTCGTCGAGGGCCCCGAGCTGCCCGACCACAGGGGCGGCATCGCCCAGGCGGCCCAACGCAACACGATCTTCTGCCGGATCACGCCGGATCAGAAGAAGGCGCTGGTCGGGGCGCTCGCCGACCGCGGCCGGTTCACGGCGATGATCGGCGACGGGGTCAACGACGTCCCGGCGCTGAAGCGCGCCCGGCTCGCCGTCGCGATGGGCTCCGGAAGCCAGGTGACGAAGGGGATCGCGGACATAGTCCTTCTTCGCGATCAGTTCTCTATGCTGCCCCGCGCCGTCGCCGAAGGTCGGCGGATCGCCCGCAACATCCACCGCCTCGGACGGCTGTATCTGACCAAGTCCGTCTACGCCGGGTTCCTGATCACCCTGGCGGCGATCTTCAACTTCACCTTCCCCTTCCTGCCCCGTCATCTCACCGTGGCCGCGTTCCTCACGATCGGAGTCCCGTCGTTCGTGCTCGCGCTCGCCCCGAGCGAGGGGCCGCTCTATCGGGGACGGCTGCTACGGGCGCTGGCGGCGTTCGCGTTCCCGGCCGGAATCGCGATCGGGATCGGCTCGCTGCTCTCGTTCTTCCTCGTCGACGGCGTCTTCGGCGGCTCGCTCGAGGAGGGCCGCACCGCGGCGACGACGACGCTGATCCTGCTCGGCTTCTGCTTCATCATCCTGCTCGAGCGCGGCCCCGGCCGTGAGCACATCACGATCCAGAGCTACATGCTCGCGCTCGTCGCCGGGCTCGGGGCGCTGTTCGCGCTGATCCTCGCGACCGAGCCGGTGCGCGACTTCTTCGAGCTCGTGGTGCTGAGCGGCGGGCAGTGGTTCCTGGCGCTCGCCTGCGTCGCCGCCGGGCTCGGGCTCGCCGGCGCGGCGTGGCGGCTCCCCTACATCCAGCAGCTCGAGGCGGTGCCCGGCGAGCCGCCGGTCGACGACGACGACGTCCCGCCGCCGACCCACCGCCCGCAGACCTCCGAGACCGAGGTGCTCTCGCCGTGAGCGCGGAGCCAGGACAAGGGAGACGCGATTCCGGGGCGAAGCGCGATCCGGGGTCTGCGAGCGCCGACCACCGGAGGACGAAGATCGTCGCCACGATCGGGCCCGCGACGCGGTCGGTCGAGATGATGGCCGAGCTGCTGCGCGCCGGCGTCGACGTCTTCCGGTTCAACTTCTCCCACGGCAGCCGCTCCGACCACGCCGACAACTTCGCGATGGCGCGCGAGGCGTCGAAGCTCGTCGGCAAGCAGGCGGGGATCCTCGGCGACCTGCCGGGCCCGAAGATCCGCCTCTGGGACGTCGAAGGCGGGATGATCGATCTGGAGACCGGGTCCGAGGTGACGCTGACCACCGAGCAGGTGCTCGGCACCCCGGAGCGGATCCCGGTCTCCTGGGACGGGCTTCCCGACGCGGTCTCGGAGGGCGGCGAGATCTTCATGGCCGACGGGCGGATCCGGCTGCGGGTGATGAGCCGCAACGGGACCGAGGTCCGCTGCCGCGTCGAGGTCGGCGGGCCGATCGCCTCGCACCAGGGACTCAACCTCCCGGGCGCCCGCGTCGCCCTGCCCGCCGCCGGCCGCGAGGACCTCGACTGGGTCGACTTCGCGGTCGAGCAGGGCGTCGACCTGCTCGCGGTGTCGTTCGTCCGCAGGGCCGAGGACGTCGCCCCGGTCGAGCGGCGCGTCCGCACGGCCGGCGCCAACGTGCCGGTGATCGCGAAGATCGAGAAGCCCGAGGCCGCAGAGCGGGCGGAGGAGATCGTCAAGGCGGTCGACGCCGGGATCATGGTCGCCCGCGGCGACCTCGGCATCGAGCTTCCGATCGAGCAGGTCCCGGTGGTGCAGCGGCAGCTGCTCGCGAGCGCCGGGCGCTACTCGCGGCCGTCGATCACCGCGACCCAGATGCTGCTCTCGATGGTCGACTCCCCCCGCCCGACCCGGGCCGAGGTCTCGGACGTCGCGAGCGCGATCCAGCAGGGAACCGACGCGGTGATGCTCTCCGAGGAGACCGCGGTCGGCAATCACCCGATCGAGGCGGTGCGGATGATGGACCGGATCGCCCGCGCGACCGAGCCCGAGCTTCGCTACGGCGACTGGCTCTTCAACCGGGTTCGCAACGACTCCGCCGACGTCGCCGCCTCGGTTGCGCGCGCGGCGGTCGGCTCGACGTACACCCTCGGGCTGAAGGCGCTCGTCGTGCCGACGCGGAGCGGACGCACCGCCCGGCTCGTCTCCGCCCACCGCCCGCGGGTCCCGGTACTCGCGGTCTCGTCGCGGATCGAGACCGTTCGCCGCCTCAACCTCCTGTTCGGCGTCCGCTGCATGGTCGCCGAGGACTGGGAGGGGCTGCGGGCGCTGCTCGACGACTGCGCCCGGTTCGCCCGCGAGGAGGGCGTCGCGTCGTCCGGCGACCTGATCGGGATCACCGCCGGGCTGCCGGGCCAGGAGCTCGGGACGAACCTGTTCGAGGTCCACCGGGTTCCGTGAGCGCGGCCTCGCGCACGGCGCTCCGGCGAGCGCCGGCGCCGCTCGCGCTGATGGCGCTGATCTTCTACCTCTCGGGGCAGTCCGATCCCGGGCCCGACCTCGGCGCCGCAGCCCGGATCCTCGCCCATGCGGGGGAGTTCGCGCTGCTGACCGTGCTCTGGGCGTGGGCGCTCGCGCCCCGGCTCGGCGTCCGGGCGATCGCCGCCGCGGCGGCGATCGCCCTCGTCTACGCGGTCGCCGACGAGTACCACCAGACGTTCGTCGACGGGCGCGACGGGAGCCCGTTCGACGTCGCGATCGACGCCGCCGGGATCGCGCTCGCGACGGCGGCGCTCAGAGCCCGAAGTCACCGAACGGCTCGTCGCGATCGCGGACGGCCTGCTTGAACCCGGCCTCGGCGGCCCGGCGCGCGAATGCGAAGCCCTCCGGGGTGTGGCGGGCGATCCCGTCGAAGAAGGTAGCCAGCGTCTGGGTCGCCTCGAGGCCCCGGGCGTGAACCGACTGGTTGACCGCGAGCTTGTGCATCACGAGCTGGTTGATCGGGATCCGGGCGACGCGCTCGACGAGCGCCTCGAACCTGGCGTCGAGCTCGTCGGCCGGCGCAGCCTCGCTCGCGAGACCCCACTCGACCGCGGTGCGGCCGTCGATCGAGTCCCCGGTCAAGAGCAGCCGCTTCGCCCGCTCGAGGCCGACCCGGTGCGCCCACAGCATCGACGTCGGAACCCCCCACACCCGCGCCGGCGGGTAGCCGATCTTCGCCCGGTCCTCGACCACGAGCAGGTCGGAGCAGAGCGCCATGTCGGTGCCGCCGGCGACGCAGTAGCCGTGGACCTTGCAGAGCACCGGCTTCTCGGAGCGGAAAAGCGACATGAAGCCGCGCAGGTTGCGCGACATCATCTGGAAGTCGACGACCGCGTCCCAGACCTCCGCGGGGTCGTGGTTGCGCGCGATCACCTCGGGATCGGTCGGCCCGCCGGGGACCTCCGCCCCCCGGTCGAGCGCCGCGCCGCCGCGCTCGGCCGCGGCGACGAGGTCGTAGCCGCCGCAGAAGCCGGAGCCGTTGCCGGACAGCGCGATCGCGTGGACCTCCGGGTCGAGGTTGGCCCGCTCGACGCAGGCGGCGATCTCGCGCGGCATCTCGAGGGTGATCCCGTTGCCGCGCTCGGGCCGGTCGAGGGTGATCCGAGCGACCCGACCCTCGGTCGTGTAGGTGATCGTCTCGAGCTCCTGCATCGGGCACCTCCTCGCGTCTGGGAGGCGGACGCTACCGGCGCACGGCGGCGCGGTGTCTCCGTGCGCTCGCGCCGGCGCGAGCGTCGGGCGTCAGCTCTTCGCCGCGACCTTCGCTTTGCCCTTGGTCTTGCCCGCGACCGGGAGGAGCTCGAACAGCTTGCCGCCCCCCATCCGCTCTGAGACATCGTTCGCGGTCCGAGCGAGATGGTTGTGGAGCTCGCGGGCCGCCCGTTCGGGGTCGCCGGCGATGCAGGCATCGAGGATCGCCTCGTGCTCGCGCTGGCGCTCGCGGAGCCTCCACTCGACCGGGCCGCTGGCGTGGCGGTAGCGCTCGCTCGTCTCCCACAGCGGCGTGATCAGGCGGGCGAGCCAGCGGTTGTCGGCGGCGTCGTAGAGCGCGAAGTGGAACTCGGTATGGGTCGTCCAGGCGTCGCTGAGGCGGTCGGCCTCGACCGCCTCGAGATGGCGCTCGAGTGCCCGGCGGGCGGTCTCGGCATCATCGTCTGTGAACCGCGCCGCCGCCTCGCGGACGGCGAGCGGCTCGAGCTCGAGGCGGACGGTGTAGACCTCGCGCAGGTCGTCGACCGCGAGCTCGGTCACCCGGGCGCCACGGTGCGGCACGTGCTCGACGAGCCCGGCGGCATCGAGTCGGCGGAGCGCCTCGCGGATCGGCATCGGGCTCATCTCGAGGACCTCGGCGAGCTCCTCGATCGGCAGCCGCTCCCCGGGCTCGAGCACGCCGGTGACGATCGCCTCGTGGAGCGAGGCGAAGGCCTGCTCGGCGAGGGTCCGGTGACCCCGCGGATGGCTGAGCGACGCGAGCTTCTTCGATGCGGGAGTCACCTGAGTCGTACATTTGATCATATTTGTGGTGGTGACTCCGCAGCGTGACGTGATCATCGTCGGCGGCGGCCACAACGGGCTCGTCGCCGCCGCCTATCTGGCGCGGGCGGGATTCGACGTCCTCGTCGCCGAGCGCAACGCCCGGGTCGGCGGCGCGGTCGCGAGCGCCGAGCTGACCGAGGCGGGCGTCGTCCACGACGTCTACGCGACGAACATGAACCTGTTTCTCGGCTCGCCCGCATTCGCCGAGCTCGGCGACGACCTCGCGCGTCACGGCCTCGCCTTCGCGACCACCGATCGTCCCTACGCGAGCGCGTTCCCGGGCGGAAAGTCGCTGCGGGTGAGCGGCGACGCCGACCGCACCCGCGAGCTGCTCGCGGCCCACGACCCCGGCGACGCCGCCGGCTGGGACGCCCTTCACGGCCTCTACGAGCGCTACGCGCCGACGCTGTTCGAGCTCTACGGGACGCCGCTGCCCTCGGCGGGCGCGCTGCGGCTGGCGCTGCGGGCGCGCCGCGCGCTCGGCCCCGGCGCGCTCGCCGAGCTCGGCCAGCTCCTGCTGCGATCGACGAGGTCGCTCGGCGACGCCTACCTCGCGAGCCCGGAGGCGAAGTCGCTCCTCGCCGCCTGGGGGATGCACCTCGACTTCGGCCCCGACGTCACCGGCGGAGCGATGTTTCCGTTCCTCGAGCTGTTCACCGACATGGCGAACGGGATGTCGGTGGTCGAGGGCGGGGCATCGCGGCTTCCGGAAGCGCTCGCGGCGCTGGTTCGCGAGGCCGGCTCGGAGGTGAGGCCGAACTCCCCGGTGAGCCGGATCGTCGTCGAGCGGGACCGGGCGACCGGGGTCGAGCTCGAGTCGGGCGAGCGGATCGGGGCCCGTCGGGCGGTGATCGCCAACCTCACGCCCGCGGTCCTGTTCGGCGGCCTCGTCGAGCCGAGCGCGATCCCCGAACGGTTCCGGCGCCGGGTCGAGGCCTACGAGTACGGCCCCGGGACGATGATGGTCCACGCCGCGCTGTCGCGGCCGGCGCCCTGGGAGGCCGACGAGCTCGAGCGCTTCGGCTACGTCCACATCGGCCCGTACGTCGAGGAGATGGCGAGCACCTATGCCGAGGCGATGAACGGGCTGCTGCCGCGCAGCCCGCTGCTCGTCGTCGGCCAGACGACCGCGATCGATCCCACCCGCGCCCCCAGCGGCACCCACGTGCTCTGGATCCAGATGCGGATGCTCCCGGGACGGATTCGCGGCGACGCCGCCGGGGAGATCGAGACGGCGAGCTGGGAGGAGGCGAGGCGGCCCTACGCCGAGCGGGTGCTCGACAAGCTCGAGCGCTACGCGCCCGGGGTCCACGAGGCGATCGTCGGCTGGACCGCGCTCTCACCCGCGGATCTCGAGCGCGAAAACCCGAACCTCGTCGGCGGCGACAGCCTCGGCGGCAGCCACCATCTGTCCCAGAACGCGCTCTTCCGCCCGATCCCCGGCTGGTCGCGCTACCGGACCCCGGTCGACCGCCTCTACGTCGTCGGCGCCGGCACCTGGCCGGGGGCCGGGGTGAACGCGATCTCGGGACGGCTCGTGGCCGAGATCGTCGCCGGCAGGGGCAGGGCGAAGCGGAAGGCGCGGGCCGGGGCCGGGCTCGCCGCGGCTGGCGCGGCAGCCGCGGCGCTCGCGATCAGGCAACGGTCGCTGAAGTCGAGAGGAGGATGAGGATGGCGCGGAGCGTTGACGCGGTGGTGATCGGCAGCGGCCACAACGGGTTGGTCGCGGCGGCGTACCTGGCGCGGGCCGGATGGGAGGTCGAGGTACTCGAGCGCAATCCCGAGCCCGGGGGCGCGGTCGCGACCGAGGCGCTGACCGAGCCGGGCTTCCTCCACGACACCTTCTCGAGCTGGCATCCGCTGTTCCACCTCTCGGCCGCGTACGCCGAGCTCGGCGACGAGCTGCGCTCGCGCGGGCTCGACTACGTCAACTGCGACGACGTCGTCACCGCGACCCTCCGCCGCGACGGCTCTTCGGTGGTCGCCCACCGCGACCCCGCCCCGATGCTCGAGGCGCTCTCCGATGCCGATGCCGCCGCCTACGGCGAGGACCTCGGCGCGCTCGGGGCGCAGATGGACATCGTCGGAGAGCTGCTCGGCACCGAGCTGCACTCCGCGCACGCGACCCGGCTCGCCGCCCAGCTCGCCCGCCGCCTCGGCCGCCGCGAGGCGGCGAGCTTCCTCGCCCAGGTGACAGGGAGCGCGCGGGGCTGGCTCGCCGGGCGCTTTGAGGGCGACGAGGTCGCGACGCTGTTCGGCCCCTGGGTGCTCCACCTCGGACTCACCCCCGACCAGGGCGGCGGCGGGTTCCAGCTCCTCGCGCTCGCCGGCGCGGTGCACGAGGTCGGGATGCCGGTCGTCAAGGGAGGCTCGGCGAAGTTCGTCGACGCGTTCGTGTCGCTGATCGAGGCGAACGGCGGAACCGTGCGGACCGGGGTCGAGGCGGAGCGAATCGAGGTTCGCGGCGGACGGGCCGCGGCGGTCGTCGCCGGCGGCGAGGAGATCGCAGCGCGCCGGGCGGTGATCGCCAACACCACCCCGACCCAGCTCTACGGAACCCTGCTGGCACCCACCGACGTGCCGCAGCTCGCCGCACGCCAGGCGGCCCGCTTCCGATACGCGAGCCGCGCCGGCACCCAGATCCACCTCGCGCTCTCGGAGCCGCCGCGGTGGCGTGGCGACCCGCGCCTCGCCGACGCCGCGATCGTCCACCTCAGCGACGGAATCGACGCCGTCAGCCTCTCCTGCGCGCAGGCCCAGGCCGGACTGCTCCCGGCCGAGCCGACGATCGTCTGCGGCCAGCCGACCGCGCTCGACCCAAGCCGCGCCCCCGACGGCAAGGCGATCCTCTGGATCCAGCTCCAGGAGGTCCCCTACAGCCCGACCGGCGACGCGGCCGGCGAGATCGACGTCGGCGACGGAACCTGGACCCCCGAGCTCGAGGCGGCGTACGCTGACCGGATCATCGACCGGCTGGCGCGCCAGATCGAGAACCTCCCCGACGCAATCATCGGCCGGGCGGTGCTGTCGCCGCGGACGCTCGAGGAGCGCAACCCGAACTTCGTCCGCGGCGACATCTACTCCGGCGCCACCGACCTCGCCCAGTCCTATCTCTGGCGCCCGCTGCCCGCCTTCGGCTCGCACGCGACCCCGGTCGACGGCCTCTATCACTGCGGCGCCAGCACCCACCCCGGGCCTGGCCTGAACGCGGCCTCGGGCCGGATCGTCGCCCGGCGGCTGCTGCGCCCGCCGCTTCGGCGCCGCCTCGGGGCGCGGCTCGGGCTCGGAGGGTGACCCGGTGGCCGAGTCGATCGACCCGCAGCTCTTCCGCCGGGTGCTCGGCACGGTCGCAGCGCCGGTCAGCGTCGTCACCTCGCGGGGCGACGACGGCCCGCACGGGACGACGGTGAGCGCGTTCTGCTCGCTGTCGCTGCAGCCGCCGATGGTGCTGGTGGCGCTCGACCGCAGCTCTGACCTGCTGGCGCTGATCGAGCGCAGCCGCCGCTACGGGATCAACGTCCTCGCGCGCGGGCAGGAGGCGTTCGCGCAACGGTTCGCGCGCAAGGGGCGCGACAAGTTCGCCGGCGTCGAGTGGGAGCCCGAGCACGGTGGGCTCCCGCGGCTCCCCGGGGTCCAAGCGTGGCTCGCCTGCGACGTCGGCGAGCTGCTCCCCGGCGGCGACCACGTGATCGCAACCGGCCACGTGGTCGGCGCCGACTACCGCGAAACCGAGCCGCTCGTCTACCAGGAGCGGACCTTCTGGGCCCTCGCCGAGCCGCTGCGCTAACGGCGCCGTCGCCTGCTCGCGGGGCCGGATCGGTGGTCGCAAACGCGAGTTGTTATTTGATCAAAACGTGTTAGGGTGCGCCGACGAACCGACCGCGGAGCGACCGGACGAGGAGGACGAGGTGAAGTTCAGCATCTACAGCGAGATCCAGTACCACGGCGGCAAGCCCGAGCGCCGGCTGTACGACGAGGTCCTGGAGCAGATCGTTCACGCCGATCGGATGGGCTACGACTGCTACGCGATCATCGAGCACTTCTTCTTCCCCCAGTTCTCGATCGCGGCCAACCCGTGGCTGATGTTCGGCAAGGCCTCGGAGCGGACCGAGCGGATCGGCTTCCGCACCCTCGGCCACCCAATCCCCTATCTCAATCCGACCCTGCTCGCGTCCCAGATCGCGCAGTTCGAGCTCATGGTCCCGAACCGCTACGAGTTCGGCGTCGTCCGCGGCCACGGCTGGCTGCCGCCGAAGGCGGGGGTGCCGATCCGCGAGACCCGGTCGATGTACGAGGAGGGGCTCGAGGTTCTGTTCCTCGCGCTCGAGAACGAGCGCTTCTCCTACGACGGCGAGCACTTCAAGATCGACGACTCCCACATCGTCCCGCGCCCGCCCGAGGACCGGAAGTTCCGCGTCTTCCTCGGCGGTACCAGCGACCGCACCTACGAGCTCGCGGGCCAGCGGGGCTGGACGATCGCGGTCCCGCCGCTGCTCCCCTACGAGGCGCTCCGCGAGCAGCTCGACCTCTACCGGGAAACCTGCGCCAAGCACGGCAACGACCCCGACATCGTCTGGATCCACGCTTGCTACATCGACGAGGACCGCGACACCGCCCGGCGCGAGGCCGAGGAGGGGATGCGCGGCTTCCTCGTCGGCAACGCCTCGCCGCTGCTCGCCGGCAACGAGCTCGCGCCGACCGAGGACCTCGAGGCGGCGGGATTCGGCTTCTACGCGTCGGGGATCATGGAGAAGCTCTCGCAGATGCCCTACGACGAGATGATCGACGGCGACGTCGTCTGGGTCGGGACCCCGGAGGACATCATCGAGCGGATCGAGGCCGTGCGCGACGTCTGTGAGGGCCTGACCGAGGTCTCGATCACCGTCAACGCCGGGGGCAGCGAGCACTGGAAGGCGATCAAGGCCCAGGAGCTGTTCGCCGACGCCGTGATCCCGCACTTCCGGGAATCGGCCGGGGCGAAGGCCGAGCCGGTCGCCGCATCGGCCTAGCCGGCGATGCCGCGCCAGGTCAGCAACCCGTCGGGGCTCCACCCGGCGCCGGGCTTCAGCCACGTCAGCGTCGCGACCGGCGCCCGGACCGTCCACTTCGCCGGTCAGGTCGCGCTCGACCCGGAGTTCAACGTCGTCGGCGGCGACGACCTCGGCGAACAGACGAAGGCGGCGATGCGCAACCTCGAGCTCGCGATGCGCGAGGTCGGGGCGAGTTGGGACGACATCGTCAGGCGAACGATCTACACCCTGCACCCAACCGAGTTCGAGACGATCACCGCCGCGATCGACGAGGTCACCGGCGGCGCCGAGCACCCGGCGCAGACGATCATCGGCGTCACCGGCCTCGCGGTGCCCGGGCTGCTGATCGAGATCGAGGCGACGGCGTCGCTGCCGTAGGGGCCGCGCGCATCGAGGCGCCATGGTCGATGTGCGGCTTGCGATTTGATCAATGATTGAATATGGTCGTATCGCCGACCCGGCGGTTGCCCGCGCGCAGTGCGCAGGAATCGCCACGGCCGGCGGATGACGGAGAGAGGAGTGACGAGGAGGCCATGAAGATGAGACGTTGGGTGACACGGGCCGGCGCGGTGGCGATGCTGCTGGCGGCGCTCGCGCTGGCGGCGGGCTGCGGGGGCGATGACGACGACGGCGGCGACAACGGCGCCGCCGAGGAGGGCCCGATCACGATCGGCGCGGCGGTCGACCAGACCGACTTGATGCAGTTCTTCGACGGCCCGGCGCTGGCGGCGGCGGAGATCCAGGCCGACACGATCAACGCGGACGGCGGCGTCGACGGACGCGAGATCGAGTTCCAAGTCCAGGACACCCGGCTCGAGCCCGCGCGGACCCGCTCGGTCGCAACCGACCTGATCGACGGCGGCGCCGACGTGATGTGGGTCACCTGCGACGTCGACTGGGCGACGCCGTCGACCCAGCAGGGGATCTCCGCCGGCCTGCTGACGGTGGCGCCGTGCATCGGCACCGACCAGATGGGGCCGCTGCGCTTCGGCGAGGACGGCCGGCTGGCGTTCAGCTTCGGCAACGTCGCCCAGGACGAAGGCGCCGCGATCGCGCAGCTCGCCGACCAGGAGGGCTGGACGACCGCGAACGTCGTCACCGACGAGTCGATCGCCTACACGCAGAACGTCTGCGAGGCGTTCAAGATCCGCTTCGAGGAGCTCGGCGGCGAGATCGTCGCCGACGAGACGTTCACCGAGGGCGACGGCACGATCGGCAGCGTCGTCAACCGGGTCAACGGATCCGACGCCGACATGCTGACGATCTGCGCGACGACGCAGGAGGACCTGCCGGCGTTCGTCTCCGGTGTCCGCGGTGACGGCAACCAGACGCCGATCGCCGGACCGTGGTCGATCGACGGCGCGTTCTGGCTGCCGAACGACCCGCAGGTCGCGAACAACATCTACGTCCTCACCTACGCCTCGGTCTACGGCGACGACCCGAACCCCGAGGTCCAGGAGCTGATCGACGAGATGGAGGCCCGGGCGGGCGAGCCGCCGGCGACCGGGGGCTTCGTCACCGGCGCCGCGGCGCTCCAGGGGATCGTCGAGGCGATCGAGGCCAACGACGGCTCGACCGAGGGCTCGGCCCTGGCCGAGACGATCGAGGGGTTCGACGGGGTCGAGACGGTGTCGGGCCCCGTGAGCTTCTCGCCCGAGCTCCACACCGCGTTCGGCCGCGAGTACCGCGTGATCGAGATCATGAACGGGAAGCCGAGGTTCACCGGCCTGATCGAGGCCGGGGAGCCGGTGACGTTCGGCGACTAGGAAGGTGACCAGCGACGCCGTCGATCAGCGCGGGCGGGAGCGCTCCGGCGGCGGAGGGCCCGGAGGCGATCGCCTCCGGGCCCTCGACGTCTCGCGGTCGTTCGACGGCGTCCGCGCCCTCGACGGCGTCGACCTCGAGGTCGACCCCGGCGAGGTCGTCGGGCTGATCGGGCCGAACGGAGCCGGGAAGACGACGCTCGTCAACGTCCTCACCGGCTTCGACCTGCCCGACTCAGGGCGGGTCGAGCTCGGCGATGCCGAGATCACCGCCTGGAGCGCGATCGATCGCGCCAGGGCGCGGCTGGCGCGGACCTTCCAGCACGGCCACCTGTTCGCCGGGCTGACCGTGCGCGAGAACGTCGAGGTCGCGGCGCTCGGCTGCGGCGCCCGGGCCCGCGAGGCGCGGCGGCGGGCCGCCGAGCTGCTCGAGCGCCTCGGGCTCGCCCACCGAGCCTCGGAGCCCGCCGCGAGCCTTCCTCACGGCGAGGAGTCGAAGCTCGGGGTCGCCCGGGCGCTGGCGACCGACCCCCGCCACGTGCTGATGGACGAGCCGGCGGCGGGCCTGTCGGAGCCCGAGGTCCCGGCGCTGGTCGACGTCATCCGATCGGTACGCGACCACCAGGGCGCCGGCGTGCTGCTGATCGACCACAACATGGCGGTGATCATGGCCGCGTGCGACCGGATAGTCGTCCTCGACGGCGGCCGCGTGATCGCCAGGGGCAACCCGGGGGAGGTCCGCGCC
>DATHVI010000148.1:0-1528 GCA_035461385.1 Solirubrobacterales bacterium
ACGGCCCTCGAGCTCCCCGGTGGCGATCGCGGCGAGGATCGACCGGCAGCGCTCCGCGAGCTCACCGTCGCCGGCCGCGTAGACGACCACGTAGGTGTCGACGAGGACGCCGCCGAGGCCCTCGCCGGCGGGCGCCGCCGTCAATGCTCTCGATCCGCGCCGGAGTCGCCCAGCTGCCGCGGGTCGACGTTCGCCTCGCGCTCTTCGGCGACGATCGCCTCAAGCTCCTCGGGCGCCGCGAACGCAACCGCGCGCCGACGGCCCATGCGCTCGACAGCCCGGATCCGCCGCTCGCGGCTGACCCCGCCGAGCTGGCGGTCGAGGGCGTCGCGCACGACCGCGCCGACCGAGATCCCCCGCCGGCGAGCCTCTTCGTCTAGCCGTCGACGCTGGTCGGGGTCGACGAGGATCTGGAGGCGCTCCTTGAGCATGTGCATAGCCTACACCACCCGCACGCCGGACGACGAGCTTCGCGGTAAGCTCGATGCGCCAACCAATCCCCAATCCCCGGGGGGGAGACATGAACCGCTCAGCCATCCGGCCCTGGAAGCTGCCGGCAACGGTCGGGATCGCCTGCGTGATCGCGTCCTTGCTCGTCGTCGCCCTGACGCAGGCGGCGCCGGGCACCCAGCTCGTGAGCAGGAACTCGGGCGGGGGAGCGGCCGACGCGCACAGCACGCTCCCGGTCGGCACCGCGCTCTCGCGCGACGGCGCCCTCGTCGCCTTCGGCTCGCAGGCGTCGAACCTCCCCGGCGGCGACGGAGTCACGCCTCAGGTCTACGTCCGGAACACGAACGCGCGCAAGACTCGCCTCGTCAGCATCAACGCGGCCCGCGACCCGGCGGCGTCGTTCGTCTACCCGACCGGGATCTCCGCCGACGGCCGCTTCGTCGGCTTTTCGGGTCTCGGCGCCGGGCTTCCGGGCGCGAACGGGCAGACCCAGGTCTGGGTCCACGACCGCAAGACGCGAAGGACGGCGCTGGCCTCGAGGACGGCCGGCGGCGAGCCGGCAGATTCCGGCAGCTCCGGCGGCACGCTCTCGGCCGACGGACGGTGGACCGCGTTCGACTCGAGCGCGACGAACCTCCCCGGCGGCGGATCGGGCCTCTCGGCCGTCTACCTGCACGACCGCAAGCGAAAGCGGACCCTCCGCGTGAGCAGGGCGAACGGCGGCGCCCCGGCGACCGGCTACGTCTACGGGCAGGCGATCTCCGCCGACGGCAGTCGCATCGCCTTCTACTCCGACGACGGGTCGCTCCCCGGCGCCGACGGCAGCACAAACCACGTCTACGTCCGCGACCGCAAGCGCGGGCGGACGATCCTCGTCGACCGCGCGGCAGGCGGCGCCGTCGCCGACGCTCCGAGCTACAACCCGTCGATCTCGGGCAACGGGCGGTTCGTGATCTTCGAGTCGCAGGCGACGAACCTGCCCGGCGCCGGCGCCTCGTCGAACCAGGTCTACGTTCGCGACCTGAAGCGCGGCAGGACCCGCCTGGTCGGGCGAAACAGCGCCGGCCAGCCGCAGACC
>DATHVI010000149.1:0-5676 GCA_035461385.1 Solirubrobacterales bacterium
GCAACCTGGCGGAGATCAGGCCCGGTGGGGGGCCGTTCCCTGGGGTGTCGCTGCTGGGGACGCTCGGTCCTGCCAATGGTGACCAAAGGACCCTCGACAACGGCATGGACCTCGAGTTCGGCGCGGACGGCGCGCTGTACACGCTCGAGTACGGCGACGGGTTCTTCAGGGAGAACCCCGACGCCCAGCTGGCCAGGATCGACTACATCGGACCGGATGGCAACCACGCGCCGAGGGTGCAGGTGGCTGCCACGCCGACCTCCGGGCTGGCGCGGCTGACCGTGTCGTTCTCGAGCGCGGGCACCACGGACCCCGACGGCGACTCGCTGTCGTACGAGTGGTACCTGGACAACAACGACGACGTCGACTCGACCGATCCGAACCCGACGTTCACCTACAAGAAGGACGGGGTGTACCTGGCGACGCTCAAGGTGACCGACGAGCACGGGCGCTCGGCGTCGAACTACGTCGAGATCACCGTCGGCAACCAGCCGCCGGAGGTCGATCTGACCACGACCCCGGCTCCTGGCCAGCCGTTCACGCATGGCCAGGCGGTGGAGTACAACGTCGACATCATCGACGAGGCCGCGGTCGACTGCAACCAGGTGCAGGTCTTCTACGTCGTCGGCCACGCCGACCATGGACACCCGATCAGCACCACCGCCGGATGCTCGGGGACGATCCAGACCACGGTGCCCGAGGGGCACGAACCGGGCGAGATCACGGCGGTGTTCGTTGCCGAGTACACGGATCCGGGCGGGCTTACTGGGAGCGATCAGGTCGTCCTGAGACCCTAGCCTCCGGCCGCGCCGGCGCATCCGCCTTGTCAGCCCCGGGTCGGCCCAAGCTCGGCCGGCCCGGGGCGGCGGTGGCGAGGGCTACGATCGGTCAGGTGCGGTGCCTCGGCACCTAGTCTCGCTCTCCTCCTGCTCGCAATCTCCGCTTGCGGATCGGATGACGACCAGGCGACACCGGCTGCCCGCCTCGGTCCGGCGACGACCTACCTCGAGGCGCTCGAGGACGCGCCCAGCGAGGTCCCCTGGAAGGGGCGACCGCGATCAGCGACTGCCTCGTTCCGGGTCAGGAGGGCGGCCCACCGGCGATGGTCGGGACCTCGATGACCGCGGTGGCGACGCGACTGAACCGCCGCGTCCGACTCGCCTTCGACCGCGACGACGCCGTCCGGCTCGGCTACCTCGTCGGGGCGGTCGAGGCCGGGGCCGCGGATACGGGTGGCATCCACGAGGACCTCGTCCTCCGGCTCAATTCCGCCGCTGGGTTCGCCGGCGACGGCGGGTCCCTCGGGGCGCGGTTCGAGCGCGGGTTCGGCGAGGGCCATGCGGCCGGGCGGGAGCGCGGCTTAGCGACCAGCCACTAACCTGCCGCACGGTGACGACGAGCGATCAGGGCCTCTGGGGCGGCGAGACCGCGAAGGCGATCGACAACTTCCCCGTCTCCGGCCAGCCGGTGCCGGCCCCGGTGATCCGCTGGCTCGGGCGGTTGAAGGCGGCGGCGGCCCGGGTCAACGCCGAGCTCGACCTGCTCGACTCCGACCTCGCCGAGCGGATCGCAGCGGCCGGGGACGCGGTCGCCGCCGGCGATCACGACGACCAGTTCCCCGTCGACGTCTTCCAGACCGGCTCGGGGACGTCGTCGAACATGAACGCGAACGAGGTGATCGCGAACCTCGCCGGCGACGGCGCCCATCCGAACGATCACGTCAACATGGGCCAGTCGTCGAACGACGTCTTCCCATCGGCGGTCCACCTCGCGGCCCTCGGAGAGGTCAGCGAGGACCTGCTGCCGGCGCTCGACGCCCTGGCGGCCGCGCTCGGGGCGAAGGCGGACGAGCTCTCCGGGCACGTGAAGGCCGGGCGGACGCACCTGATGGACGCCGTCCCGGTCACCCTCGGCCAGGAGTTCGCCGGCTTCGCCGCCCAGGTCCGGCTCGGCGCCGACCGCGTCCGCGGGACCCTCGGCCGCGTCGGCCAGATCCCGCTCGGCGGCACCGCGACCGGCACCGGCTTGAACACGCATCGCGAGTTCGCCGACCGGGTGCGGGCGAAGCTGTCGGAGGCGACCGGGCTCGAGATCCACCCGCCGGCCGACCGGTTCGAGGCGCAGGGCAACCGCGACGCTCTGGTCGAGCTCTCCGGGGCGCTCAAGGTCGTCGCCGTGTCGCTGATCAAGATCGCCAACGACCTCGCGCTGATGGGGTCGGGGCCGCGCACGGGACTGGCCGAGATCCGGCTGCCGGAGCTGCAGAAGGGCTCGTCGATCATGCCCGGCAAGGTCAATCCGGTGATCCCCGAGGTGGTGATCCAGGTCGGCGACCAGGTGATCGGCAACGACGCCGCGATCACGGTCGCCGGCAGCCAGGGGCAGTTCGAGCTCAACGTCCGCGTCCCGCTGATCGCCCGCAACCTGCTCGACTCGATCAAGCTGCTCGCCTCGGCGTCGCGGCTCCTCGACGCGAGGTGCGTCAGCGGGATCGAGCCGAGCGAGGAGATGCTCGAGCGGCACGCCGAGGCGACGCTCGCGACCGCGACCGCGCTCAACCCGCACATCGGCTACGACCGCGCGAGCGAGATCGTCAGGGAGGCGGCGGCTTCGGGGCGGCCGCTGCGGGAGGTCGCTCGCGAGCAGGGGGTCTCGGAGGAGATCCTCGACGAGGCGCTCGACCACCGGCGCCTCGCGCGCCCTCACGACTGAGCCGCCGCCGGAGCCTGATCGTCGACCCGATCGACCCGAGCGCCGCGAGCGCGACGGCGGCGACGGCCAGCCACCCGACCCAGTCGCCGAGCCGGGTGTACGGGGACGGTGAGGCGGCCGGCGCCACGTCGGCGACGATGGCGGTCCGGTCGCGGTCGGGCCCGGCATCGGCGAGCACGGTCCCGTCGGCGGCGTAGATCGCCGAGCCGAAGCGCCAGTCCGCCCGCACCACCGGAGCGCCCGCGGCGCGCGCGGACAGCCGTCCATAGGCTGCGGCCGGAACGGCGCTCTGGCGCCAGTCGTGGGTGACCGACGCGAGCAGCTCGGCGCCGGCGTCCGTGAGCGCGGCGCCGTTGCGCGCGTCTTGGGTGTCGGTACCGAGCAGCGCCCCGACCTCGACGATTCCGGCGTCGATCGGGCCGATCTCCCCGGCGGCCCGCCGCTCGCCGATGAACCAGTGCGGCCGGTGCTTCGGGGTCGACTCGGTGAGCGCCGCCCCTCCGGGCCCGGGTACCACCGCGAGGACCTCGCCCTCACTGAGCGGGCTCGGGCGGAAGAACGGTACGACGATCGGCACGCCGACCTCGAGCGCCAGGTCCCGGAGCGCATCACCCGCCTCGCTCTCGGAGCGGGGATCGACGTACATCGACGCCTCCGGCCAGACGACGAGCTCGGCGCCGGACGCGCGTGCATCACGCGTCAGCTCCCCGAGGTCCGCGATCAGGTCGAGCGCGGCGAGGTCGAACGTGCCGCGCCGGAAGTACCGCAGCTCGGGCCGCTCGCGCTCGGCCGTGTCGTAGCCGGGCTGGATCGCGGCGACCCGGACCGCGGGCCGGTCGGCGGCGCCGCGCTCGACCGCGGCGGCGGCGAGGACGAGCGCGACGACGCCGAGCACCGGGCCGAGCGCGGGCGCGATCCGCCGGCGGACGATCGCCACGGCGAGGCCGTAGTTGACGGCGACGATCGCGATCGTCACCAGCCACGGGCCGGCGAGCCCCGCAAGCGCGCCGGCGGGCTGCCCCGCCTGGGAGAGGAAGAGCGGGCCCCAGAGCGCTCCGGGATCGAGGTTCGCGCGGGCGAAGTCGAGCGCCGTCCAGGCGAGGGCTGGAACGGCGACGAGGGCGAGCGTCGCCGGGGCTCCCGAGAGCCGCGACGCTCCCCAGGGCTCGCCGAAGCGGGCGAGGTAGAGCAGCGCGCCGGCGAGCGGGACGGCGACGAGGGCGATCACGATCAGCGGCGAGTCGGCGACCAGGACGGGGACGACCGGGTCCCCCCACTGGCCCTCGGCGACCCCGAACGGGAACGCCGGGACGAGCAGCAGCTCGAGGTAGACGGCGACCGCGAGCGGCACCGCGACCCGGGCCGTGCGGGTCCCCGGCGCGGCGATCACCGCAGCGGCGACCGGGACGATCGCGATCCAGGCGAGCCAGCCGGCGCCGACCGCCGGTGAGGAGAGCCACAGCAGCACCGCGCTCGCGAGCGCCGCCGTCACCGTGAGCCTGAGCGAGGTTGCCATCATGAATACGTAACCAAGCGTCGCAAGTTCCCATCCCCCAGTTCCCGACGAGGAGGCGAGCGTGAGTCCCAACACCGAGAAGGCGACCTTCGGCGCCGGCTGCTTCTGGCAGGTCGAGGATGAGTTTCGCGCCCTCGACGGCGTCGTCGACACGGCGGTCGGCTACGAGGGGGGGCACGTCGACAATCCGACCTACGAGCAGGTCTGTAGTGGCCAGACCGGTCATACCGAGGTCTGCGAGGTGACCTTCGACCCCGATCGGGTGAGCTTCGAGGAGCTGATGGCGAAGTACCTCGAGATTCACGACCCGACCCAGCTCAACCGGCAGGGGCCTGACGTCGGCTACCAATACCGGTCGGTGGTCTTCGCCCACTCCGACGAGCAGGCCGAGGGCGCGCGCCGGGCGATCGAGGCGGCGCAGGAGCGCCACTCGAAGCCGATCGTGACCACGATCGAGCCGGCGGCGCCGTTCTGGCGGGCCGAGGAGTACCACCAGTGCTATCTCGCCAAGCGCGGCCACGGGGCCGGGATCCTGGGCTCGCTGCTCGGGCGCTGAGCCGGCGGCCGGCGGCGCTGCTCACGGCAACCGCGCTGGTCGTTGTCGCGGCCGGTTGCGGCGGGGGCGACGGCGGCGGCTCCGGCTCGGGCGGCGGCTACGACGGTGGCTCCGGGACCCCACCCCGGAGCGGAGACGATCCAACCCGGCTGACGGTGACGGTGTACCCGGAGGGACGCGGTGCCGGCGGCGCGCAGACCGCGAAGATGAGCTGCGGCGCCGGCGAGCCGTCCGACGCCGAGGCGTGCGAGGCCATCGACGCCCTCCCCGACGACGCCGTCGACCCGGTCCCGCCCGGCGTCGCCTGCACGGAGATCTACGGCGGCCCAGACGTCGTCGAGCTCCGCGGCGCCCTCCGCGGGACCGGGGTCGACACCGTGCTCACCCGCGAGAACGGCTGCGAGATCGACCGCTTCGACGCCTTCACCGACCTCCTCCGCGCACTCTTCCCCCGCTACGAGCCCGGCGCCCCCCTGGCGCCCTGACCGCGATCGGCGTCGACCCAGCGCCCTGCTTCGGTGCTGAGGCGCCGTCCTTGCCGGGTCGCCGAGCGCACTAGTCGTCTTCGAACTCGGGCTCGTCGTCGGAGCCGCTGCCCGAGGAGTCCGATCCCCGGCCAGAGTTCGAATCGTCGAAGTCGTCGTCGCCTCCGCGGCCCCGGCCCCTCCCGCGTCCGCGGTGGTCATCGCCGGCCTCGGCTTCGCCCGCCTGCTCTCGGGACTCGGATCCCCGGCCGCGATTGCGGTTGCGCTCGCGCGCGCGCCCGCGACGGTCGTCGTCGGCCTCCGCCGGGGCCAGCGCCTCCCCGGGCTCCAGCGGCCGGGCGGCGATTCCGATCGAGTCGCCGGTGACCTCGTTCGCGAGGATGCCGATCCCGGCCGACGCCCCGATC
>DATHVI010000150.1:0-27431 GCA_035461385.1 Solirubrobacterales bacterium
CTCGGGATCGAGAAGGGCGACAAGGTCTCGATCCTCGCCAACACCCGACCCGAGTGGAGCTACTTCGACTTCGCCGCGCTGACGGCGGGGGCCACCGTGGTCCCGATCTACCAGACGAACTCCCCCGAGGAGTGCCAGTACGTGCTCGAGAACTCCGACGCGAGCGTTGTCGTGGTCGAGAACGACGACCAGCTCGCGAAGATCCGCGAGATCGAGGACCAGTGCCCCGACTTGCGCCACGTGATCCGGATGACCGGCGCCGGCGGCGGGGCGATCTCCTTCGACGAGCTCACCGAGCAGGGCGCCGACCGCGGCGAGGATGAGTGGGTCAAGCGCTACAGCTCGGTCGGCCCGGAGGACATCTGCACGTTCATCTACACCTCCGGCACCACCGGGCCGCCGAAGGGCTGCGTGATCTCGCACGGCAACTACCGGGCGATGCTCGACATGGTGACCGAGACGTCGGTGATCGGCGATGACGAGCTCACCTACCTCTACCTTCCGCTCGCGCACTCGTTCGCGCTCCTGATCCAGCTCGGGAGCTTCGAGCTCGGCGCGACGCTCGCCTACTGGGAGCGCGACCCGCAGAAGATCCTCCCCAACCTCGCCGAGGTGAAGCCGACCTACTTCCCATCGGTGCCGAGGATCTTCGAGAAGATCTACACCGCGGCGACGACCAACGCCGAGCGGGCGGGCGGGGCGAAGAAGGCGATCTTCGACTGGGCGATCGGGGTCGGCAAGCGCTACCGCGAGACCGAGCGGTCCGGCTCGAGCCCCGGGCCGTTGCTGCGAGCGCAGCACGCGATCGCGGACCGGCTCGTGCTGTCGAAGATCCGCGACCTGTTCGGCGGCGAGCTGCGCCAGGCGACGAGCGGCGCGGCGCCGATCAACCCGGAGATCCTGCAGTTCTTCGACGCCGCCGGGGTGCTCGTGCTCGAGGGATGGGGGATGACCGAGACCTCGACCGCGGCGACGATCGCGACCCCGGAGTCGTACAGGATCGGGACGATCGGCAAGCCGTTCCCCGGCTGCGAGGTGCGGATCGCCGGCGACGGCGAGATCCTCGTCAGGGGCCCGAACGTGTTCCAGGGCTACTACAAGAACGAGCAGGCGACCCGGGAGACGCTGCGCGACGGCTGGCTCCACACCGGCGACCTCGGGGAGGTCGACGACGACGGCTTCATCAGGATCACCGGGCGGAAGAAGGACATCATCATCACCGCCGGGGGCAAGAACATCACCCCGGCGAACCTCGAGGGGGCGATCAAGCAGCACCCGCTCGTCTCGCAGGCGGTGGTGATCGGCGACCGCAGGCCCTATCTCGTCGCGCTCGTCACCCTCGACCCGGACGAGGCCGCGAAGTACGCCGCCGAGCACGACCTGCCGAGCGATCCCGAGGCGCTCGCCGCCGACGCCAAGGTGGTCGCCGAGATCGAGGCCCACGTCGACCGGATCAACGAGAAGTTCGCCCGCGTCGAGCAGGTGAAGAAGGTCCATCTCCTCGGCCGCGACTGGGGGCCGGGTGACGACGAGCTGACGCCGACGATGAAGGTCAAGCGCGCGGTCGTCGCCGACAAGTACGACGACGAGATCGAGGCGCTCTACGGAGGCTGATCCCCGAGCGCCTAGCCCAGCGCCTCGTCGGAGCGGTCGCTCTGCGACTGCCCGCGGAGCAGCGCCGAGGTGGTCTGCTCGAGGATCCGCCGCCAGGCCGAGATCTCCTCGCGCTCGGCCTCGGCCTGGTCGAGGACGTGGCGGACGCGGCGGGCCGAGATCTCGATCCCGTGGCGCTCGGCGATCGCCTTGTAGAGGTCGTAGTCGCGAGCGAGCTTCAGGGTCACCGACTCGAACCCGTGCTTGGCGATCTCGAGCCGGGCGCGGTAGTCGAGGATCGAGGTGCCGAACATCAGCTCGTCGTCGAGCTCGGGCTCGATCAGGATGATGTCGACGCCCGGGTAGAGGCGCTCCCAGTCCTCGACCGCGCGATGCAGGCGGTCGTGCGAGAGCATCCGGAAAACCTGGTTCCCGATCGCGGTGAACCCCATGTCGGAGACACGCCGGGCGCGGCTCCCGGTCATCGTCGGGATGCTCTTCGTGTAGTCGTTGATGAACGGCACCAGCGGGTTGATGACGACGATGAACTTCGCCCCCCGCTCGACCGCGACGTCGATGTTGGTCGTCGAGCGGATCCCGCCGTCGATGAACTCGCGGCCGCGGATCTCGACCGGCTCGTAGATCATCGGCAGCGCCCCCGAGGCGGCGACCGCACGCGAGATCGGGACGTCGGCCCAGTCGCCGTCGCCGAGGACGATCCGCTCGGTGGTGTCGAGGTCGGTCGCCGGCAGGTAGAGCTCGCGCTCGAGCTCGCGGAAGTCGTCGGTGCGGTCGGGGTCCGACAGCACCTCGGCGACGTAGCTCTCGATCCCGCTGCCGGAGTAGATGCCGGTCGGCAGGCCGGCCGCGAGCCCGCTGACGATGTCGACCGCCGAGATCTCGCCGAGGTTCGCGACCAGCTCGCGGGCCACGCCCGCGAGCCGCAGCGGCATCGTCAGCGACTTGCGGAGGAAGCCGCCGTAGTTGAGGCGCAGCAGAGTGCCGAGATCGATGTCGCGGATCGGCGAGGGCAGGTGCCGGTTGAGCACCCGCATCATCTCCTCGGGGGTGATCCCGTTGGCGACCATGCTGGCGACGAAGGCACCGGCGCTGGTGCCGACGTAGACGTCGAACTGGTTCACGGTGCGATTCGTCGACAGCAGGTCGAACGCGCGCAGGGCGCCGATCTCGTAGACGCCGCCGGTGAACCCGCCGCCGCCGAGGACGAGCGCGGTCTTCGAGCGGTGCTGCTGCGAGCGTCGGCGCCGGGCCGAGCGGGCCTGGGTCGCGGGGGTATCGAGCTCGACGACCTTGCCCATCACGACCCGCGGTGGTCGAGCCACCCTGATCCGGATCGACTCTCGCGCCGCGGCCTCATCCCGGCAAGTATCGCAGCCCGCACGCGCGTATCGGCGCCATCGGCGGCGCTACTCTCTGGCCGATGCCGCGAGGTTCGCAAGGCAGGGTGCGGCGCCGGGGCGGCTTCGCCGCGAGCGGCGCCGTGCTCGCCGCGATCGCGTCGATCGCGGCGGTCGCCCCGGCGTCGGCGTCCGCTCCGCCGGGCTCGACGCCCGACCGGACCGTCACCGCGCCCGTCGTCGCGTCCGGCGTCCCCGCCTCGACCGCCGGCTCGCTGCCGCGGTCGGGGCTGCGCCGCGAGCTGCGCAGTGCGATCCGCTCGGTCGGCGGGCAGAGCGGCGCCTGGGTGTTCGACACCGGCGCCGCGTCGAAGCCGCTTCTGTTCGCGCGGAACGCTCGCAACCGCCGGATTCCCGCCTCGAACCAGAAGCTGTTCACGACTGCCGCGATCCTCGACCGCTTCGGCCCCGACCACCGCTTCGAGACCCGGGTCTACGCCCGCGGCAAGCGCACCGGCGCGCAGCGCCAGGTCCTCGACGGCAATCTCGTCATCCGCGGCGACGGCGACCCGGTGCTCGGAACGGGATCGTTCGCCCACCGCAACGGCCTGCCGCTGACCCGGATCGGGATCCTCGCGGTGGCGGTCAAGGAAGCCGGGATCCGCCGCGTGACGGGCGAGGTCAAAGCCGACGACTCGGTCTTCGACCGGCGCCGCGGGATCCCCTCGACCGGCTTCCGCGCCGGCCCCTACCTGAGCCCGCTGTCGGGTCTCTCGTTCAACTCCGGCTACCGGTCGGGGGGCGGCTACGCCGCCGCCCCGGAGCTCGAGGCGGCGAGGGCGCTGCGGCGGGCGCTCCGCTCGCAGGGGGTGCGGGTGCGGGGCGGTGTCCGGCGCACCGCGCTCCCGCGCAAGGTCCTCGACCGCGCTCCGGTCGGCAGCGTCGCCTCGCCGCCGCTGTCGGCGCTCGCCGCGGCGACGAACAAGCCGTCGAACAACTTCTTCGCCGAGATGCTGCTGAAGCGGCTCGCCGCCGGCCCGAAGCGCAAGGGGACGACTAAGGCCGGCGCGCGCCGGGTGCAGCGGTTCGCAGCCCGGGTCGGGACCAAGGTCAAGGCGTCGGACGGCTCGGGGCTCGGCCGCGGCAACCGGGCCTCCCCGCGCCAGGTCGGCCGCCTGCTGCGGGCGGTCAACCGCTCCGATCACCGGGTCGCGTTCCGCCAGTCGCTCGCGATCGCCGGCCGCGACGGCACCCTCGCCGGACGGATGCGCGGCAGCGCCGCCGAAGGCAGCTGCCGCGGCAAGACCGGCACCCTGAGCGGCGTCTCGGCCCTGTCGGGCTACTGCACCGTCGACGGTGACCGGATCGTCTTCTCGATCCTGATGAACGGCGTCGACGCGACCCGCGCCCGCGCCGCCCAGGACCGGATGGCGATCGCGATCGCGCGCTACCGGCGGTAGCCGAACTCGCCGCCCCGCGCCCGGTCGAGGCTCGCGCCACCGAGGCGCTTCAGGGTGCCGAGGTCGTGGGCGACCACCGCGCGCCGGGTGACGGTGTGCAGACGACCGCCGGTGACCCCTGGTCGCCTACCGTGGCTGCGGCGGCAGCGCGCGCTTCGGTGCCGGGTCGGAAACCCCGGCGTCGGAGAGCAGCTCCCTCAGCCCCTGCTCGTCGATGATCTCGGTTCCGACCTCCTCGGCCTTGGCGAGCTTCGATCCCGGGCTGTCGCCGGCGACCAGGTAGTCGGTCTTCTTCGACACCGAGCTCGTCACCTTGCCGCCGGCGCGGCGGATCGCCTTCGTCGCCTCGTCGCGGCTCAGGGTCGGGAGCGTCCCGGTGAGGACGAACGTCTTGCCGTCGAGCGGGCCGCCCTCGGCGCGGCGCTCGGCGGCCGAGAGCTCGAACCGCAGGCCGCGCTCGCGCAGCCGGTCGATCAGCTCGCGGATCGCCTCGTCGGAGAGCTCCTCGCGGAGCTGCGACGCCAGCACCGGGCCGATTCCCTCGACCTCGGTGATCGCCTCGTCGGCGGCGGCGAGCAGCGCGTCGATCGAGCCGAAGTGCTCGGCGAGAGCCTGCGCGTTGACGTAGCCGATCCCGGGCAGCCCGAGCGCGTAGAGCACGCGGCCGAACGGCGCCGACTTCGAGCGCTCGATCTCGGCGACGAGGTTGCGGGCCGAGACCTCGCCGAACCCCTCGAGCTCGGCGATCCGCTCGGCGGTGAGGTCGTAGATCGACGCCGGGTCGGTGATCAGCCCCTCGTCGAGGAACCGCATCGCGTTCTTCTCCCCGAGGCCCTCGATGTCCATCGCGCCGCGGAAGTGCTTGACGAGCTGGAAGTTCTGGCCTGGGCAGCCGCGCCGGTTCGGGCAGATCGTCCAGACCGAGTCGGCGGGCTTCACCGTCGGCGTTCCGCAGGCGGGACACTTCGCCGGGGGCTTCGCCCGCCGCAGCCGCTTGCCCTTGCGGCGCTGGATCAGCGGCGAGATCACCTGCGGGATCACGTCGCCGGCGCGGGTGACGACGACCTCGTCCCCCTCGCGGGCGTCCTTTCGCGCCAGGTCCTCCTCGTTGTGCAGGGTCGCGGTCGACACGGTGACCCCGCCGACGTGAACCGGCTCGAGCATCGCGAACGGGAGCAGGCGGCCGGTGCGGCCGACGTTCCAGACGACCTTGTTGAGCCGGGTGGTCGCGGTGATCGGGGGGAACTTCCACGCGACCGCCCAGCGCGGCTCGCGCCCCGCGACCCCGAGCTCGCGCCAGAGGCCGCGCTGGTCGACCTTGACGACGACGCCGTCGATCTCGAAGTCGAGCGCCTCGCGGCGCTCCTCCCACCACAGACAGCGCTCCGCGACCTCGTCGGCGCTCTCGTGGACGGCGACGTCGCCGTTGACCTTGAACCCGCGGTCGCGCAGCCAGTCGAGCTCGTCAGAGTGGGTCGCGAACTCGATCCCCCCGTGGCCTCCGATCCCGTAGCACCAGATCGAGAGCGGTCGCGAGGCAGCGATCTCGGGATCGAGCTGGCGAATCGACCCGGCGGTCGCGTTTCGCGGGTTGGCGAACGTCGACTCGCCCTCGGAGGCGCGTTGCTCGTTGAGCTCCGCGAACGCCGCCCGCGGCAGGTAGACCTCGCCTCGCACCTCGACCAGGTCCGGAGGCGCGCCGCCGTCGAGCGCCAGCGGGATCGCCTTGATCGTCCGCAGGTTCTGGGTCACCTCCTCGCCGATCACGCCGTCGCCGCGCGTCGCGCCGCGGACGAACCGTCCCCGCTCGTAGACGAGCGAGATCGCGATCCCGTCGATCTTCGGCTCGGAGACGAATCGAAGCTCGCCGGGCTCGATGTCGAGGGTGCGAAGGCGGTTGTGCAGCCGCGCCTCCCAGGCGCGAAACTCCTCGGCGCCGCGGGCGTTGCCGAGCGACAGCATCGGCTCGATGTGGCGAACCTGCTCGAACTTCTCGAGCGGACGGCCGCCGACGCGCTGGGTCGGCGAGTCGGGCGTGCGCAGCTCGGGGTGCTCGGCCTCGAGCGCGCGCAGCTCGTCGAGCAGCGCGTCGTAGGCGTCATCGCCGATCTCGGGGTCGTCGAGGACGTAGTAGCGGTGGTCGTGATGCGCGATCTCGCGACGGAGCTCGGCGGCGCGGTCCTTCGTCGTCGTCATCCTGCCCGGGCGGGATCGATCGAGCGGGCGAGCGCGTCGAGGTCCCAGCTCCCGAGCCGCTCGATCCCTTGCAGGTCGGTGAGGTCGAAGTGGACCGGGGTCAGCGACACGCGGCCGCGGGCGACGGCGGCGAGGTCGGTGCCCGGCTCGTCCTCGAACGACGGCTCGAAGCCGTAGATCTCGTAGCGGCGGCGACCGTCGGCCTCCTCGACGAGCTTCAGCTCGTCGTCGTATAGCCGCTTGCCGAGCCGGGTGAGCTCGATCCCGGCCGGCTCGCCGGCGGGGCAGTTGACGTTCAGCAGGGTGCCCTCGGGCAACGGCCGCTCGGCGAGCGCGCGGACGATCTCGCGCCCGAGGGTCGCCGAGTAGGTGAAGTCGAACGCCCGTCCCCGGAACCCCATGTCCTGGGCCTCGGACTGCTGCGAGATCGCGACCGCCGGGATCCCGAGGACGATCCCCTCGAGCGCCGCAGCGACCGTGCCCGAGTAGGTGACGTCGTCGCCGAGGTTCGAGCCGTGGTTGATCCCGGAGACGATCACGTCGGGGCGGCGCTCGAGCAGGCCGAGGTCGGCGAACCGGACGCAGTCGACCGGCGTGCCGTCGGTCGCGAACCCGATCCCGCCGTCGTCGAAGCGGATCTCCTCGACCCAGAGCGGCGAGCGGGTGGTGATGCTGCGGGCGGTGCCGCTGCGGTTGGTGTCGGGCGCGATCACGCGCACCTCGACCCCGTCGACCTCGCCGAGCGCTCGTCGCATCTCGTGCAGCCCGTGGGCACCGATCCCGTCGTCGTTTGTCAGCAGTGCGAGCATCTCGATAGCCGCCGGCGTTGGGCCCGCCGGACTGCGGCCGATTCTAGGGGCGGCCCCGAGCGGGCTGGCTGCTCCGGGCCGCCCGAACAATCCGAGCGCCGTCCGTCGCCCGGGCGGGGACCTCGATCACCCGGCGCTCTCGCGGGCCCGGCCGGGGAGGCCCCGGCAGGGCATCCTGGAGATCGAGGACGCGTGAGTACTCGTCCGCGCTCACCCGGCGGAGGATGCCAGAGCGCTGCGGGAGGGCGCCGAGGCAATGGGCGTGGCTCGGCCCCGGTAGCGGCGGACCTTGATCGAAGCGCCCCTGATCCGGATCCGATCCCCGGAGCGATGCGATCGCCGCGGATGCCAACCGCGCGCGGGCGCGACGACAAGGTTGACGTAGAGCGGATCCGCGGCCGCGCTTGCCCTCACGCCGCGGCGACGGGCGCGGGTCTCTCCGACCGCGGGGGTCGGAATTAGCTAACCTGACCGCGCCGTGAGTTAGGGATGCCTAACACGGTCCAAGTCTCTCGGCCCCGCGATCCCCGTCCCCAGAAAGGAACCCGGACTTGCCCAGCTCGACACGACCCCGCCTCCCCCGCCGCGCCGCCCGTGCGCTCGCCGCCGGCGCAGTCGCCCTCCTCGTCCCCGCCTTCGTCGGCTGCGGCGGCGATGACGCGCTGACCGTCTACTCCGGCCGCGACGAGGTGCTGATCGGCCCGGTTCTCGACGACTTCGCCGACGAGGCGGGGGTCGAGCTCGAGGTGCGCTACGGCGACTCGGCCGAGCTCGCGGCGACGATCCTCGAGGAGGGCGACGCGAGCCCTGCCGACGTCTTCGTCTCCCAGGACGCCGGCTCGCTCGGAGCGCTCGAGAAGGACGGCCTGCTGAGCGAGCTCGACGAGGAGGTCCTGGCGCGGGTCGACCGGCCGTTTCGATCGCGCGCCGGCGACTGGGTCGGGATCTCGGGCCGGGCCCGGGTGATCGCCTACGACAGCCGCGAGCTTTCGGAGCCCGACCTCCCCGATTCGGTGCTCGACCTCACCGACCCCGAGTGGGAGGGTCGAGTCGGCTGGGCGCCGACGAACGGGTCGTTCCAGGCCTTCGTCACCGCGCTGCGGATCACCGAGGGCGAGCAGGCTGCCCGCGAATGGCTCGAGGGGATGGTCGCCAACAGGACGGTGGCGTTCGACAGCAACATCCCGATTCGGGATGCGATCGCCGCCGGCGAGATCGACGTCGGGCTGATCAACCACTACTACGTCGCCGAGGCCAAGGCCGAGGATCCCGAGTACCCGGTCGAGGTCTACTCGCCGCCGGGCGACATCGGGGCGATGATCAACGTCGCCGGAGCCGGGATCCTCGCGAGCTCCGACCGTCCCGAAGAGGCGGCGGAGCTGATCGACTTCCTGCTCGGCCCGGAAGCCCAGCGGTACTTCGCCTCCGAGACCAAGGAGTATCCGCTGATCGAGGGTGTCGAGGTCGAGCCGGGCATCGTCCCGCTTGCGCAGATCGACCAGCCCGACGTCGACCTCTCGAACCTCGACGACCTTCAGGGCACCCTGACCATGATCGAGGAGTCGGGGGCGCTATAGAGGCGAACGGCGCACTCGGGCGGCTGCGCGCGCTCGGAGGCGGGCGAGCCTCGGGCGCGCGACCGCCTGCGTTCCTGCTCGTCGCCGGCGCGGTCCTCGGTGCCGCGGTCGCCCTCCCGCTCGTCTATCTCGCGGTCGTCGTCGTCGACGCCGGGTCGGATGCGCTCGAGGCGATCTGGCGAGCGCGGACGGCGCGCCTGGTCCTGCGGAGCGCCGGCCTCGCCGGCGCGGTCACCGCGACCGCGGTCGCGATCGCGGTCCCGCTCGCCTGGCTCACCGTCCGCACCGATCTCCCCGGCCGGCGGCTGTGGACGGTGGCGGCGGCCCTGCCGCTGGTGATCCCGAGCTACATCGGCGCCTACGCGATCCTCTCGGCGCTCGGCCCCCAGGGGTTGCTTCAAGACCTGCTCGCGCCGCTCGGCGTCGAGCGCCTGCCGTCGATCACCGGGTTCCCCGGCGCCTGGCTGACGCTCGCCCTGTTCACCTACCCCTTCGTCTTCCTCCCCGTCCGCGCGACGCTGCGCCGCCTCGACCCGCAGCTCGAGGAGGCGGCCCTCGGAATGGGCCGCAGTCCCGCCGCCGTGTTTCGCACCGTCGTCCTCCCGCAGCTCGTGCCGGCGATCGGCGCCGGGGGCCTGCTGGTTGCGCTCTACGTCCTCAGCGACTTCGGCGCCGTCTCGATCATGCGGTTCGACTCGTTCACGACCTCGATCTACACGCTGTACCGGGCGAGCTTCGACCGCATCGGCGCCGCCTCACTCGCGACCCTGCTCGTCGTCCTGATGGCAGTGCTGCTCTGGCTCGAGGCGCGCACGCGCCGGCCGACGGCGCTCTACCGGACCGCCCCCGGATCGGCCCGGCAGCCCCGCACGATCGCGCTCGGACGCTGGCGGGCGCCCGCGCTCGCCTTCTGCGGGCTCGTCGCCGGGCTCGCGCTCGTGCTCCCGGTCGCGGTCCTCGTCTACTGGGCGCTCCAGAGCGTCGCCGGTGACGTCGACTGGGGCGCGATCGCCTCGGCCGCGGGCAACTCGCTGCTCGCCTCCGGCCTCGCCGCCGTCGTCGCCGCGCTCGCCGCGATCCCGATCGCCGTGCTCGCGGTCCGCTTCCGCGGGCCGTTCGCAGGGACCGTCGAGCGGCTCAGCTACACCGGCCACGCATTGCCCGGGATCGTCGTCGCGCTCGCGCTCGTGTTCTTCGGCACCCGGGTCGCGGTCGGGCTCTACCAGACCCTGGCGATGCTCGTCTTCGCCTTCGTCGTCCTCTTCCTTCCGCTGGCGGTCGGGATCACGCGCGCGAGCCTGCTCCAGGTCTCCCCCCGGGTCGAGGAGGCGGCGCGGAGCCTCGGGCGCCGGCCGTTCGCGGTCCTGCGGACGGTGACCGCGCCGCTGATCTCGTCCGGGGTGCTGGCGGGCGGCGCGCTCGTCTTCCTGACCGCGGTCAAGGAGCTCCCGGCGACCCTGATCCTCGCCCCGATCGGATTCGAGACCCTGGCGATCCAGATCTGGAAGGCGACAAGGGTCGGGTTCTTCGAGGCCGGCGCGATCCCGGCGCTCGCGCTGCTCGCGATCTCGGCGCTGCCGCTGTACTGGCTGACCGCGCGCGACTGACCCGGCGAGGGCGGATGACGGCGGCGATCCTCCATCATTGACGGTCATGAGCGCGGAGCCAGTCCAAGAGAAGGCGATTCGCAGGCGAAGCGCGATCCAGGTTGCGAGCGAGCGACACTCGTGTCGCGAGAGCAGCATCTGCCGTGAGGTGCTCTGATGAGCTCGATCACGTGCACCGACCTGTCGAAGTCGTTCGGCGACGTGCGCGCCGTCGACGGCTTCTCGCTCGAGGTACCCGAGGGGACGATCGCCGCCCTGCTCGGGCCGAGCGGGTGCGGGAAGACGACGACGCTGCGGTTGATCGCCGGCTTCGAGCGGCCCGACTCGGGCACGGTGACCGTCGGCGGGCGCATCCTCGCCGGCCGGGGCGAGTTCGTCCCGCCGGAGCGGCGCCGAATCGGGGTCGTCTTCCAGGACTACGCGCTGTTCCCGCACTACGACGTCGCCGGCAACGTCGCCTACGCGCTCGGGCGGAACGCCGACCCGGGGCGGGTTCGCGAGGTGCTCGACCTGGTCGGCCTCGGCGGTCACGCCGGCCGCTCGGTGAACGAGCTCTCCGGCGGCCAGCAGCAGCGGGTCGCCCTGGCCAGGGCGCTGGCGCCGACCCCGGACCTCGTCCTACTCGACGAGCCGTTCTCGAACCTCGAGGCGGGGCTTCGCGAGCGCCTCCGGGAGGAGGTGCGCGAGATCCTCGCCGAGGCCGGGGTGACGGCGCTGTTCGTCACCCACGACCAGGAGGAGGCGCTCAGCCTCGCCGAGCAGGTCGCGGTGATGCGGGCGGGCCGGATCGAGCAGTCGGGGACCCCGGAGGAGATCTACTCGCGCCCGCGCTCGCGTTGGGTGGCCGAGTTCGTCGGCGAGATCGAGGTCGTTCCCGGCGAGGCGGCAGATGGCCGGGTCGCTTGCGAGCTCGGATCGCTGCCCGTCGATCCTTCGCGCTCGGGCCCGGTCGACGTGCTGGTGCGGCCCGAGTCGGTGGCGATTGGGATCAACGGGCCGGCGAGCGCGGCCGAGGCCGAGGTCACCGGCCGGCGGTTCTACGGTCACGACCAGCTCGTCGAGCTCCGGCTGCGCGCGTCGGGCCGGACGATCCGCTCGCGCCGGCTCGGCTTCCCCGCCTGGCACCCGGGCGATCACGTCCGCGTCTGGATCGACGGCCCGGTCGACGCGCTGCCGCGAGGATGACGCCGACCGAGGTCTGGCGCGAGCCCGTCCGCGGCTCCTACCCGGACCCGGGAGCGCTCGCGCTTCCGGGGCGCGAACGGCTGGCGGGGTGGCTGCGCGCCGGCGGGCCGCTGCCGCCCCTCACCCACCTCACCGGTGCGCGTCCGACCGGCATCGGCGACGGCACCGCCGACGCCGAGATGCCCGCGTCGGACTGGCTCGTGAACTCCGCCGGGCTGATCGGCGGCGGTACCCTCGCGATCCTCGCCGACGTCGCCTTCGGCTGCTCGGTCGAGACGCAGCTCCCGGCCGCAACCCCGTACACGACCGCGGAGCTCTCGCTCACCTTCCTGCGCCCGGCGCGTCCGGGGGCGACGCTCACCGCCCACGGGCAGTCGATCCACGTCGGGCGCACCGTTGGGCTGTCGGAGGTGTTCGTGATCGACCCCCGTGGTGAGAAGCTGATCGCGCACGGCACCTCGCGGCTTGCGATCCTGCCGCCGCTCGAGCAGGTTCCGGAGCCGCGCGGAGAGGCCTGGGCGAGCGATTCCGGCGACCCGGGCCCGGGTCCGTTCGAGCGCCCGGCACCCCCGGGTGCGGTCCTCGGGCAGGAGGTCTGGGACGAGCTTCCCGGGATCGAGATCATCCGCCGGCAGATCGCTGGCGACCTCCCGCTGCCCCCGATCTGCCACCTCACCGGCGCCGAGCTGACCGCAGCCGGCGAGGGGGAGGCGACGATGCGGATGCCGGCCACCGAGTGGCTCAACAGCCCGGTCGCGCGCCTTCAGGGCGGCACCCTCGCGATGCTCGCCGACATGACGATGGGCTGCGCGGCGGTCACCACCGCCGCGCCGGGAACTGCGATTGCCGGGCTCGACCTCAAGGTCAACTACCTCCGGCCCGTGCTGGCTGACGGCCGCGACCTCGTCGCCCGCGCGACGCTCGTCCACTCCGGCCGCACGCTCGCGATCTCCCAGGCGAGGATCGAGAACGCCGACGGCAAGCCGGTCGCGCTGGCGACGGGGACGGCGATGCACCTTCCGGACTGTCCGGTGACCCTCGGCGCCGACGTCGAGCTCGCATCCGAAGCCTCGCCCGGGGCGGCCGCCGGTCGATGAGCCAGCCCTGGGGGGACGCCCCGCCGAGCGAGCGCGACCGCCGCTCCTATGCCGACGCCGAGCCGCAGCCGTTCTGGCTCGACCGCGGCGAGGCACCGGAGGCGCAGCCCGCGCTCAGCGGGCGCGGCGACGCCGACCTGGCGATCGTCGGCGGCGGCCTCAGCGGCCTCTGGGCTGCGATCCTGGCCAAGGAGCGCGATCCGGCCCGGGACGTTGTCCTGCTCGAGTCCGAAACCGCCGGGCATGGCGCCAGCGGACGCAACGGGGGCTTCATCCTCTCCTCGCTCACCCACGGGATCTCGAACGGCCTCAGCCGCCTCGACCCGGGCGACGTCGAGACGCTCGAGCGGCTCGGCCGCGAGAACCTCGCCGAGACCGCGGCGACGCTGGAGCGACTGGGCATCGACTGCGATCTCGAGCTGACCGGCGATGTCCTCGTCGCGCTCGAGCCGTATGAGGAGGATGAGCTCGCGACCGAAGCGGCCGTGCTGTCGCGCTTCGGGCATGACGTCGAGCTGCTCGACCGCGCCGCGGTACGCGCCGAGCTCGACTCGCCGACCTACCGAGCCGGGCTCTGGGTCAAGAGCTCCGGCGGGATCGTCGACCCGGCCCGGCTCGTCTGGGGCCTGCGGCGGGCGGGGCTCGAGCTCGGGGTCCGCATCCACGAGCGGACCCGGGTGAGCGGGATCGCCCGGCGCGGGGGAGGCGTCGAGTTGCGAGCGGACGGCGGGACGGTGGCCGCGTCGCGAGCCCTGCTCGCGACCAGCGCCTACCGCTCCCCGGTGGGGGCGGTGCGGAGGCGGATCGTCCCGGTCTACGACTACGTCCTCGTCACCGAGCCGCTGAGCGCCGCCCAGCGGGAGGCGATCGGCTGGCCCCGGCGCCAGGGCTTCGGCGACGGGGCGAACCAGTTCCACTAATACCGCCTCACCGCCGACGACCGCATCCTCTGGGGCGGATACGACGCGGTCTACCACTACGCCAGGCGGATCGCCCCCGAGCTCGAGCAGCGAGACGCGACCTTCGCGATGCTGGCGAAGCACTTCTTCATCACCTTCCCCCAACTCGAAGGGATCCGGTTCAGCCACCGCTGGGCGGGCGCGATCGACACCTGCTCGCGCTTCTTCGCCTTCTACGGCACCTCGCACGGCGGCACTGTCAGCTACGTCGCGGGCCACACCGGGCTCGGGGTCGGGGCGAGCCGGTTCGGGGCCCGCGTCGCGCTCGGCCTCCTCGACGGCGACCTCGATCCCCGGATTCCGGCCCGCTACCTGCGCTCTCGCCCGCTCCCCTTCCCGCCCGAGCCGCTGCGCTGGGCCGCGATTCAGCTCACCCGCAACCGCCTCGCCGCCGCCGATCGCAACCAGGGCCGTCGCGGAGCCTGGCTTCGCCTCCTCGACCGTCTCGGGCTCGGGTTCGACAGCTAGCGCCCGCGCTGCGGCACTGGCTGGGGTCCTTAGGCTTTCTCGCGGTCCTGGCCGCGTCACTCCTGAAAAACACGGCGCAGCACGGACGGAGCCGCCTGCGAACCGGCGGGCACGCCGACCGGCTCCAGCGAACGGGCGGCGGCGCGTACGTCGCGACGGAGGCGTCGAAGCCCGATCTCGGCGAACCGCACCACCGAGTAGGTGCCTCCGAGCTCTCGCCACACGAGGTAGCAGGACCCCTCGAAACGATCGCGGCGAGGCCGCCAACGGGCGCAGCTCAGGATCCCAGGGCGTCCACGCACCCGAACGTCGCGAACGCGCCTTCCATCGCGCCGCATCGACGATCGCGCCTCGCGCAGGCCGCGTTTCCGGTCCCGCGCGACGATCAGCAATCCGCTCGTTCTCCTCGGTATCCACTCCAGGTACCAGCGTTCGGGACGTTCGAAGAACCCGAACAGAGTGAGCGGCCCCCGAGGCGCGAGCCGGGGCGGAAGGGTCGGCGGGCAGAGGACAGGGGGTCGCCTCGCCTTGCCGGCGATGAACGTGCAGGCGTCGGTCGAGCCGTCGAAGAACCACTCGCCGACGTCGAAATCCGGAGGAGGCGGTGGAGGCGCGGGGTTCGGCTGAACGACCTCGAATCCCCGGGTGACTGCCCGCAAGTCCCGGCGAAGCCGCCGTCGAGAACCGTCGCGACGGGAACCGAGCGCCAGGTACGTGCTCCGGCGCTCGCGCCAGCCGATCCCGCAAAACTCGTCGAGGCAGAAGCGGATCGCGCGGCGGCCGCCGCGCACCTCGATCACCCGCACTCGACCCTCCTGGGCTGCGAACCTCCGCAGCGGCTTCAGGAACCGCCTCGAGAGCCGGAGGACGGTCAGCCGGGGACGGCCCTTGTCGGGCCTCCAATGCACCCCGTACGCCCGGTCTTCCGCTTCGTCGACCAGGAATCGCGAGCGCTCGGATACCACCCGAGCCGGCAACGAGGCCGGGCAGAGGAAGGCCTTCCCGCGCGCCTGGGTGGCGATGTAATCGCACGCCTCCTGGGCGCTGGGGAACCGCTGCCCCGCACGCTCGTGATCGGCGGCCGTGACCGCGGGCAGCGCGACGAGCAGGGTCGCGGCGAGCAGCGCGACGACGGTCCACGGGCGCCACCATGCCCGACCCTCCCGCTCCGGGAGCGATGAACCGGAGCCTTCCATGAGCAAGGGATGCTCGATCGGCGGCCGCCCCGGGGCAACCGTAGTCTTCCGCAGATCAGGTGCCGGCGACGCCGCCTGCGTCGTCGCCGTACCGCACCGCGACGAGATAGAGCCCGTGTGGCGGCGCGGTTTCGCCGGCACGGTCGCGGGGCGCGCCGGCGAGCAGATTGCGGAAGTCCTCGACCGAGCGCCGGCCGCCGGCCACCTCGAGCATCGTCCCGACCAGGACCCGGACCTGGTTGCGCATGAACGACGGCGCCTCGATCTCCATCGCCAGCAGCTCGGGCCGCTCGGCCTCCCAGCGGCAGGCGGTGACATGGCGCTCGAAGAGGACGTGCTCGGTCTGGGTCGGGGTGAAGGCGGTGAAGTCGTGCTTTCCGAGGACGGTCTTCGCGCAGGCATCGAGCGCCGCACGGTCGACCGGATAGCGCCACCACAGCGCCCGCCCCTCCTCGAACGGATTCCGCAACGGCGATGCCAGGACGCGGTAGCGGTAGGCCCGCGAGCGGGCGTCGCCGCGGGCGTCGAATCCCTCCGGCGCCCGGTCGGCGGCGAGCACCACGACGTCGCGCGGGAGGACGGCGTTGAGGCGCTCTGCGAGCCGGTCGGGAGGGTCGCGGTCGAGGCTGAAGCTCGCCACCTGACCGGCCGCGTGGACGCCGGCGTCGGTTCGGCCGGCGACGGTCAGCTCGACGTCGGTGCCACCGAGGATTCGCCCGCACGCCTCCTCGACCGCCCCTTGCACCGTCCGCTGCCCCGCCTGGCGCGCCCAGCCCGCGAAGCGTGAGCCGTCGTAGGCGATCGTGAGTCGGAAGGTCGGCACCGGCCCGGGAGCGTAGCCGGAGTCGCCCGGGCCTCCCTCGAGGGCCTCCTTGCCCCGCGAGGATTCACGGTCGCATGTCGTCGCGACACTCGATCACGAAAGCTCAACGATCCGTGGCTGGAGAACGCCGGATGAGGTCCGCTCTCGCACAGCGGCCGGCCCGGGCCGATACGCTTCGCGACCACGATGGCGACGTTCAACCGGTGTCTCGCACTGGCGATCCTCGGTCTGTTGGCGATCCTGCCCGGCTCCGCCGGCGCGGCGAAGTTCACGGTTACGCGCACTGCCGACCCGCCGCCGAACGGATGCAAGAAGCGCGACTGCTCGCTTCGCGAGGCGGTGATCGCCGCGAACGCTCGCCCGGGCGTCGACAGGATCGTCCTCAAGGCGAGGAAGCGGCCATACAGGCTCACCCGGACGGGGACCGGCGAGAACGAGGGCCTCGACGGCGACCTCGACCTCGATAACGACCCGATCGCGATCGTCGGTCGAGGCAAGCGGAGGACGACGATCGACGGCAGCGCCAGCGGTGAGCGGATCTTCGAGGCCTTCGCCCCGACCCGGCTGCGGCGGCTGATCCTCACCGGGGGCAGAGAGTCGGAGCACGACGGTGGGGCGATCCACGCCAGCGCCAACCTGACGATCGCCGCGAGCGTGCTGCGCGGAAACGCAGCCCCCGAGGTCCCGCCCAACAACTCCGGGCTCGGCGGCGCGATCTACCACCAGGCGGGCGTGCTCCGAATCCTCGGCAGCAAGCTGATCGGCAACCGCGCCGGCGACGAAGCCGGGGCGATCGAGGCCACGGGAGACCGCTTCGTGATCCGGCGCAGCGTCCTGCGCGGAAACCGCGCCGACGCGAGCCGCGCTGGTGCGATCTACGCCGCCACCGACCAGCCATCGCTGATCGACAAGACGACCTTCCGGGGCAACAGCGCTCCCAACACCGGGGGAGCGCTGTACGTCAACAACGGATCGGTGCGAGTCGCGAGTTCCACCTTCAGCGCCAACCGGAGCACCGACGACAACGGTGGGGCGATCCACTCGTTCGGCGAGCTGACGGTCGTCAACTCGACCTTCAGCGGCAATCGCGCGACCGGCTTCGGCGGCGCGATCTTCAATGGCACGGGCGCCACTGCCCTCCTCAACGCGACCACGATCGCCCGCAACGTCTCCGACTCCGACGGCAACGGCATCGGATCCGGCGGCGGGGCGTTCAACGCCCCGGCCGGCGAGTTCCGGATCCGGAACTCGATCTTGGCGCTCAATGATCAGCGGCTGGGCGACGCCGACGACTGCGCGGGTGTGTTCACCTCAGCGGGCGGCAACCTGCGCACCGACGGCACCGACTGCGGCGGCTTCGACAGTCAGCGTGACACCGTGCGTGCCAACCCGAGGCTCCGCGGGCTCGCCCGTAACGGCGGCCCCACGGCGACGATCGCCCTGAAGCGCAAGAGCCCTGCGATCGGCCGCGCCATCCGTGCCTCGGCCCCGAGGCGCGACCAGCGCGGTCGCCAGCGGGACCGCCGGCCGGACAGCGGCGCCTACGAGCTCGTCCGTTGACCCCCCGAGCTAGACCAGCTCGAGGTAGACCATCTCAGTCGAGTCCGAGCGGCGCGGGCCGAGCTTGACGATCCGGGTGTAGCCGCCGTCCCGCTCGGCGTAGCGGGGGCCGAGCTCCTCGAACAGCTTGTGGACGAGGAACTTGTCCTGGCCGAGCTCCGAGAGCGCCTGCCGGCGGGCGTGGAGGTCGCCGCGCTTGCCGAGCGTGATCAGGTTCTCGACCTCGGACCGTGCCGCCTTCGCCTTCGCCTGGGTGGTCTCGATCCGCTCGTGGTCGATGATCTCGCGGCAGAGGTTCCGCAGCAGCGCCTTGCGGTGGCCGGCGCTGCGGCTGAGCCTGTTGCGCTGCTTGCCGTGGCGCATCGGAGCCCTACTCGTCGCGGAGCGAGAGGCCGAGCTGGTTGAGCGCCTCCTTGACCTCGTCGGTGCTGCGCTTACCGAAGTTCGGGATCGCATTCAGCTCCGACTCCGAGCGCGTCACCAGGTCGCCGACGGTCTGGATCCCGGCCCGCTTGAGGCAGTTGTAGGCGCGGACGCCGATCTCGAGCTCCTCGATCAGCCGATCGTCGCCCTCCGTTGCGGCGGGCGCGGCGGCGCCCGGATCGGCACCGTTGGCGCCGTCGCGTGCGGTCAGCTCCTCGACCCGGTCGGCGTCGGTGAAGATCGCGAGCGACTTGATCAGGATCTCCGAGGCCTCGCGCAGCGCCGCCCCCGGCTCGAGCGAGCCGTCGGTCTCGACCTCGAGCACGAGCTTGTCGAAGTCGGTGCGCTGGCCGACGCGAGCCGAGTCGACCGAGTAGGAGGCGCGGCGGATCGGCGAGAAGATCGAGTCGATCGGAATCACGCCGATCGGCTGATCCTCGGACTTGTTCTCCTCGGCCGGCGAGTAGCCGCGCCCGCGCCCGATCGTCAGGTACATCTCGAGCTTGGTCCGCTTCTCGAGCGTCGCGATCGGCGCGTCGGGGTTGAGGATCTCGACCCCGGCGGGGAGGTCGATGTCCTTCGCCTTCACCTCGCCCGGCCCGCTGGCGACCAGCGGCGCCTCGATCTCGTCAGCGTCGGTGTGCATGCGGACGACGATGTCCTTGAGGTTGAGGACGATGTCGGTGACGTCCTCCTTGATCCCGTCGATGGTCGAGAACTCGTGCGCGACGCCCTCGATCCGGACGCTCTTGACGGCGGCGCCGCCGAGCGAGGAGAGCAGCACCCGGCGGAGGGAGTTGCCGAAGGTGTAACCGAACCCCTTGTCGAGGGGCTCGATCGTGAACGTTCCCTGGTTGTCGTCGACGTTCTCGCTCGAGATCTGCGGAATCTGGAGGTCGGGCAGGGTGGTCATGGCTTCTTCTCGCTTCCGGGTCGTGGTACTGGAGAGCGCTACTTGGAGTAGAGCTCGACGATCAGCTGCTCCTGCACCGGGACCGTGATCTCGTCCCGCTCCGGCATCCGGAGCACCTTGGCAGTGAGCGCGTCGTGGTCGGCCTGGAGCCAGGGCGGCACGGTGGCGGTGAGCTCGGTCGCCGAGCGCACGACGTCGGATGCCGCAGAGGCGGGCCTGATCGTGATCACGTCGTCGGGCCGCACCTGATAGCTCGGGATGTTCACGCGGCGGCCGTTGACCAGCCAGTGGCCGTGGTTTACGAGCTGGCGGGCCTGGCGTCGCGACGCGGCGAAGCCGAGCCGGACGAGCACGTTGTCGAGCCGCCGCTCGAGCAGCCGGAGCAGGTTGTCGCCGGTGACGCCGGGCTGGCGAGCGGCCTTGTCGTAGTAGTTGCGGAACTGCTTCTCGAGGATCTGGTAATAGCGGCGGGCCTTCTGCTTCTCGCGCAGCTGCTGGCGGTACTCCGACTGGCGAACGCGCCCGCGGCCGTGCTCGCCCGGCGGGTACGACCGCCGCTCGACGCCGCACTTCTCGGTCAGGCAGCGCTCACCCTTGAGGAACAGCTTCTGCCCCTCACGGCGGCACTGCTTGCACTGCGGTCCGGTGTCCCGCGCCATCCGGCGGCCCTCCTACACCCGCCGCCGCTTCTTCGGGCGGCAGCCGTTGTGGGCCTGGGGGCTCACGTCCTTGACCGTGGTCACCTGGAGGCCGGCCGCCTGCAGCGAGCGGATCGCGGTGTCGCGACCGGAGCCGGCGCCCTTGGCGTGGACCTCGACCCGCTCGAGCCCGTGCTCCATGCCCTTGCGAGCGGCGGAGTCGGCGGTCACCTGGGCGGCGAACGGCGTCGACTTGCGCGACCCCTTGAAGCCGGCCGAGCCGGCGGACTCCCAGCAGACGACGTTGCCGTCGGTGTCGGTGATCGTCACGATCGTGTTGTTGAAGCTCGTCTTGATGTGGGCGACGCCGTAGGCGATGTTCTTCTTCGCCCGGCGCCGCGAGCGTCCCTTGCCGCGCTTTGGCTGAGGCATTCCCGGCTACTCCTACTTCGGCGCCGGCGGCTTCTTGCGGCCGGACACGCTCATCTTGCGCGGGCCCTTGCGGCTGCGCGCGTTGGTCTTCGTTCGCTGCCCCCGGGTCGGCAGCCCGCGGCGGTGACGGATGCCGCGGTAGGCGCCGATCTCCGACAGGCGCTTGATGTTCTGCGAGCGGTCCCGGCGCAGGTCACCCTCGACCTCGCGGGTCTCGACCGCCTCGCGGAGCTTCACGGTCTCCTCGTCGGTGAGGTCCTTGACGTAGGTGTTCGGGTCGACGCCGACCTCGTCGAGGACCTTGTTCGCGGTCGAGCGCCCGATCCCGTGGACGTAGGTGAGGCCGAGCTCGATCCGCTTGTTGAGGGGGATGTTGACTCCCGCGATCCGTGCCATGCTCGCCTCCTCAGCCCTGCCGCTGCTTGTGGCGAGGGTTCGAGCAGATCACGAGGACACGGCCGCGCCTCCGGATGATCCGGCAGCGCTCACACATCGGCTTGACGGACGCTCGAACCTTCATCGCCCCTTCTCGGGTCGTATCTGACTACCTACTGGAGGAGGCCCAGCAGCCCCAGGAGTCGGGCCACGGGCACCATCGAACGGCCACTGGGGCCGGCGCAAAATGGTAGCAGGGACCCGGAGCGAGCCGGAGCCGCAGGTCACGTCCGTACAAGAAACCGCGGCCGCGGTGGAACTACGCTCCCCGAAACGAACTCGAAGGGAGACTTGATGACGCCGCCGACCTCGACCCCGATCTTCTATCCCGGGCTTCAGTATCGCGACGCCGACACCGCAATCGAGTGGCTCGAGGAGGTGCTCGGCTGCGAGCGCCGCGAGGACCATCGCGACGAGAGCGGCAACGTGATCCATGCAGAGCTCGCCCTCCAGGGCGCGATCGTGATGCTGAGCACGGCCGGAACCGGCCGCGAGCCGTTTCGCAGCTTGCCGGCGGGCGGCCGGCTCGTCTACTGCGCCATCGACGAGGTCGAGGCGCTGTACGGGCGCGTCCGCGAGGCCGGCGGCGAGATCGCGGTCGAGATCACCGACACCGATTACGGCTCCCGCGATTTCACGGTCCGCGACCCCGAAGGGAACCTCTGGTCGTTCGGTACCTACCGGCCGCAAGCGGGGAGCTGACGGCTGCCCGCTTCGGGCGCGAGCGCCCCGCGAGCGCGAGCTCTCCGGCCGGCGAGGCGCCTACAGCTGCTGGCAGGCCTCGGCGTCCTCGGCCGCGGCCTCGAGCTCCTCGTTCTCGCCGACCGCCTGCAGCGACTCCTGGATCTGCTGGCTCGACGCCTGGACCGCCGTTGCGATCTCCTGGGCGTCGGAGGCGAACTCCCCCGCCGACTCGGTCGACATCGACTCGGCGTCGCCTCGGGCCTGCTCGAACGCTCCCTGCATGTCGCCGATCGCGGTCGTGATCGCGTCGGCGACCTCCTCGCCGCCGTCGACATCGGGGACGCCGGCCTCCTCGACCGCCGAGTGCGCCTCCCCGGCCGCGTCGGCCGCGTCGCCGAGGAAGCTGACGAGCACATCGCGGCCCTCCTCCGGGGAGTCGAGCGATCCCTGGAGGGCCTGCTGGAACTCCTCCTGACCGGAGGTGATCGTCGTCGTCAGCTCGCTCATCCCGCTGCAGACGTCGTTGACGTAGTCCTCGGCAGACACGGTCTCGCCACCGCCGCCGTCGTCGCCGTCATCCCCGCCGCAGCCGATCACCAGCGCCCCCAAGAGCGCCGCCAGGACCGCCATCGTCCCGATCGCTCGCTTCGATCGCACTAGGCGTCCTCCCCGTTCCAGGGGGTCAAGATCCGCGGCCCGTCCTCGGTGACCGCAACGGTGAACTCGAAGTGGGCGGCCAGCGAGCCGTCGGCCGAGTAGACGGCCCAGCCGTCGTCGCCCATCCGGATCTCCGGTCCGCCGGCGTTGACCATCGGCTCGATCGCCAGGACCATCCCCGGCTGGAGCTCGGGGCCCCGCCCCGGCTCGCCGAAGTTCGGGACCTGGGGATCCTCGTGCATCTCGCGGCCGACACCATGGCCGACGAGCGAGCGGATGATCGACAGGCCCTCGATCTCGACCGTCCGCTGGATCGCGTGCGAGACGTCGCCGACGTGGTTGCCGGGCAGCATCTGCGCGACCCCGGCGTGAAGCGCCGCCTCGGTCGTCGCCAGCAGCAGCCTCGCGTCGTCGCCCACCTCGCCCACCGGCAGGGTGACGGCCGCGTCGGCGACCCACCCGTCCTTGGTCACTCCGACGTCGATCGAGATCACGTCGCCGCGCCGAAGCTCGGTCGGCCCGGGGATCCCGTGGACGACCATCGAGTTCGGCGACGCGCAGATCGACCCGGGGAACCCGCGGTAGCCGAGGAACGAAGGCTCGGCGCCCTGCGAGGCGATGAACCGCTCCGCGGCCTCGTCGAGCTCGGCGGTGGTCACCCCGGGGCGGCACTTCGAGCGCAGCATCTTCAGGCACCGCGCCTGGATCGCCCCGGCGCGAGCCATCCGCTCGATCTGCTCGGGCGTCTTGATCATGATTCCGCCGCGGTACATCGCTAGCCGCTCCTCGCATTCGTCCTCATCGGCCGCGCCACTAAAGCTCCTCCTCCATGCGCAGGGTGGCGATCATCGCCCGGATCCGGTCCGAGACCTCGTCCGGCCGACGATCGCCGTCGACCCGCTTCAGCAGTCCCTTGCCCTCGTAGTAGGAGATCAACGGCTCGGTCTTGTCGCGGTACTGGTCGAGCCGGTGACGGATCACCTCGGGCTTGTCGTCGTCGCGAACCTCGAGCCGCGCGCCGCAGACGTCGCAGACGTCGTCGTTCTTCGGCGGGTCGAACTCGACGTGGAAGACGTGCCCGCTCTTGACGCAGGTCCGCCGGCCGCCGAGGCGGCGGATCACCTCCTCGTCGTCGACGTCGATCAGCACCGCGGCCGTCAGCTCGCGCCCGAGCTCGGCCATCTTCGCGTCGAGCGCCTCGGCCTGGGGGATCGTGCGTGGGAAGCCGTCGAGGATGAAGCCGTCCTCGGCCTCGTGGTCGTCGATCCGCTCGGCGATCACCCCGACGATCACCTCGTCGGGGACGAGGTCGCCACGGTCCATGTACTCCTTCGCCTCGCGCCCGAGGTCGGTGCCGTCGCGAACCGCGGCCCGGAGGATGTCGCCGGTCGCGTAGTACGGCAGCCGGAAGTCCTCGGTGAGGCGCTCACCTTGCGTTCCCTTGCCGCTCCCAGGCGGCCCCAGCAGGATCAGGTTCAGCTCGGACACGAGAGGGAAGAGCCTACCCGAGCGCCGGCTGCAGGCAGGACGGCGAGGGCCTCCGGTCAGCTACCGGAGCTTGGTCGAAGCCCAAGTGAGCGAGTCGATCGGCCGAGGACAAACGGCAGGCGGCGGTTTGCAGCGTCCGCGCCGGGGCTACTTCAGAAAACCTTCGTAGTTGCGCATCATCAGCTGCGCTTCGAGCTGCTTGACCGTGTCGAGGGCGACGCCGACGACGATCAGGATCGAGGTGCCGCCGAAGAAGAAGTTCGCCGAGGTCTGGTTGATCAGGACCGTCGGCAGCGCGGCGACGGCGCCGAGGTAGAGCGCCCCCGGGAACGTCAGCCGGGAGAGGATCCGGTCGAGGTATTCGGCGGTAGGTCGCCCGGGCCTGACGCCGGGGATGAAGCCGCCGTACTTCTTCAGGTTGTCGGCCTGGTCGACCGGGTTGAAGGTGACCGCGGTGTAGAAGTAGGTGAAGATGATGATGAAGAAGACCTCGCCGACGATGTAGGCCCAGCCGTTGGGGCTGAAGAAGGCGGCGAAGTCGAGCGCGGCCGGAGTGTTGATCAGCTGGCCGATCGTCGGCGGGAACGCCATGATCGAGGCGGCGAAGATCACCGGGATCACGCCGGCCATGTTCACCCGCAGCGGCAGGTACGTGGAGCCGCCGCTGGTCATCTTGCGCCCGACGACCCGTTTCGCGTACTGGACCGGGATCCGCCGCTGGCCCTCCTGGACGTAGACGATCCCGACGATCACCGCGAGGGCGATGAACGGCATCATCACGATGAAGACCTGATCCGGGTTCGTCCACCAGCGGGTGATCCCCGGGGCGATCCCCGACGCGATCGAGGCGAAGATCATCAGCGAGATCCCGTTGCCGATCCCGCGCTGGGTGATCAGCTCGCCCATCCACATCAGCAGCGTCGTCCCGGCCGTCAGCGAGATCACGATCATCATCACCTTCGCGAAGGTGAGGTCGCCGACGACGCTGTTGCCGCCCTGGGTGGTGAACGTCTGGAACAGGAACACGTAGCCGAGCGACTGGCCGAACGCGAGCGCGACCGTGAGGTAGCGCGTGTACTGGGTGATCTTCTGCTGGCCGACCTCGCCCTCCTTCTGGAGCCGCTCCAGCGACGGGACCACCACCGTCAACAGCTGGAGGATGATCGACGAGGTGATGTACGGCATGATCCCGAGCGCGAACAGGGACAGCCGCGAGAGGCTTCCGCCGGAGAACAGGTTGAGGAAGCCGAGGACGTCGGCGCCGGTGAAGTTGTCCTCGATCTGGTCGAGCGCGTCGACGTCGACTCCCGGCGCCGGGATGTAGGCCCCGAGCCGGTAGAGCAGCAGCATCGCCAGGGTGAAGGCGATCTTCCGCCGGATCTCCGGAACGGCGAACGCGTTGGCGATCGTCTGGAGCAAGGGCTACTCCGCCGAAGCTTCGGCCTCGCGCCCGCTCGCGGCGCCGGTGGCGGCCGCGAGCGGCTCGCAGGTCCCGCCCGCCTTCTCGATCTTCTCCTTCGCGGAGGCGCTGAAGGCGTGGACGCGGACGGTCAGCTTCTTCGAGATCTCGCCGCGTCCGAGGACCTTGACCGGGTGCGAGCGTTTCGCGAGCCCGGCCGCGCGCAGCGACTCGGGCGTGACCTCGGCGCCGTCGTCGAAGCGGGCCTCGAGGTCGGCGACGTTGACGGGCTGGGTGCGGGTTCGGAACGGCTCGAACGGCATCGACATCTTGTGATGCGGACCACGCAGCTTGCGCATCCGCATGTGGATCGGGTTCTGGCCGCCCTCGTAGCCGGCCTTGCGCTTGTTGCCCGAGCGCGCGCCGGCGCCCTTGTGCCCGCGGCCGGATGTCTTGCCCGAGCCCGAGCCCTCGCCACGGCCGACCCGCTTGCGATCCTGGCGCGAGCCCGGCTTCGGCCGGACCGTGTGCAGGGCCACCTCCTCCGGGGACAGACGGGGCATCAGCGCTTCCCTCCGTCGCCGGAGCCGTCGTCGACCTCGACCAGGTGCTCGACCACACGCAGCATCCCGCGAAGCTGCGGGCTGTCCTCGAGCTGGGCCTCGCGGCCGATCCGCCCGAGCCGCAGCGAGCGCAGGGTGTCGCGCTGGCGCGGGTTGGCGCCGTTCGCGGAGCGAACCTGCCTCACGCTCACCATCAGGACCCGGCCTCCTCGGCGTCCTGCCCGGCAGCCGCCGACTCGCCCTGCGGCGCGGCGCCCGCCTCAGCCTCGGCGGAGGACTCGTCAGCCGCGGCGGCGGCCGGCTCGGCGCTCGCAGCGCCGCCGGCGCCGGCCTGATCGGCTTCCTCGGGCGGGGCGTCGGCCTTGACGGCCTCGTGGCCTTCCGGAGCCGGGGCGCCGTTGCCCTTCGCGTCGGCGAGCAGGTCGAGCCCGAGCACCTGCTTGACGCTCAGGCCCCGCAGCTTCGCGACGTCCTCGGGCCGGCGGAGGTGAATCAGCCCGTCCATCGTCGCCTTGACGAGGTTGATCGGGTTCTGGGTGCCGACGCTCTTCGAGAGCACGTCGCGAATCCCGGCGAGCTCGAGCACCGCGCGGACGCCGCCGCCGGCGATCACGCCGGTTCCGGGGCTGGCCGGGCGGAGCACGACGTGGCCCGATCCGAAGCGGCCGATGATCCGGTGCGGGATCGTCTGGCCGTACTTCGGCACCCGGATCAGGTTCTTCCGCGCGTCCTCGACGCCCTTCTGGATCGCCAGCGGGACCTCGCGGGCCTTGCCGTAGCCGATCCCGACCACCGATCCCTCGTCGCCGACGGCGACGAGCGCGGTGAACGAGAACCGGCGGCCGCCCTTGACGACCTTGGCGACGCGGTTGATCTCGATCACCCGCTCCTGGAGGTCGAGTCCCTGGGGGTTGACTGTCTCGATGTCAGGCTTGCGCATCGGCGGAATGGTTGAAGGTAGCGATCAGAACTCGAGTCCCGCTTCGCGCGCGGCCTCGGCGAGGGCCCGGACGCGACCGTGGTAGCGGTAGCCGCCGCGATCGAAGACGCAGGCCTCGACGCCGGCGCCCTTGCCGCGCTCGGCGATCAGCTCGCCGGCGCGCCTGGCCTGCTCGATCGGCGCGAGCTCCCGCAGCTCCGGCTCGGTCCAGGAGACGGCGGCGAGCGTGCTGCCCGCGCGGTCGTCGATCAGCTGGGCGACGAGCCCGCGGTTCGAGCGGAACACCGACAGCCGGGGGCGCTCGGCGGTGCCGCGAACGCGCGCACGGACGCGGCGCCGGCGGCGAAGTCGTTGCTGTGCCCTGGTTGCCACGGCCATCGTTACGCCCGCTTCCCGACCTTCCGGCGCACCTGCTCGCCTGCGTAGCGGATCCCCTTGCCCTTGTAGGGCTCGGGGGGCCGCACCCGGCGCACCCGCGCCGCGGTCTCGCCGACGAGCTGCTTGTCGATCCCGCGCACGATCACCTGGGTCGGCTGCGGAACCTCGAACTCGACGCCCTCGGGCGCCTCGACCGACTTCGGCTGCGAGTAGCCGACCGAGAGCTCGAGCGACTTGCCCTGGAGCCGCGCCCGGTAACCGACCCCCTGGATCTCGAGCCCGCGCTGATAACCGTTCGTCACGCCTTCGACCAGGTTCGCGATCAAGCTCCGGGTGAGCCCGTGCAGCGCCCGATCGGGCCCGCGATCGGTCGGCCGCTTGACGGTCAGCACCCCGTCCGACTCCTCGACCGTCATCCGGGGGCTGATCTGCTGGCTCAGCTCGCCCTTCGGGCCCTTGACCACGACGGCGCCCGGCTTCACGTCGACGGTGACGCCGTCGGGCACCGGGATTGGCTTTCTACCGATCCGACTCATGAGTCAAGGCTCGCCAGTTGCTCCGCTCTCGCCGTGAATACCTGGCCCGCGGCTACG